>NZ_JBQFPK010000009.1:0-233141 GCF_056534465.1 Ruegeria sp. D3
TGGCAGATATTCATGGATCCAATTGCGACGGAATAAACCCAACGCCTTGCGTCACGGCCAGTGTTTGGGACGCGGAAGCTAAAACGTGGCGTTCGTCTGCTGGCGATTGGGAGTAGACTTGCTTCGGTGTGTGCATGAGAACTCACGAACTTTCCATTCCGCGCGATTCTATGCACACCGGACGCAGTTCTGTCTTCAAACAATCTCCGCTGTAGGCGGAAACGGTATCTGCTGAGGAGATCGCAATTCGAGGGTTCTTAGGGAATGGCATGCAAGCCTTCTTAGTGTGGGCAATCTTTGAAAAGATGCCCCAGATGATGCGGGCGCCTCACAAGCATGTAAGAGACTGGCTGAAGGGGTGCCAGGGGGTGGGTCAACACCGCTGAGCCTCACTTGAAGCAAAGCCTGCAAGTGACAATCCGTTACGGGGATAGGGCTCGATTGCGCTCCTCCGACAGACAAATTCTTGCGCAACTGAGTAGAAGTCTGTTGATTCTTTAAAGATATCAAAGGGACAAACCTCAAAAACTCAATTTCCTTACGATATTTGCAAGCTCATCGTTTTTGACGCAAAGGATTGGAACCGCAGCCACAGATTTTCTAGTGACATGACAGTAGCGCGGCTCGTCGATCTAACTCTAGCTTCTCATACACTTGTAAGATTACGCCAAGCCTTCCAATCACCTTTCTGCGCTGCACTCCAGGCGGCAACCAAATTTGCCTTTTGCAATAGCCCGTGACGGGCTCCAAGCGTATCCGTCGCACGCCACTCGGGCGTTCGGGTCAATTCAAGCGTTGGAGGATTTTCAGAAAGCCACTCTCTGGCTTGCCGAACATCGCGGTTGGGGCTGGGTGGAGTTCCGGCATATAGGCGCGCTCCGTGCTTGAGGCATTTCGGGGTCCCATAGGCCGCCCATCCCCTGCAGGGGGTACCGTCGCGCTTAAGCGCAGTACAACGTTTCTGCACCCCCACACCGAAGCCATACTGCAGCGCCATTTCCATTGTAAGCGACTTATCTCGACTAACCGGTCGCAGATTGGCCAGCTGTCGCGCACGAGCTTCTGGATTGCTAGAAAGAGGCATGCTGAACCCTTCCACGAGGACCGACCCTGGCCTCAAGTTCGATCCATATTGCAACGGAACGCGCACCCTTTCCACCACATGTCACCCATTATTTCTTCTGTAATACTTAGCCAAATTTGGCTTCCCGCGAAGAATAAGACTATGGGGTGATCAGGGGGCAAGGGGTGTGAGGAATTTGCCTGGCCTTCAGGCTGGTGCAGCGCCGCTAGCGCCGAAAGACCTACCAAAAAGACCTTCAAGACTCGGCAACTTCGGCACGAAAGGTTACCTTCTTGCGGCCGTTTGGCTTCTTCCCCAACGTCACCTTGAACTGATGTGTGCCGAAGCGGCGCCGATCTAGAGGCGCAAGCAACTCGTTCACAGCGCGTGCCGATATTTTGCTTTCGTCGCTCTGGTGCTTCTTTCCTCGCGCCACGGCAAAGTTGTACAGCTGATCCTGGAAGCGGACGGCCATATCCCCTGGCATGAAGCCCTCATTGTTGATACGAACCCTGGCGTCGGCGTCCTGATCCTTTCCTGCTGCCAGCCGGAGAAGCCCTAGGTCGGCCACACTCTTGGCGATCTCTTCCTGCTCGGCAACCATTGCTTCGACCAGATCGGCGGCGGCCTCATCGACAGATGTTAAAAAGCGATTCTCCGCCCATAAATCGTAAATCTCTATCCCTGTCCTCGAAGCAATCATCATGGGCGCCGCCACTTCATTCTCCCAATCACTAAACCGACCACCGGGGATGCGGGCAGCTGAACTGATTTCGGCTTGTGCGATTTTTGCGTAAGCGGAGAGAAGCTCAGAGCGGTTCTCGGCCGTGAAGCCAATCAGGTCCCTATTAAATAGACGTCCCGGTTTGGGACCCCTAAAGTTCACCCAAAGCGCGCGTGACATACTATCCGCGGATCCTGGTTGAAGCGCATTTCCGGTTACACAAACTACAGGTAACGTCGAAACCTCCACCTCTTGCGTCTTTCCCAGGATGCGAAGTCGCATGGTGTCGCTGGTGGCAGCCTTGTCTAGGGTCGCGTTTCTCCAATGCCAACCGTTGGGAAGGTTGTCGAAAAGGATCATGGTCGGCGTCTCAATCAGTGCTGCCGCATAGGACTTCTGGAACTCATTTCTATCCTCCGGATACTCTGTCACGCCAGGCAGCCCTCCGGTGACCAAGAGGTGCGCAGCTTCAGCGCTTGTTGTTTTTCCGCTATTCGGCTCGGGCGCATTCAGAAGGTAGATCGGACAACCACGCCGGATCGACGTTGGACGCTTTATGAGAGTTAAGGGCATTGACAGAAAGTGCACCAAGTCCTGAAAGCTATCGAAACGAGCTTCCATCATCCATTCTTCGGCCAAAAAATTGAATGCGTCCTGTGGGGACGTGTACATGTCCGGATCTATGTGGACGTTTTTGCTGTCGATGTAGAGCTTCGTCGGGGGGTGGTATCCGATAGAGCCGGTAAGTAACTGTCCGTCCCACCACACAGGGTGATCAACAACACCTGCCAATTCGCGCAGGCCCCCGGTCGGCCCAAGATTTGCGATCGCTTTGATGATCCACGGGTCCATTCTTTTTCGGACGATTTCTATCCGCTGACCGCGTTGCACACGCCCGTGCCATTTGATGGCGCGCTCCATCGGGCGGATCAGGTTGACTGTATCGGCTCTAATTGGACGCTTTCGTCGGACGAATGGAGCATTGCTATCGATACCTTCTCGAAGAATTGCGCTTTCGGTCTCGGCCACGACGACGGTCGCGTCGGCGAAGGAATAGACTTCTCCAAACCTGTTCAGTGCCTTCACGACAGCCACGATCGTAGCGCTGCGATCGTCCCCTTCGTCAAGCACGACAATGCGATCCGTATGCTGAACGCCCTCAATCATATTGAGCACAAGCTTCACGTCGTCAGCCATCGATCTGCCCATTCAGCCATTTGGCAATGGCCTTCTGTTCATTAAGAGTGAGACGCGAAAGAGTACCGATAGCGGACTCAACACGCTGCGCCTGATTTGGAATCCGGCGCCGTGCCCTCTCAGCGTCTCGCCTTGAGTTGGCCGCCTGCATTTTTCGGGCGCTGTCGATCTGCGAAACAACCCAAATGACGCTGGCGCCAATATCTGGGCCCATGACGCCAATGCTTATTAGAGTTCTGATAATCTCCGCATCTCCCCAGCCATCTTGGCACAAGAGCCATGAGATGCTGTTAATTCGGCGTTTCCAATCGTCCGAGCCAGCGGCAGCGATCTTGGCGCGGCGAACATGATCAAGTAGGACTGGATCGGCGGCCCCAAGGCTCATATCGGAGCGCATTTTGCGGTAGACTGCGCGACGCTTTGCACGCACGGCCTCGTCTAGGCTGCCCACGTCTGGACCGCCTGCTTGTCGTACCCAGTCCAGAAACGCGTCTGTGGTGCGTCCGTAATGAGGGCTCGAGCAACGGTGGAAACAGTTAAAAGAGCGATAGGGGTCGGTATTTGTAGGCGGTCGGTAGCCAGTGCCCTGGGTCTCACCGTCAGTGTGCTCGTCATGCCAAGGGCAAACAATGTCGATCCAACCGTGGTCGCCTAGGTCGCCAAGGATCATTCCTTGGGCATCAAGCCAAACTAGCACTGGGTCGTGACCCGAGTTAATTGGCGCTGGATCACCCACTGTCCGAGGCGCTGAGGCCTTTGCCCTCACTAGTTTACTGGCAGCCTGGAGATCGAGACCCAAGCCTTTGATGACTTCCGCTTCACTGAAATGTTCCCCGGTCCATGCGACCAACTCTGCACAATGTGTTTTACCGTGGGGCAAAGAGTCTGGCAGCCTTACGAGTCGCAGCGGGTTTTGTCCGCCTGGATCATTTACACCAGCTACAATAGCTGAATGGAGCAGCAGTTTTGCGCGCTGATAGTCACGTACTGGCTCATCAAAGATATAACCCCATTGCTGCGAACCTGGTTTGGTCTCCACCACAAAGCTCGGCTCCATTTCGGGGACCTTAATTGTTCGATCACCCTTTTTCTGACCAACGTCGTCGAGCACCAAAACTGCCATCCCGCGCCAGGTACTTTTGGTTCGCCGAAATTTAGTCCGATCCGCGATTGTTGGATCCTGCGGAAGGTGAAGACCGACACCAAAATGTGTGTGAAAGCCCTGTACTTTGCTCGCCGGCCAAGCATACGCGGGAAATGTGGGTCTTCCGCGCAATAGATGGGTGGCTGCAATACAGCCTGTTTCACTCGCTTCGGCCGCATGAAAGACTGCCTCCAGAAACTCGGCGTTGTTTTCTGGAAGACTTGAATGCCTGTGTGTTGATCGCTCAGCGCGAGCGAGTCGCTGACCCTTCTGGTTCAGTTCTTCGCAACTCATGTTTTGACCCCTGCGGCCACTAGTTTGGCCTCAACTCTGGGCATCACGAACTCATGCATTTCGGCGAAGTTGAAATTCACCCACGCGGAGTTGTCATAGCCGCCTCGGCCATTTCCCATCCACGAAACCCGTCCAACCGGAATGATCTTCGTTACGTGGGGCGCGAATGGCGCGAACCATTGACCAGTGAGCCAATCCGAAGGGATCAGGAGCCATGCACGACACTCTGCTGCTAGCAGCGCATTGAGCACGCGCAGTCGACTTTTCTTTCCGTACGGGGGGTTCGTGACTACGAGATGCTGTGGCCACCGATCCGCGACATCAGCAGTCTCGATCGCCAGATCGCGGGGCTCAGTGTCGTAAGCCTCTGAAATTTTGAACCCATGCGCTTCCAATCGTGCGGCAAGCATGTTCGCGCCTGCACACAGCTCCGAGATTTGTTCCTTCGGATCCAAATACGGCACTAGCCTGTCGGTCACGGACTCGGGCGTATCAACTTTGTCATCCTTAATCAGTGTGTAGCCACGTTTGCTCATGCTGCACCACGCGGTGGAACAACATGTCGCTCACGAAAGGCATCAAGGCTTTCACGCGTCACTCGGCGAGCTCGCGGGCCAACCTTGTAAGAAACCAGCTCACCGCGGCGGATAAGATCCCAAATTGTGCGATCCGAGACTGCGATCTCGGCCGCGGCGTCAGCGATTCTAAGGTCAGGCTCGCGTTCCATAGTTACTCCCCCAATGCGCACTTGCGCGTAGATGGGAGCGAAGATCACTGTACGTGCAGATACCTGCAATGTAGCGGTGCGTTCTGGTTACCACTTTCCCATTTGTGGCAACGGATGGTAACCGCTATCCGAAGCGCTGGTCTCTTTCACGTGCCTTTCTAGCTATTGTATCCGCCTTCCAAGCATAGCGATTCGCGGGGTCTTTTTCGGCCCATTCCGCAAGCAGTTTCTCACTTCGCGCTAGTGCCCACCTTCGTCTGACACCAGGAACAGCCATTTGTTCGTCAAAGATCCCCAGCGCCACCTCTTCTGTTAATTTGGACTTTGACTTTCTGACTTTTTGGGACCCATCGAGACCTTTCCTGCGTCCCTTCACAAGCGTGGACTCTTTCTTCAGCGACTTGTGCAATTGGATACTTTGCTCATTGCGTATTGAGAATTCATGCGTCCATCGCCGATGATCATCTTCAAGCAGAGTAGCTAGGCGGGGTGCCATTAACTGAACGATTGCCCTTAATGCATCGTGGTTATCGAGATCGAGCGGAAGTGCCTGCGACCAGCCATCTTTTGCGAAGCGATACGAGCCATCATCGTTGCGCCGGAGGTATATACCACCGATCTCGAATACCTGGCTCATGCTCGCACCTCTTCAAGCGACTTGACGTTGTCAGCCTCCAAACCCGTAAGATGGTCGACCCAAGCTTGGGTGAACCTTCGTGCGGCCTCGTTGTGCTCCGCGGAAACATATATGTGGTCTGATCCGTCTGCCGGCGGTGTATGGTTAGATAAGCGGTCGCGAATGTCGCGGCCTCCACCATTCTCAGCAACCCACGTCAGCGCCGCTCTCCGCGTCGCGTGAGATGTGAACTCTTCTGATATGCCGATCACTTGCCGCTTCCGAGCAAGGGTCCGGATCACCAGATGTTTGTCAGTCGGCCGATTGGCGTCTTGAACTGATGGGAAGACCAGGTGTGAGGCGGTCTCGCCCTCGCGATCCCGAAGTCGCTCCACGGTCTGGCGCGCAAGCATAACGACATGAGCCTTTCCGTTCTTCGAGCGGGCAGCGGGCAGCGTCCACGTGCCAGCATCCATATCGATCTCATCCCACTCCATGGACGTCACCTCCCCAATGCGTGCAAATGTCTCTAACTGAGTGCGGAGGATCTCACCATGTTGCCCCAATTGATCGAGGCCGCGTACGTAGTTGCGGATTTCACGCGACCCGGGAGTGTGTTGGCGCGGCTTCCGCTTCGGGAGCGTTACTGCCCCTACCGGATTGGGATGATCTGGCGGAAGCCACGTACCGTCCAATGTCGAGATTTTTCGCGTACGCCCACTGGCCACATTGAACATCGTTGAAAGTACCGAACGGACTTTCTCAGCTTCACGTAAAGCACCCGCATTCACGATGTTGGACAAGACCGCCTTGGCTACCTCGTGGTCAAATTCCATTGCGGGCAGTTCATCATAATACGGCACAATGAATTTTCCCAGGAGGCGCTCGTCCTCCCTCGACGACGATTCGGCTTTAGTCACCCGCGCGTAGTCAGAGATGTATCGTTTAATCAAATTGCCCATGGTTAGGGCGCTGGGAGATGCAGATGTGGCTGGCATTGGCACATTGCCTTCGAGCCGTTGAGAGCGTAGTTCGCGCCATGTTTCACGAGCGTCCGCCGTCGACATCTTAGGGTAGCGCCCGAACTGGAGTTCCACTTGTTTCTTTGTGTCGGGGTGTTCGTATCGGTAGATCCAGACTTTACCCGTACGTTTGCCGTGACGCATCACCAGGCCAGGTCGATCCTTATCAACCAACTTACCGCCGATGGCTAGTTGGCGGTACTCTAGATCAGAGACATCTGTCACGCGTTCACCTGCTGCCAATGCAGCCGCCTTCCTAAGGGCCTCGCGCAATTCGCCTCGGACGCCCGTGTCCAACGCCGCTTGGATGTGATTTGAAGCAAGCTCACGTGCTGATAGGCTCTTTTCAGGCATTGCCGGAGTTCCTTCATAGTTTGGCGATGTCGGGCTCAGTCGTTCCAGCGGCTGGCCGCACCACAAAACTAAAGGTTCTTCCAGGTTTTTTCCAGATTTGCCTGCATTATTGCTCCGAAACCTGCACAAACTCGCACTCTGCATGCCATAAAAGAAGGACCGTAGCGCCCCTAAATTTCAGGGGTTTTAGCCTTATTTTCTTTATGTTTAGAGTGGTGAGCCGTGCAGGATTCGAACCTGCGACCCACTGATTAAAAGTCAGTTGCTCTACCAACTGAGCTAACGGCCCACTCTTTTGTTAGGATCTTTCGATCCGTGGCGCTCTCTAAGGCATTTTCCCGATCGGGTGCAAGTCCTTATTTCACACCTCGTTTCGCCTGTAATTTCTTACGCTCCGGCGACCCGATAGGCGGCCTAATTAGGCAGGGGACGCTGGGGGGTCAACCCCTTTTTTCAGGAATCTGCGCGATAGGGTGGATTCATTTCAAAGGCAGGGTTATATGCCCGCCATGCAACGAATACTGACCTCGGGTTTGCCCTTCATGAAGATGCACGGGCTAGGCAATGACTTTGTCATTGTGGATGCGCGTGCGCAAAGCATTGACCTAACACCCGCCCTGGCAAAGGGAATCGGGCACCGTCAGTTTGGCGTCGGCTTTGATCAGTTGGCAGTCATCGAAAACGGCGAATCGGATGCGCATCTGGTGTTCTACAACGCGGACGGGTCGACTTCGGCCGCGTGCGGCAATGCCACGCGCTGCATCGCCCGCTTCCTGATGGAGGAAACCGGCAAGCCCGAGCTGACCCTGACGACGGAACGCGGCACGCTTTATGCGCGCGACGCGGGCGACGGGCTGACCTCGGTCAACATGGGCCCACCGCAGCTGGAGTGGCACGAGATTCCGCTGGCTGAAGAGGTTGATACGCTGGAACTGCCTATCGAAGGCGTTCCCTCGGCAACCGGAATGGGCAATCCGCACTGCACATTCTTTGTGGACGATGCCGAGGCCATCCCACTGGAAGAATTCGGATCGCGCTACGAATATCACCCGCTTTATCCCGAACGCACGAACGTTCAGGTGGCGCAGATCATCGGCCCCGATCACATCCGTATGCGCGTGTGGGAGCGCGGCGTGGGCATTACGCTGGCCTCGGGCTCGTCTTCATGTGCCACAGCGGTGGCGGCTGCACGGCGCGGCTTGACCGGGCGCAAGGTGCAGATCGAACTGGACGGCGGCACGATCTGGATCGACTGGCGCGACGATGGCGTTTGGATGACCGGTCCCACTGCCCATGTTTTCTCAGGTACGCTGACCCCTGAGTTTCTGGGGGCTCTGGGATGAGTGCGCCCAAGTTCACCACTCTGGGCTGCCGCCTGAACGCCTACGAGACCGAGGCAATGAAAGAACTGTCGCAACAGGCGGGTCTGTCGAACGCCGTGGTGGTGAACACCTGCGCCGTGACGGCCGAGGCCGTGCGTAAAGCCCGGCAGGAAATCCGCAAGCTGCGTCGCGAGAACCCCGATGCACGTCTGATCGTGACCGGCTGCGCTGCTCAGACCGAACCCGAAACCTTCGCCAAAATGGACGAGGTCGACGCGGTCATCGGCAATACCGAAAAAATGCAACCCGACACCTGGAAAGGCATGGCCGCCGATTTCATCGGTCAGACTGAGGCGGTACAGGTCGATGACATCATGTCCGTGACCGAGACCGCAGGCCACTTGATTGACGGCTTCGGCACTCGTTCGCGCGCCTATGTGCAGGTTCAGAACGGCTGTGACCACCGCTGCACCTTCTGCATTATCCCCTATGGCCGCGGCAACTCGCGTAGCGTCCCTGCGGGCGTGGTGGTGGACCAAATCAAGCGGCTGGTGGACCGGGGCTATAACGAGGTGGTGCTCACAGGCGTCGACCTGACCTCGTGGGGCGCCGATCTGCCCGCACAGCCCAAGCTGGGCGATCTGGTGATGCGCATCCTCAAGCTGGTGCCGGACCTACCGCGCCTGCGGATCAGTTCGATCGACTCGATCGAGGTGGATGAAAATCTGATGCAGGCCATCGCGACCGAACCGCGCCTTATGCCACACCTGCACCTGTCGCTGCAGCATGGCGATGACCTGATCCTGAAACGGATGAAACGCCGCCACCTGCGCGACGACGCCATCCGCTTCACCGAAGAGGCCCGCAAGCTGCGTCCAGACATGACCTTTGGCGCGGATATCATCGCAGGCTTCCCCACCGAAACAGACACGCATTTCGAAAACTCGCTGAAACTGGTCACGGATTGTGACCTGACCTGGCTGCATGTCTTCCCCTACTCCAAACGCGAAGGCACGCCCGCGGCCCGTATCCCTCAGCAGATCAACGGCACCATCATCAAAGCCCGCGCCGCGCGCCTGCGCGCTGCCGGAGACGCTCAGGTCGCGAAACACCTGACCGCACAATTGGGCAAAACCCATCACATCCTGATGGAAAACCCACATATGGGCCGCACGGAACAGTTCACCGAAGTCACCTTCGATACGCCCCAACCCGAAGGTCAGATCGTAACCGCCTCGATCACCGATTACACGGACAGCCAACTCAAAGCCTGATCCGTCCTTCATCTGGCTAAAAATACCTCGGGGTTGAATTGGCCGCAGGCCAAGAAGGGGCTGGCCCCTTTATCCCGCCAGAAACAAGAAACCCCCGCAACCGGATGGCGCGGGGGTTTTTAATTTCAGCGATGCAAAAGCCTTAGTGCTGACGCTTGCCTTTGACACCGGCCCAAAGGCGTTTGTTCACCAGATACAGCAGCACCGACAGAACAGACAGGAAGATCACGCCGACAAAGCCAGAGTACTTACGCTCCATCATCTTCGGTTCAGCCGTCCACATCAGGAAGGCAGCGATATCCTCGGACATGGCCTCAACCGACGCCGAGTGACCATCGGCGAATTCCACCTGATCCTCGGACAGGGGCGGTGCCATCGAGATCCAGCCGCCAGGGAAGGCTTTGTTCTCATAGAGAACGGTGCCTGCCTCTTCCTTTTCCTCACCGGTATAGCCATCCAGCAGGGACGCGATGTATTCAGCTCCACCCATGCCTTTGAAGAACTGGTTGATCCCCAAGCCGTAAGGGCCGTGGAACCCGGCGCGGGCCTTTGCCATAAGGCTCAGGTCCGGTGCACCAACACCAGTGTTTGCCGGGAAGTGATCGGTTGGGATCGCAGGACGGAAATCATCCAGTTCCGGATCGAACACTTCGAAATTCTCTGCCGAATAGGCGATGACTTCTTCTTCCGAATATCCCAACGCTTCCAGATCACGCAGAGGTACATATTGCAGACCGTGGCAAGCCGCACAGACTTCGGTATAGACCTGAAGACCTCGTTGAAGCTGGTTCTTGTCCCAGGTGCCAAACGGCCCCTCGAATGAAAAGCTGAAGTCCTCGATATGCTGCTCGCCGCCGCCTGCCGCGAAGGACGCAGCAGGGGTGAGGGCCAGAGCAAACGCGGCACCGATTGCAAGTTTCTTGAACATGTTTCCGGTCCCTCTTCTTACTCGGCCGGCGTGGCTTCGGCGTCAGCCTTGCCATAATGCGCGTTGAAGTCTTCTTCGATGGTCTCGGGCTGGGCCAGAGGTTTCTCGATCACACCAAGGATCGGCAGGATCACGAAGAAATAGGCGAACCAGTAAGCCGAGGCGATCAGCGAGAAGGTCGCATAGGGCTCCTCGGCGGGCATCGCACCCAGCCACATCAAGGCAAAGAAGTCGACGATCAGCAGGTAGAACCACCATTTGAACATCGGACGGTATTTGCCCGAACGCACGCTGGAAGTGTCCAGCCACGGTGCCAGAGCCATCGCCAGGATCGCACCGAACATCGCAATCACACCAAAGAACTTGGCATCGATGATGCCGCCGGTGATGAAGCTTGCGAACTGAACAACCCAAACCTCACCGGTGAAGGCCCGCAGGATCGCGTAGAACGGCAGGAAGTACCATTCAGGCACGATATGTGCAGGTGTGACCAGCGGGTTGGCCTCGATATAGTTATCGGGGTGGCCCAGATAGTTCGGCATGAAGCCCACAACCGCCCAGAACACGACAAGGATCACAGCCAGCGCAAACAGATCCTTGATCACAAAATAGGGCCAGAAGGGCAGCGTGTCTTTCTCGGCATCGGCTTTCGACGTGCGGCGAACCTCAACACCTGTGGGGTTGTTGTTGCCGGTGGTGTGGAAGGCCCAGATATGCACTATAACCAGCGCCGCAATCACGAACGGCAGCAGATAGTGCAGCGAGAAGAAGCGGTTCAGCGTGGCGTTATCCACTGCGGGTCCACCCAGCAACCAGGTCTGGATCGCGTCGCCAACGAAGGGGATCGCACCAAACAGGCCGGTGATCACGGTTGCACCCCAGAAGGACATCTGACCCCAGGGCAGAACATAGCCCATGAAGGCAGTACCCATCATCATCAGGTAGATCAGCATCCCGATGATCCACGTTATCTCACGCGGGGCTTTGTACGAGCCGTAGAACAGGCCACGGAAGATGTGGATGTAGACCGCAACAAAGAACAGCGATGCGCCATTCATGTGCAGATAGCGCAGCATATAGCCGCCATTCACGTTGCGCATGATGTGCTCGATGCTGGCAAAGGCCAGATCAACATGCGGGGTGTAGTGCATCACCAGAACGATACCGGTAATGATCTGCAGTGCGAGACAGAATGTCAGCACGATACCCCAGATCCACATCCAGTTCAGGTTCTTGGGGGTGGGGATCATGAGTGTATCGTACAGCAAGCCGACGATGGGCAGGCGGCTGTTCAGCCACTTTTCGCCGTTTGTCTTCGGCTCGTAATGATCGTGGGGAATTCCGGACATTTGGGTCTCCCTTAGCCGAGTTTGATGGTGCTGTTGTCCGTCCACTCAGCGGGCGGAACAGGCAGGTTTTCAGGCGCAGGGCCCTTACGGATACGACCGGCAAGGTCATAGTGCGAACCGTGGCAGGGGCAGAACCAGCCGCCAAAGTCACCGGCATCACCCAGCGGCACACAGCCCAGGTGCGTACATACGCCCATCTGAACCAGCCAGGCACCGGGGGCTTCGCCCTCAGGCGAGGGCATGACGCGGTTTTCGTCGGTCGCGGGCGCGTCAGCCGGTTGGTTGAAGTTGCGCGCCAGCGGATCGGGCAGCGCATCCAGACCTTCGGCGTCCTGCTCTTTGGCCTCTTGGATCTCGGCACCGGTGCGGTGACGGATAAAGACGGGTTTACCCAGCCATTTCACAGTCAGCTGCGTCCCCGGCTCAACGCCGCTCACGTCCACACGGATTGAGGACAGCGCCTGAACGTCTGCCGAGGGATTCATTTGGTTGATCAGGGGCCATACGGCTGCACCCGTCGCAACGACACCTGCGCCGCCAGCGACGTAGTAGAGGAAATCTCTGCGGGTGCCTTCGTTGTCTTCTGCGTGGGACACGAGGTTTTCTCCGATTCCGGCGCCCGGAGGATACCGGGCAAACATGCATCAGCACCGCATCAAAGCGGCGTCTCATCGCGGCTATCTAGCCGGGAGAAATCGGTTCGTCCAGCGGTCATAGGCGCGCACTACGCCGCAACTGGGCATTCATGTCACTACGTCAGGTACTTTTTTCAAGGTTGGAGCTGATTTTAGCCAAAGGATTCGAGCACCAGGGCCATGTCTCTGCTCAGGTGATTCGCGCTAATAACGGGCAGGTCCACGCGCGAGCCGTCAGGTTTTGCAAAGCAGAAACCGAAGAAGCCAAACTTTCAAGAATATCCCCAATTCTTGCCTTATTTTCTTCAACTTCAGTTAGATTCAGAGCGTATAAATTATTGAATTAAAAATAGATATTTCAAAATGACCCCATACGCTCGGAATTTGATTGCACTTGGCAAACGAGTGCAAGAAGGCGCGGGTCAGGACAACTTTTTGCAGGACTTTTCCCATGCCACAGACTTCACGGATCACGCTGCTTTTCGCTTTGTTGCTATCGACACAGGCCCTCGCGGCCGGAGATCCAGCCAAGGGCGAGGCGCTTTACAACAGGTGTTCCTCTTGCCACGCTATCATCAAGGATGGTGAGGTTTTGGTCAAAGGAGGAATCACCGGTCCGAATCTCTTTGGTGTTGTTGGGCGCATAGCTGGTACCGAAACCGACTACCTGAATGGCAGTGAGCGGCTGCCGATCGGAATGTTCACCGACGACATGATCCGCGCGGGCCAGGAAGGGCTGGTCTGGACCGAAGACAGCATCGCCGCTTATTCCAAAGATCCGATTCGCTTTATTAAAGACTATCTTGACGACGAAACGGCCCGTCCCAACATGAGCGTAAAGCTGAAAAAAGGGGCCGAGGACATCGCGGCCTACCTGGCAACGTTCAGCGACTGACCCTAGCGCTGACCCCGCATCAGCGCGGTCAGCCTCGAAAGCTCTGAACCGATCCCCTCTGCCACCTGATCCGCTGCGGCCAAGCGCACGGCTTCGGGTTTGTTCTGGTTCAGCTTCCATGTGCCCTGAATTTCGTCGACTTGCATCCGGCACGGCACGATCATGCGCATCATCCGGTCCAGTGCATCAGGTGTCATCTTGCCGGTTGTCCAAGCTGGTTTAGGCAACAACCGCTGCTCATAAAAAGCCGACTGACGGTCCAGAAGATCCCGTAATTCATCATGCGGGCGCAGTTCCAGCTTTCCCGTCAAGTGAACGGCGACATAGTTCCACGTAGGCACCTGATCTTCGACCCCGTACCAATCGGGTGAGACATAACCGTCCGGACCGGCGACGGCGATTTTCGCGGCGCGGGGGACTGTCAGCGCGCGGAAAATCGGGTTCGACCGCACAAGATGCAATTCTGCGACCGTGCCATCTTCGCTCAACAGGAAAGGTACATGACTGATCAACGGAGCGCCTTCGGTGGACAGCGCCAATACGCCAAAGGCCCGCGCGCGGGCAAATTCAACGCTTAGGGCCTGATCTTCAGAGCGGAAAGCCGGGTTTGGGTGCATATCAAATCTCCTAACGGAACGCCTTGCAGATTCGCAGCGATCTTGGCAAGGTCCGCGTCGTTCTCAGGGCGGGGTGAAATTCCCCACCGGCGGTATGCGGGCGTTGATCCGTAAGCCCGCGAGCGGCCTCGGTACACGAGGTGACAAGCAGATCTGGTGAGAAGCCAGAGCCGACGGTTACAGTCCGGATGAAAGAGAACGCGCAGCGTGCCCCTCGGCGCGGCTGCTCGTGATCGCCTTGGGTGACGTGTCTGTTTACGTAGGAGATCATGATGACACACACCCGCTACGCTTTCGTCAAAGCCAACTGGCATTCCGATATCGTTGATCAGGCGCTGGAAGGGTTCCTGCAACTTATCCCCGCCGACCAGATCGACGTGTTTGACGTCCCCGGCGCGTTCGAAATGCCCCTACTGGCCCGCGACCTGGCGCAAACCGGGCGCTATGCGGCCATCGCCTGTGCCGCTTTTGTGGTGGATGGTGGCATCTACCGGCATGATTTCGTGGCGCAGGCCGTGGTCGATGGGTTGATGCGCGCCGGGATGGACACGGGCGTTCCGGTCCTGTCGGTCTCGCTGACCCCGCACCAGTATCAGGAAACCGACCACCACAATGCGATCTACCGCGCGCATTTCGTGGAAAAAGGGCGCGAGGCCGCACATGCTGCACTCAAAATCACCGAAACCCGCGAAAAAGTTGCGCAGGCGGCCTGATCTTCTTCTTTTCGCAAATACTCAAACGCGCTGCCCACAGGGCAGCGCACCCCGCCCCAACCGCAAATCCGCTTGAGGCCAGAGGCTCTCCCCGCTAATCACAACCCTCAAAGGAGCACGCCCCATGTCGATGAACAGTTTCGGACACCTCTTCCGCGTCACCACTTGGGGTGAAAGCCACGGCCCCGCCTTGGGGGCGACGGTGGATGGTTGCCCTCCGGGTGTTGCGATCGACGAGGGTATGATCCAGCATTGGTTGGACAAGCGTAAACCGGGTCAGAACAAATTCACCACCCAGCGGCGCGAACCCGATCAGGTCAAAATCCTGTCCGGCGTGTTCGAGGGGCAGACAACCGGCACGCCCGTTCAGCTGATGATCGAGAACACCGATCAACGCTCGAAAGACTACGGCGATATCATGGACAAGTTCCGTCCGGGCCACGCTGATATCACCTATTGGCAGAAATACGGCATCCGCGACTATCGCGGCGGCGGGCGTAGCTCGGCCCGAGAAACGGCGTCGCGCGTCGCGGCCGGAGGGCTGGCGCGTGAAGCGATCAAGCAGATCGCGCCAAATGTGCAGATCACCGGCTATATGACCCAGATCGGCCCACACAAAATCGACCGCGCCAACTTCGACTGGTCACAGATCGAACAGAACCCGTTCTGGACACCCGACGCCCAAGCCGCTGACGACTGGGCCGCCTATCTGGATGATCTGCGCAAATCCGGCAACTCGGTTGGCGCTGTGGTCGAAGTCGTCGCGCGCGGCGTCCCCGCAGGGATCGGCGCGCCGGTTTACGCCAAGTTAGACACTGATCTGGCCGCAGCGATGATGTCGATCAACGCCGTCAAAGGCGTCGAAATCGGCGAAGGCATGGCCGCCGCAGAACTGACCGGTGAGGCCAACGCCGATGAGATTTTCATGGGTCAGAACGGCCCGCAGTACAGCTCCAACCACGCGGGCGGAATTCTGGGCGGTATCTCGACCGGGCAAGACATCGTGGTGCGGTTTGCGGTAAAGCCGACCTCATCCATCCTGACCACACGCAAGACGATCACCAAATCGGGTGAGGAAACCGAGATCATCACCAAAGGCCGCCACGACCCCTGCGTCGGCATCCGAGCCGTCCCGGTGGGTGAGGCGATGATGGCCTGCGTGATTCTGGACCACCTGCTGCTGCATCGCGGTCAGATCGGAGAAAACCGTGGACATATCGGCTGACCTGCGCAGCCGCTTGCGCGGCGTCGTCGCGCAGCGCATGGAAACAGACCCGGCCCATGATCTGGCCCATCTGGACCGCGTCTGGGTGAACGCGCAGGCCATTTCTGATGACCGGACAGATATGACTGTTCTGCTGGCGGCCAGCTATCTGCACGATCTGGTAAACCTGCCAAAAGATGATCCGGATCGCCATTTGGCCTCACGTAAATCAGCGCTGGAATCAGAGCCTATTCTGGGGGTTTTAGGTTATAGCCGCGCCCAGATCGACGCCACCAAACATGCCATTGAGGCGCATAGCTTTTCGGCAAATATTCCGCCCGAAACGCCCGAGGCCCGCATTCTGCGCGACGCCGACAGGCTGGACGCATTGGGCGCCATCGGGATTGCACGGAACTTCTCGGTCTCGGGCGCTTTGGGGCGCACTCTGTATGATGCATCTGATCCCTTTGCCGCTGATCGCACGCTAGATGATCTGCACTTTTCACTGGACCATTGGAAAGTGAAATTGCTGAACTTGTCCGACGATATGCTCACCGAATCCGGACGGCAGATTGCAAAACGCCGTACCGCGCGGATGATCCGGTTTCTGGAAGACTTCGCCGAAGAAATCGGCAGTGAACTACCCAATACATGGATAAACGGCGAGGCCACCCGTTGATCTTTGCCGACTAAAGGCGCAGGGTTCGGCCCATGGCAAAATCCTTAACATCGCATCGACCCGTCTTGGCGGTGGGTCTAAAGCTGGGCGCTTTGTTCCTGTTCACGGCGATGGCTGCAGTGGTCAAAGCGGTGTCGGATGACTTTCCGCCCGGCGAAATCGTGTTCTTCCGATCACTTTTTGCGATACCGGTCGTCGTTGGCTGGCTGCTTTGGCGCGGAGAACTGGCACAAGGTCTAATCACCAGAAAACCCATGGGGCATTTCTGGCGAGGAGTTCTGGGAACGTCAGCCATGGGACTAACCTTCACCGGTCTGGCTTTACTGCCCCTGCCTGAGGTTACGGCGATTGGGTATGCCACACCGATCTTCACCCTGATTCTGGCGGCCTTCATGTTGGGCGAACGTATTCGTATGATCCGCATCGGTGCAGTCAGTCTTGGGCTGCTGGGCGTATTGATCATGATTTGGCCCCGGCTGGGCGGCAACAACATGGAAAGCACGGCGGCGATCGGGGCGCTTTGCGTTTTGGTTGCGACGATGGCGCGTGGGTTTGTACAAATCCACATCCGACAATTGGTGCAGGTCGATCACCCCGCCGCCGTGGCCTTTTACTTTTCACTGACAGCAACCCTTTTATCGTCCTGTACGGCCTTGTGGGGCTGGACGACACCAACCCTTGAACAGACTCTGACACTGGCAGTTATAGGAATAACAGGCGGTGTTGCTCAGATTTTGGTGACGACGTCTTACAAGTTCGCGCAGGCCTCCATGCTGGCGCCTTACGACTATACAACGATGCTGTTTGCCGTGGTTATCGGTTACGTTTGGTTCGACGAACTGCCCACACTCGTCATGTTGATCGGTGCCACTTTGGTAATTGCGGGCAACGTTGTGGTTATCCTACGCGAACGTCAGCTGGGCTTGGAACGCAATAAAGCCCAATCTGCAACCGATCCCAAGACCTGATCTTTACCTTTGCCGAACTTCACCTAGGTTGGGCGCAACAGAATGAAAGGTTCCTCTCATGAGTGACGCGCAGGATCACAAGGAAAAGATGCAAAAGGTGCAGGCCCAGCACCGCAAGAAAGTATCCGAGGCCGTAGACCCGGATCGCGGGTTAGTCTTGATCAACACAGGCAAGGGCAAAGGCAAATCCTCGGCTGCGTTTGGTGTAGTGATCCGGGCGCTTGGCTGGGGTCAGAAAGTGGCCGTGGTGCAGTTCATCAAGGGCAAGTGGAAAACGGGCGAGCGCCGCTTCTTCGAAGAGCGCGATCTGGTCACCTGGCACACGATGGGCGAGGGCTTTACCTGGGACACGCAAGACCGCGAGCGTGACATCGCCGCCGCCAACGCGGCCTTTGACAAAGCGCGGGCGTTGATGGCCAGTGGCGAATACGACCTTGTGGTGCTGGACGAGATCAACATCGCCCTGCGCTATGAATATCTGACGGAGGATCAGGTGATTGACGGTCTGAACGAACGGGCAGTCAAGACTGGCGTGATCCTGACGGGCCGCGACGCGCCGCAAGCCCTGCGAGACTATGCCGATCTGGTCACGGAAATGACCGAAGAAAAACACCCGTTTCAAGCTGGCATCAAAGCCCAGCGCGGCGTGGACTATTAAACTTTGGGATGACAGAGCGCCCCCGATCATAAGTCAGGGGCGCTCTGATCCTATCAAATTGCGCGAGACTTCGGGTCCAGCGTGATCGACCAAAGCTCGGTATCGGCGCGGTCCATCAGGCGTACCGTCATCTGTTCGGTTGCACCGTCGATATCCACCAATCCAAAGAACTGAAGGCCAGCGCTGGGCGGCAGGTTGGCACCCTGATCCTCAGTCGGGGCTTTGACGAATTTGACTTCAGGACCAAAGGTCCCATCCAGCGCGTTCGGACCAAAGGTTCCAGCGTGCAACGGGCCCGAGACGAATTCCCAGAACGGCTCAAAGTCCTGAAATTGCGCTTTGTTAGGGTCATAGTAGTGTGCAGCAGTATAGTGAACGTCAGCCGTGAACCAAACCGTATTTGTGATCCCAGCAGTTTTGATGAATCGCAGCAGTTCGGCAATCTCCAACTCGCGCCCTTTGGCTGGGCCACTATCGCCGTTCGAGATCGCCTCGGCCCCGGACTTTTCGCTCCAGTTGTCCCAGACGATCAACCCAATCGGCATGTCGGACGCGATAACCTTCCACGTCGCCTCAGATGCGGCCAGTTCCCGTTTCAGCCAAGCCAGTTGCTCGGCCCCCAGAATGCGGGACTGATCGTTGATCTCATCCTCCATCGAGGCACCATTCGGCCCGCGATAGCTGCGCAGGTCCAAAAAGAACACGTCCAGCATCGGCCCATATGAAATCTTGCGATACACCCGCCCCGGCTCGGCCGGGGTGATGCGCAGCGGTGTCATTTCGTGGAAGGCGCGGGCGGCGCGGGATTGCAGCACGTGGACCGACTTCTCGGTATAGCGGTCGTCCGAGATGAGATCTTTCGCATCCGACCAGTTGTTCACGACCTCATGGTCATCCCACTGAAAGAAGGTCGGGCAGACGGCGTTCATGGCGCGCACATGCTCGTCCATCATGTTGTATTTCCACTGACCACGGAATTCGTCCAGCGTTTCAGCCACTTTGCGTTTCTCGTCGATCAAGGTGGTGTTTTTCCAGATCAGTTGATCATCCTTGACGACCTCATCTTGCATCGGACCATCGGCATAAATCGTGTCGCCCGAGTGGATGAAGAAATCTGGTTTGTGCTGCGCCATAGTGGCGTAGGTGCGCATTCCGTCGTCGTCAATCCCCCAGCCTTGACCGGCCGTATCACCCGACCAGGCAAAACGGATATTCCGGCGTGAGGTCGGTGCAGTGCGGAATTGGCCAACAATAGGCTCTGATACGGCGTTGATGTCGTGCAAATCGGCGGCCACAAAACGGTAAAAGATATCCTGATCCGACGGCAGCCCATCGACCAGTCGCTTGACGGCCAGATCACTGTTGGGGATTGCATCCATCGGAGTCAATTTGCGCGCATTAGCAAAGCTCTCGGTAGTGGAAACTTCCATCATCACGCGGGCGGGACGATCCGTGCGGGTCCAGATCATACCCGAGGTGGTGTCAACATCACCCGACTGAACGCCGTGGGTGAAAACCGGGCGCGAGGATGCGCGACTGATGGCCGGCATGGACAGTGATGCGGCGAAGGCGGTGCTGCCAGCCAGAAAGGCTCGGCGGTTGGGGCGTAAGATTCGGGTCATTTGGGCTCTCCTGTCTGGTGGCCCTTAGGGACCACGCGATTGGTGAGCGGCAGTGAGCCGCCTGTTTGTAAAACAAGCGGCTCAGATTTTTGAAAGTATCACGATGATATTGTGACACTTGTGGATAACGCATTCACGCTGTCACACCCTCTTCCGGCGTGCTGAGCGAGATGACGGCGACCACCGCAGCGCCGTTTAACCAGTAGAATACCGCATCCAGGCCCGAAAACCCAAACAGGCTGGGCGCAGCCAGAAATGTCACTCCGACCAGAAGATCCACGGCCAGATGAAACTTATAGGGTAAGACGCGCCAGATCCCCAGGTGATGGTCGGTCAGGACGGTAAGCACAAAGGCGGCAACGCCTGTGACGACCGACAACCACAGCGCCAACGGATTGGATTGACCCAGCCCCAAAAGAAAAGGCAGCGTCATCAGGGCGATAGCGACGGGATAGTCCAGATAGGCATGGATATTGCGCGTAACGAAACGAACAGACATTATATTTCCTTTCCTTGCTTGGAATGGCTCCAATGTAGGTCGGAAAGCCTGTACGTTTCAGTCCGGATCGTCCGCAAAAAATTGCAGATCGTCCAGAAATCAGAGCATCAATGCATTGATCGATATGCTGCCGGCGACAGGCCGATCTGTTTCTTGAAGACGCGGGAAAAGGCTGCCTCGGATGCATATCCTACTTCGGCCGCCGCATCTGCCACATTCCACCGGTTTTCAGTAAGACCGTGGCAAGCGATCTGCATCCGCCAATCGGTCAGATAATGCATCGGAGTTGTCCCCATCTTCTCGGAAAACAGTTGCGCAAATCCGGTGCGGGACATTCCAGCCTCGCGCGCTAAGCTCTCAACACTCCATTCCTGCGCAGGCGCCTGATGAAACGCTGTCAGCGCGCGGGACACACGCGGGTCAGCAAACCCGGCCAGCGCGGATTCGCTGGGGCTTTGATGTTCAAGATGGGCGCGGATGGCCTGCGCAAACAGAACTTCGGACAGTTTCAGCGCGATTAGATCGCCGCCAATACGCGTTCCACCAATCTCGGACCCAATCATCCGCAGGGTGGATTCGATCCAGGCCCCGGCTTCCTCGCCGTAATTCTCGATCAGGATATAAGGGGGCAGCCGGTCGATCAGCATATGTCCGGTACCCTGCCGCCCGGGTGGCCCAGTGAAAGAAAAATGCCCGCATATCAGCTGGGTATCGCGAGTCTTGTCCTCGCCGCCGTAGATCAGCACGCCATCACCCTGATAGCCTGCATCCTGCAGCACCTGTTCCAGCGGTAGCGCATCCAGCGGTTTGACCTCGTTGCACAGCAATGCATGGGCTGATCCATGCGGGATCAGGATCAGATCGCCCTGCTTCAGACGCAGCGTTTCACCTGTGTTAGAGACATGAACCTTCAGTTCACCGCGCTGCACAAAGTGAAACCGGGCTACGTTTTCAAAGGCCGGTACCTGAATGCCAAAAGGGGGCGTGAACGAAGTTCGGAAATAAAACGTACCGCGCAAAGACAGGCGGGTGAGGATATCGCTGAGAAGGTCCAACATAGACCTAACGTACAACCGTCTGCCAAAACATCCAGCAGCCCGGACGATCTGCATAATCTCTTGAACGCTGGGCAAAGAAAAACCCCCGCCAGAGCGGGGGTGTGATTCCTTGTGAACCGGGCGCGATCAGGCGCGGACCAGCGCCTCGTACTCGGCAGCGATCTCGCGGGTGATGTCGCCCACTTCGAACGTGTAGTCGCCGATTTGCCCGACCGGGGTGACCTCGGCTGCGGTGCCGGTCAGCCAGCATTGCTCGAAATCCGCCATTTCTTCCGGCATGATGTGACGTTCGATCACATTCAGACCCTTGTCTTTCAGCATCCCAATCACGGTCTGGCGGGTAATGCCGTTCAGAAAGCAATCGGCCAGCGGGGTGTGAACCTCACCATCCTTAACGAAAAACACGTTCGCACCGGTCGCCTCGGCCACATAACCGCGGTAATCCATGAACAATGCGTCCGAGCAGCCCTTGGCCTCGGCCTTATGCTTTGAGATGGTGCAGATCATGTAAAGACCCGCCGCCTTGGCGTGGACGGGGATGGTTTCGGGGCTGGGGCGTTTCCATTCCGCGATATCCAGCTTGGCACCCTGCATCTTTGCGTCGCCGTAATAGGCACCCCAAGGCCAGACTGCCACAGCCATCCGCACAGGGTTCTTAGCCGACGCGACCCCCATATCCTCACCCGAGCCGCGCCAGACAAGAACACGCACATAAGCGTCCTGCAGCCCGCTGGCTTTCAGAGTCTCTTCCTTAGCGGTTTCGATTTCGTCCAACGTGTAAGGCATCGGCATATCCAGCGCCTCGGCCGAGGCGATCAGGCGCTCGGAATGTTCCCGGCTTTTGAAAATCTTTCCATTGTACGCGCGCTCGCCTTCAAAGACCGAGGACGCGTAATGCATTGCGTGCGTTAGGATATGGACATTGGCTTCGCGCCAGGGAACCAGCTTGCCATCCAACCAGATGACACCATCACGATCATCATACCCCGCCATGCGAAACCTCCTGAACCGGGTCGAAATTTTCGATTATTGCGCCAATTAAGTCCGAACCGGACATAAAGTTGCGCAAAAACTGCGATTCGATACCTGTCTCCTCTTGGAATGTCAATAACGCTGACATAAACTCGGGCAGAAGTAACGTATGAGGCATGATATGTCTAACACCCGTCCCGCCCAGGTTTTCGGCGGCGAAAGCCTGTTGTTTCTGACAGATGAACAACTGCGGCAGGGGATCGAAGCGATGTTTTTTGCCTATCGCGGGTTCACGGCGGATCCTGATCGCATTCTGTCGGACCTTGCCTATGGTCGCGCGCATCATCGCGCGATCCACTTCATCAACCGCGCGCCAGGGACAACGGTTAACAACCTGCTGGCCATATTGGGGGTGACAAAACAGTCTCTGAATCGGGTTTTGCGCACGTTGATCGAGGACGGTTTGGTCGAAAGTCGCGTTGGAACAGTGGACAAACGCGAACGGCACCTATTTCTAACCCATGAAGGCGAAGCTCTGGAAGCGAAACTATCAGAAGCCCAGCGCGTTCGAATGCGTGCTGCTTACAAAGATGCAGGCCCCGAGGCCGTGTCAGGGTTTCGTAAAGTACTTGAAGCCATGATGGATGCTGATATGCGTCATGCATATAAGAAATTGCGGGATACAACCTCATGAGCGATATGGACGCCCATCTGCTGATCGTTGACGATGACGAACGTATCCGGGATTTGCTCAAGAAATTTTTGATGCGGAACGGGTTTTTGGTTACGGCGGCGCGGGATGCAGCCCATGCACGTCGGGTTTTGTCGGGGTTGGATTTCGACATGATCGTGCTGGATGTGATGATGCCAGGGGAAGATGGTGTAAGCCTGACGAAGGCGCTGCGCGAAACCCATGCGACGCCCATCCTGTTGTTGACAGCCCGCGGCGAGACCGAGCATCGCATTGCAGGGCTTGAGGCGGGGGCAGACGATTATCTGGCTAAGCCGTTTGAGCCCAAGGAACTGCTGCTGCGCATCAATGCCATTCTGCGGCGCATGCCCGAAACGCCAGCACAAGAGACTGTCAGCAAAATCCTAACCCTGGGTCCGATCCGGTACGACGTCGAAAAAGGTGAGATGTGGCAAGGTGAAGAACCTGTTCGCCTGACCGCAACGGAAAGCCAGTTGATGAAGATTTTCTCGGCCCAGCCTGGCGAGCCGATCAGCCGGTCGAAACTGGTTGAAGATCTGGGCCGCGACAAGGGTCAGGCACAGGAACGCGCGGTGGATGTCCAGATCACCCGGCTGCGGCGCAAAATCGAACAAGACCCCAAACAGCCGCGGTATTTGCAAACTGTACGCGGCGCGGGTTACATGTTGGCTCCGGACTGATTGAGCCGCTGCGCGGCGATTTCATGCCTTCGGCGAGGATATTTGTAGCCAGATGAAGATGGGATCCCGATGAAGACTGCGCTTTTGACTCATGCGGATTGCCTTGGACATATAACACCCGAGGGCCATCCTGAACGGGTCGCGCGGTTAGAGCATATTCTGCACGCTTTGGAACCATTGGATTTGGATCGCAAGACTGCACCCTTGGCAGCGGATGATGATTTGCTGCGTATTCATCCCGAAAGCTATATTCAGGATATTCGCCGTGCCGCTCCGACCGAGGGGTTCCGTCAGGTTGATGGCGATACGTTTCTGTGCCCAGGCTCGGTCAGTGCCGCCTACCGCGCGGCGGGCGCGGCTGTTCGTGCGGTGGATTTGGTGCTTGGTGGTGAGGCCCCAAACGCGTTTTGTGCGGTTAGGCCGCCCGGCCACCACGCGGAAACGGACACCGCAATGGGGTTTTGTGTTTTCGGTAATGCAGCGCTGGCGGCTAAACATGCGCTGGACCATCACGGATTGAAACGGGTCGCCGTTTTCGATTTCGACGTCCATCACGGTAACGGCACGCAGGACCTGTTGTGGGACGAAAAACGTGCTCTGGTCATCACTAGCCAACAAATGCCCCTGTGGCCGGGTTCAGGCCGGCCCGACGAGACAGGAACATTTGATACTGTTTTGAACATCCCCCTGCCTCCGGGCTCAAGCGGGGTGGTGATGCAGGCAGCTTATCGCGCGCTGGCCTTTCCGCGTCTCAGAGAGTTTCGGCCCGAGCTGATAATCATCTCGGCCGGGTTTGACGCGCATCAGGACGATCCGCTGGCAGAGTTGAACTGGTCCACAGATGATTTCGCATGGATCACCTCCGAACTTTGCAAAATTGCGGGCGAAGTATGCGGCGGTCGTATCGTCTCGACTCTGGAGGGCGGGTATGATCTGAGAGCCCTGTCCGAAGCCACCCGTGCTCATGTGGAAGAATTGATGAAGGCAGCCCAATGACCGAGACACCCGTCGACCAGATGACATTCGAACAGGCCATGAAAGAGCTGGAGACCGTGGTCGGCCAGCTGGAACGTGGCGATGTTGCATTGGACCAGTCCATCGCGCTGTACGAACGCGGAGCGGCGCTGAAGAAGCGCTGCGAGGATGAGTTGAAGCGAGCCGAGGAAAAAGTGGCCGCGATCACGCTGGACGCCAATGGTCAGCCGACCGGGACTACGCCTGTCGAAGGTCAGTAAATGTTTCGAGACAGATTGGCGCAGGATGCGGCGTTTATCCAGGACCACTTCAATACGGTTTTGGGGGCGCTGGACGATCTGGATGTGACCCGGGCGATGGCTTATGCCACCGAGGGTGGGAAAAGGCTGCGCGGATTTCTGGTATTGGAAAGCGCGCGGTTGCATGGGGTCGACGCCGATCGCGCGATTTGGCCAGCTACGGCGATCGAGGCGCTGCACGCGTATTCGCTGGTCCATGATGATCTGCCTTGCATGGATGATGATGATCTGCGCCGGGGGCGGCCCACGGTTCATGTGAAATGGGATGAAGGCACCGCCGTTCTGGCCGGGGATGCTCTGCAGACGTTGGCCTTTGAGCTGTGCGCGCGTGCCGAGGTGGGTGAAGCCGCAATTCGCGCAGATTTGACCCTAACATTGACCAAAGCCAGCGGTGCGCAGGGGATGGTTCTGGGTCAGGCGCTGGATATCGCGGCGGAAACAGCGGCCAGCCCGCTGACGCTGGATCAGATCACGCGGCTGCAGGCGGGCAAAACAGGGGCTCTGATCGAATGGTCGGCCTGTGCGGGCGCGCGGTTGGCGCAGGCGGATGCGGACCCGCTGCGCCACTATGCCCGCGCCCTGGGGCTTGCCTTTCAGATCGCGGATGACATTTTGGATGTTGAGGGCGATGCCGAAAAGGCCGGGAAGCGCCTGCAGAAGGATGCACAGGCGGGCAAGGCCACCTTTGTGTCGCTGCTTGGGTTGGAGGCCGCCAAGGCCCGCGCGGCGGAGCTGGTGGATCAGGCCTGTGCTGCGCTGGATGGCTATGGGCCTGCCGCTGAAACCTTGAAGGACGCCGCCCGCTTCGTTATTGCCCGGGACAGCTAAGCCAGGAATGCGCCATATGTCTGACCGCCCCAATACGCCTCTGCTGGACCTTGTGAACCGCCCTGCGGACCTCAAGCAGTTCTCGGACTCGCAATTGCGACAGGTCGCGGATGAGCTGCGGGCCGAGACCATCTCGGCCGTGTCTGTCACCGGGGGACATCTGGGCGCGGGGCTGGGTGTGGTCGAACTGACCACGGCGCTGCATGCCGTCTTTGACACGCCGCGCGACAAGATCATCTGGGATGTGGGGCATCAGTGTTACCCGCACAAAATCCTGACCGAACGGCGTGACCGCATTCGTACCCTGCGCATGAAAGACGGGCTGAGCGGGTTCACAAAGCGAAGCGAAAGCCCCTATGACCCGTTCGGGGCTGCCCATTCCAGTACCTCGATCAGTGCCGCGCTTGGGTTTTCCGTCGCGCGCGATTTGGGCGGTGTCACGCCTGAAGGCTTGGGTGATGCGATTGCCGTGATCGGCGATGGGTCGATGTCCGCAGGTATGGCGTTCGAGGCGATGAACAACGCGGGCCACCTGAAAAAACGCCTTGTTGTGATCCTGAATGACAACGAGATGAGCATTGCGCCCCCGGTTGGTGCGCTGTCCAGCTATCTGTCGCGGATTTATACCGAGGCCCCGTTCCACGATCTGAAAGCCGCCGCCAAAGGCGCGGTGTCCCTGCTGCCGGAACCCTTCCGCGAGGGGGCGAAACGCGCCAAAGAGATGCTTAAGGGCATGGCCATGGGCGGCACGTTTTTCGAAGAACTGGGCTTTTCCTATATCGGCCCAATCGACGGGCATGACATGGACCAGTTGCTGCCGGTTCTGCGCACGGTCAAGGCGCGGGCAACCGGGCCGATCCTGATCCATGTGCTGACCAAGAAAGGCAAGGGCTATGCCCCCGCTGAGCAAGCCCGCGACAAGGGGCATGCAACCGCGAAATTCGACGTGGTGACCGGCAAACAGCACAAAGCACCGTCGAACGCGCCGTCCTATACCTCGGTCTTTGGCAAGACGCTGGTGGAGGAAGCCGGGCGCGACGACAAGATCGTAGCTGTGACCGCTGCGATGCCGGATGGCACCGGGCTCAACCTGTTTGCCGAACGCTACCCTTCACGCTGTTTCGACGTGGCGATTGCCGAACAGCACGGCGTGACCTTTGCTGCCGCACTGGCCGCAGGCGGGATGAAGCCGTTCTGCGCCATGTATTCGACTTTCCTGCAGCGCGGTTATGATCAGGTTGTGCATGACGTGGCCATTCAGCGCCTGCCGGTTCGGTTCGCCATCGACCGCGCGGGCCTTGTGGGGGCCGATGGCGCGACGCATGCGGGATCGTTCGACATCGCTTATCTGTCCAACCTGCCGGGCATGGTGGTGATGGCCGCCGCCGATGAAGCCGAGCTGATGCACATGGTCGCCACCGCCGCCGCGCATAACGACGGCCCCATCGCCTTCAGGTATCCGCGTGGCGAGGGCGTGGGCGTAGACCTGCCCGAACGCGGTGAGGTTTTGGAAATCGGCAAAGGCCGCATTATCCAGTCCGGCGCGCGCGTCGCGCTGCTATCCTTCGGTACCCGTCTGGCCGAAGTTCAAAAAGCGGCCGAGGCGCTTGCCGCCAAAGGCATAGCGCCGACCATTGCTGATGCGCGATTTGCCAAGCCACTGGACCACGGCCTGATTCTGGATCTGGCCGCCAATCACGAGGCACTGATCACCATCGAAGAAGGCGCAATCGGCGGGTTCGGAAGCCATGTGGCGCAGCTGCTGGCTGATGAGGGCGTGTTTGATGACGGCCTGAAATACCGTTCAATGGTACTGCCCGATATCTTCATCGATCAGGCCAGCCCTGCTGATATGTACACGGTGGCCGGGATGAATGCCGAGCAGATCGAGGCCAAAGTGCTCTCGGTTCTGGGCGTGGCGACAATCGGCGAAAAACGCGCCTAATCTTTGTTTTGCGGAAAATGGTGCCTCAAGAGGGACTCGAACCCCCGACCTTGTCCTTACGAAGGACCTGCTCTACCAGCTGAGCTATTGAGGCAGCGGGGGACCGTTTAAACCGTCTCGCCCTGACGTGCAAGACTTGTTCGGCAGGGCTTTTAGGCGTGCTTACAGCGCCCAAAACCCCGGTCAGTTTTGTGAAATTTTTACGACACTGCTGATCGCCGATTGCCGTTTTTCTATTATTTCGTTATTTCATGAAATATGATAAATGAAACAACCGACAAACTGGCCACTCTGGGTCACCCGCAACGCTTGATGGTGTTTCGCATGCTCATGCGACGATATCCTGACACTGTTCCAGCGGGTGAGCTTGCATCCGAGCTGGATATCAAACCCAGCACCCTGTCGAATTACCTGAACGCGCTGCAACGCGCGGGGCTGGTGCGGCAAGAACGGTCAGGGACGTCGCTGCTCTATTCGATCGAGATGACGAATGTGCAGCACATGCTGGACTTCTTGCTGAACGATTGCTGCAGGGGCCGGCCCGATATCTGTATGCCGTTTTCACAAGGACCCGAGACTATGCCGGATCGCAAATACAACGTTTTGTTTTTATGCGTGGGCAATTCCGCCCGCTCGATCTTTGCCGAATCCATTCTGCGCACGTTGGGAGAGGATCGCTTCAACGTCTATTCGGCCGGAACGCAGCCCACATCGCAGCTCAACCCATTTGCCGTTCAGGTACTTAGCGACAAAGGGCACGACACCTCAGTGCTGCGGTCCAAGCATATGTCCGAATTTGCAGCCGATGGCGCGCCCGAGATGGATTTTGTCTTCACCGTCTGCAATCAGGCCGCCAATGAGGAGTGCCCCGCTTGGGAAGGCCAGCCAATCAGCGGACATTGGGGCATGGTCGACCCGGTCAAGGCCACAGGCACGGACGCCGAGAAAAGCCTGGCCTTCCAGAACGCCTATGGCGCGCTGAAGCGTCGTATCGAGGCGTTTACCTCTCTGCCGGTCGAAAGCCTGGACCGGATCGCTTTGCAAACCGCCGTCGATGATATCGGCAGAACCCCCGTTGAGGATATGAAATGACCACTTACGCGGTAAACGGCCTTGGCCGGATGGGCAAACTGGCCCTGAAACCTCTGATCGAGAAGGGCGCCAAGATCGCTTGGATCAATGATGGCGTCGGCGACCCCGAGATGCACGCGCACCTGCTAGAATTCGACACGGTCCATGGCCGCTGGGATGCGGAGTTTACCCATAATGCCGACAGCGTGACGATCGATGGCACGCGCCTGCCGTTTGTTGGCACCAAAGACCTGTCCGACCTGCCTCTGGACGGCGTGGATGTGGTGATCGACTGCACAGGCGTGTTCAAGACCGAGGCTAAGCTGGCACCGTTTTTCGAGGCGGGGGTGAAGAAGGTTGTCGTCTCGGCCCCGGTCAAGGACGGCCCCACGGCCAATATCGTGATGGGCGTGAATGAAGGCACTTATGACCCCGCAGCCCATCACATCGTGACCGCGGCGTCCTGCACCACCAATTGTCTGGCCCCGGTGGTTAAGGTCATTCATGAGAATCTGGGTATCCGTCATGGCTCGATGACCACGATCCACGATGTGACCAACACGCAAACCATCGTGGACCGCCCCGCCAAAGACCTGCGGCGTGCGCGGTCGGCATTGAACTCGCTGATCCCGACCACCACCGGCTCGGCCACGGCGATCACGCTGATTTACCCCGAATTGAAAGGCCGCCTGAACGGCCACGCGGTTCGGGTGCCCCTGCTGAACGCCTCGCTGACCGATTGCGTATTCGAGGTGGAACGTGAAACCACCGTCGAAGAGGTCAACGCCTTCTTCAAAGCCGCCGCCGAGGGTGAGCTGAAAGGCATTCTGGGCTATGAGACCCGGCCATTGGTTTCGACGGATTACACCAATGACGAACGATCTTCGATTGTCGATGCGCCCTCGACCATGGTGGTGAACGGGACGCAGATAAAGATCTATGCGTGGTATGACAACGAAATGGGCTATGCGCACCGTCTGGTGGATGTGGCGCTGATGGTGGGGAACGCGCTGTGAGCGACCGGCCCGAGGGACTGTCGGCCTATATCGCGGTCACGGCGGCCTATTGGGCCTTTATGCTGACCGACGGAGCCCTGCGGATGTTGGTGCTGTTGCACTTTCATACCATAGGGTTCTCGCCGGTTCAGTTGGCTTATCTGTTTGTTCTGTATGAAGTCGCCGGGATGGTGACCAATCTGTCAGCAGGTTGGATCGCTGCGCGGTTCGGGCTGACCTCAACGCTTTATGCAGGTCTGGGGATACAGATCGCAGCATTGCTGACAATGACGTTTCTGGACCCGCATTGGAGCGTCGCCACCTCGGTCGCCTTCGTGATGGCTGTACAGGGTGCCAGCGGCGTGGCCAAGGATCTGGCCAAAATGTCTTCGAAATCCGCCGTCAAACTGCTGGCCCCCACGACAGGCGGAGGGTTGTTTCGCTGGGTTGCTATTCTCACCGGATCTAAAAACGCGGTCAAAGGAGTGGGCTTTTTGCTTGGCGCGATCATGCTGGTCACAATGGGCTTTATGACAGCGATCTTTGTCATGGCCGCTGTTCTGGCCGTGATCCTGTTCGCCGTCATTCGTTTTATGCCGCCCGGCCTACCCAAAGGACGCAAAGGAGCCAAGTTCTCCGAGGTCTTCTCGAAATCGCCCAACGTCAACTGGCTATCGGCGGCGCGGGTTTTTCTGTTTGGCGCACGCGATGTGTGGTTTGTGGTCGGCATACCGATATACTTTTACGCCGTCCTGTCGGATGGCACGGAAGAAGGCAACCGCGCGGCCTTTTTCATGATCGGTACGTTCATGGCCGTCTGGGTCATACTGTACGGCGCGGTCCAAGCCAGCGCGCCGAAAATCCTGCGGGCCGCGGACCGTACCGAGAGCGACTTGATAAAAGCCGCTCGCACCTGGGCTGCTGTACTGTTCTGCATTCCTGCGACGCTGACGGTAGCGATACTGATCTCGGACGGGCCGCAAACATGGCTAACCGTGACACTGGTTTTGGGTCTTTTGGTTTTCGGAGCGATCTTTGCAGTGAACTCGTCCCTGCATTCCTACTTGATATTGGCCTTCACCAAATCCGAGCGGGTCACCATGGACGTCGGCTTTTATTATATGGCCAATGCCACAGGACGCCTTGTGGGCACCGTTCTATCCGGCCTTACCTACCAAGTCGGAGGCTTGCCTTTGGTCCTGGGTACAGCCGCCGCAATGGTCGCGCTTGCCGCGTTAACATCCGGCAAGCTGACCGACCAAACCCACGAGGCACATGCATGAGCGTCTTTGAAAGATACCTGACCATCTGGGTTGCGCTGGCGATGATCGGCGGCGTCTTGATCGGACTCGCCGCGCCCGGGCTGGTGGACCTGGTCGCCTCGGCCGAGGTGGCAAGCGTCAATCTGGTTGTCGCGGTGCTGATTTGGGCCATGGTCTACCCAATGATGGTCGGAGTCGACTTCGGAGCCGTAGCCGGCGTTGCCCGCCAACCCAAGGGACTGATCGTGACCCTCGTGGTGAACTGGTTGATCAAACCCTTCACCATGGCCGTGTTGGCTGTACTGTTTTTTGACTACGTTTTCGCCCCGTGGATACGCCCCGAGGACGCCGCACAATACACCGCCGGTCTGATCTTGCTGGGTGCAGCGCCCTGTACGGCGATGGTGTTTGTCTGGTCGCAACTGACCAAGGGGGACGCGACCTATACGCTGGTGCAGGTCTCGGTCAACGACCTGATCATGGTGGTGGCGTTTGCCCCTATTGTGGCGTTTCTGTTGGGGGTCACTGATATCGCGGTTCCGTGGCAAACACTGGTTCTGGCGACGGTGCTCTATGTTGTTTTGCCCTTGATCGCAGGGTTGATCACACGACGCAAACTAGGCTCTAAACAAGCGATTGAGGCGTTCTCGGCCCGCGTTAAGCCGTGGTCCATCCTGGGGTTGATTGCCACAGTCGTCATCCTGTTCGGCCTGCAAGGACAGACGATCCTGGCCAAGCCGCTTGTGATTGTCCTGATTGCAGTACCGATCCTGATCCAGAGCTATGGCATATTCGCCCTGGCCTATGGCGCAGCCTACGCGCTGAAGGTTCCGCATCGTATAGCCGCCCCGTGCGCCATGATCGGCACATCCAATTTCTTCGAACTGGCAGTCGCCGTCGCCATCAGCCTGTTTGGCCTGAATTCAGGGGCGGCGCTTGCGACCGTTGTGGGCGTTTTGGTCGAGGTCCCAGTGATGCTGTCGCTTGTTGCCTTCGCGAACAGAACCCGCTCCCGGTTCCCCGAACCTACACCGTCCTGAACTCAGAGAACCGTTACAAAGAACGGCTTTAGTTTCTCTCCTGCCGCAATCGCGGACAACGCCGATTTGGCTGTGTCCAGAGACTCGCGGATTGTGACGTCCATATCCAGATAGCGATAGGTGCCGAGGCGACCGACAAACGTGACATTTTCGGCCTTGTTGGCCAGCTCGACATAATCCCCCAGCAGCGCCTTTTCCTTGACCTGACGGATAGGGTAATAAGGAATGTCGTCCGGTTCGGCCGCTCGCGAGAATTCGCGGTAACACACGGAACCTTCATGCGTTTCCCACGGCGCGAAATGCTTGTGCTCGGTAATGCGGGTATATGGGACATCTTCCTCGCCGTAGTTCATGACAGCACACCCCTGGTAGTCGCCATCATACGTGAAGCGTTCGAAATCCAGCGTACGATACCCCAGCCGGCCTAGCTCATAGTCGAAATACCCGTCCAGCGGCCCCGAATAGAAAACGTGGTCAAAGTCATCGCCCATACTGCGGTCGAATGTCGTGCCCAGCTTCACAGTGATCGAGGGATGATCCAGAATACCCGCAATCATATCGGTGTATCCGTTTTCCGGCATGCCCTGGAACTTGTGGAAAAAGTAGTTGTCGTCGTAGTTGAAGCGAACAGGCAAGCGTTTCAGGATCGATGCGGGCAGTTCGGACGGGTGACACCCCCACTGCTTGATGGTGTAGCCCTTGAAGAACGCCTCATAAAGGTCCTGGCCAACAAACCGCATCGCCTGTTCTTCAAAGCTCTGAGGGTCGGTGATCGATGTGTCCGCCTGTTCTTCGGTGATGAACTTATGTGCTTCGTCCGGGCGCATCGTCTTGCCAAAGAACTGGTTGATCGTATGCAGGTTCACCGGCAGCGAAAACACCTGACCGTTCGAGGTCGTCTTGACCCGGTTCTTGTAGGGCAGGAAATTGGCGTATTGGTTCACATACCGCCAAACCTCTTCGTCATCCGTGTGGAAGATATGCGGCCCGTACACATGGACCATGACGTCGGTATCGGCATCCCGTTCTGTGTGGCAGTTTCCACCGATATGGTCACGGCTGTCGACCACGGTGACATCATGCCCTTGTTCCGCAAGTTCCCGACCGATCACAGCACCAGACAATCCGGCCCCAACCATCAAAAACTGCATATCAGGGGCTTTCCTGTTTCATCGAAATCGTAGTCATATCGAGGGGTTTGATCAACTGACGGCGGGCAATCTTGAATATACCCGACCGCGCCTCGCTGGCACTGCGGAACTTCGGCAGAACCGACATCCATGCCCGGCACATGCGCCATCCCAACTGTAAACGACCCGAGATAGGTTGCCCACCTTGCAGGATCGCGGCAAAGACGACCGGAACGGTACGCCGCGACAGATCAAACATCTGCTTTAGAACGGCCTCTTCTTCCTCTGAGCTGAGGTTATTCGACTCGGCCATCGCAGCTTTCAGGTTCTTTCCGATCGGCCGCGTGTGGTGCATCGCGATCTCGTCCAGAATGGCTGTTCGAAACGCGCCAGCCTCGGCCCATCGGCACCAGATGTAGTCCAGACCATAGCCGCTCATTGTGCCCTGAAACAGCGGCAGTGCCTTTTTCAGAATGTCCTTGTGCAGGCACGGGGCCATGATCTCGATATAGTTTGTGTACCGCAGCACGAAGCCCGGGCATTGGCTGAACACAAAATGCGAGAAATAGCTTTCGGGGGTCAGCGACGGTTGTGCAATACGCAATCCGTGAACCTGCATAGCATCAAACAGCGCGTTTACATCCGTAGCGCCTATGTCCAGATCATCATCCGGCAGCCAATAGTAGTCATACTTACCAAGGTCACGGTCGGCGAGGGTCTTGAATAACCCGTCCCATTTGCCGCCTTTTACCAGCACAGCCTCGACACCGGGTTCAGGTTTGAATGCCGCAAAAGCCTCGTCCGAAAAATAGCTGATCAGAAGATCGTAGGTGCGATCTTCATAGGGGATTTCTTGCCACCGATGGTGCAATGACTTGTTGCCCGCACGGACAACCACAAGGCTATTCTTCATGCGCGGTTCCGAACCCGATTTCCTGCCTGCATCAAAGGGCCGAGCCCTTCAATCATGTCTGGGTTCAACGGATGGCTCAACCGTCCGTACGTGTACTTCGTCTGGTACATTAGGTTTCGAACGAATCTGGCCATGGGCGAGCCGGGTTTCATTTTACTGCGGCAGTGGTCAATCGTGCTGTCTACCTCTTTGCGCTCCGCGACCATCTGCTCGGCAAGTGTGAGGATGGGTACGTTGTGTTCCCAATAGAATTTCAGGTCGATGTCGATGGGGCGCGCAATCGGGGCCTCGATCGCAAATAGTTGAGCGGCAGCACGCCGACCGATGATGTAACCTGTGGTTCTGGGCGGCAGGCGATCCGACAGGACAAGATTCTGATCTGCCACGGATTTAATCACCTGCCCGTTGCTGCTCGAAGTGCCATCCAGCTTTATCATAACACCTTCGAAACATTCGCCACATCCAGCCAGTTCATTGAAAAATGGCCTGGGATCTTGCACGAATGTCGCGTCATCTTCCAAAACAAGGTTCACGAAATCGGAAGAGGCCGCAATATCCTTCCATATCCGGCGATGCCCAAGGGTACATGCGACTTCGTTGCGGCTGAGCGGGCGTTTGAATTTGCTCCGATTCATGTCGGCATCATAAATGCGCTGCAACTCAGAGTTGTTCAACTGGTCTCCAGCAATGGCGTCGCAAAACTCATGGTTCAAGCCAAAGCGGGTAAATTCGCTTTCGCAGAAACGTCGCCGTTCAACATCTTGCGGCAAACTCAGAATGACGGCCTTAATCGACACTGTTCCATTACCAATAATTTTTTTTGCACCGCGTTACTGCGGGCCGTATTTACCAAGCACAAGCAAAACTGGTCTACCCTTTTCCCGCGACGCGTCAAGGATTTCCTGCTGCAGAAAACCGCTGAAATTCAATCGTTACTCTCACGTTACAGCAATTTGCCCCACAATATCAGAGCTTACATTCTTCCAAACATGTACATATCACGATGAAACCAAAAAGAAAATCACCTGACCACTTCACGCGAGCTAGCGCGAATTTCTGTCAACGCTTCAATCTATCCATCATAATCAAGGGACCTCGCGCAGCAGAAGGTGCATACAAGACGCTATTAAGCTGTGCGGACAACTACCGGCATCGACATATAAACACCAAATAGAGGTCGGTGCACGAAGGCCCACAATACATCGCGCCAGCTTGTTGAACGAGAGCATCAAAACCTTGTACAACCCAGCTCCAACCCTTATCTGCCAAGGCCCCCGCGCAACCTTAGGATTGGGCAACTCTGTCGCGTCATTTGATCTGCCCTTTAGGCGGGGACGATTATAGGTTATCTGAGCGAGCGCATGATTTCACGATCTGGAGAAAGCAATGATTAAGCGTGCCTGGACCGAATGGCGATCAGGCTATATGGGCCGCCTCATCGTCGAGAGCTTTTTTGCCCAAGGTCATCTTTATGCTGTTGCGATCGTTGCAATGATCGCAGTTGCTGCAACCACCGCCGGCTCCGCCTACATGATGGAATACATCGTCGATGCGATGACCAGCCCTGAAATGCGTGAATGGGCTGGGATGATCGCGTTCGGCGTCATTCTTTTGTTTCTTACAAAAGCGGTGGCCTCCTATGTGCAAGCCATCTTCCTGGCACGGGCTGGAAACCGTATAGTTGCAAGGCAACAGGACCGAGTTTATCGCAAGCTGCTTCGGCACGGCGTATCATTCTTCGCACAAAATGAATCCGCCGATCTGCTAATGCGCACAACAAACGGTGCGCAGGCCGCGCGCAGGCTTATCGATGTCATCGTCACCGGCTTCGTTCGCGATGCGTTGACACTGATTGGCCTTGTGATCGTCATGGTGTATCAGCAGCCTGTATTATCGATCATGTTCTTTGTGGTTGGCCCTGTTGCCCTTTTTGGTGTTCGACGGCTTCTGAAAAGCGTCCGTGCGATTATGCAGGCTGAGTTCAAATCCTTGGCTGAAATCATTCGCGTCCTCCAGGAAACATCTTCTGGGATAAAGGTGATCAAGGTGTTTTCACTGGAAGAACGGATGATCACCCGAATGGACACGGCTATCCGGAAAGTCGAAAATCGTGCGAATGACATTGCACGCCTTCAATCAATCGCTAGCCCATTAATGGAATTTCTGGCCGGTCTGGCTGTTGCAGGTGTGCTGGTCATTAGCGCGCTTGGAATTTCTGGCAGTGAACAACCGTCTGCAGGGCAATTGATGTCGTTCATCACCGCGCTGCTTATGGCCTACGAGCCCGCAAAGCGTTTGTCGAGAATGCGCGTCCAGATCGAAACTGCCATGGTTGGTGTCGGGCTGTTATTCGGACTCTTAGATCAAGAAGACACGATGCCAGAAAGCCCCGTGGCACGCGACCTGCTTGAAGGACCGGGCGAAATCGCTTTGCGCAACGTCACCTTCAGCTATCACGGATCAATGCCTGTCATCCAAGATATGAACGTGACTTTCCAAGCCCAAAAAACCACTGCGCTAGTCGGCCAGTCCGGGGGCGGAAAATCAACGATTTTCGGACTGATAATGCGGTTTTATGACCCCGATGAAGGAAGTGTTGAAATTGATGGTCAGAATATTCAGGACGCTCGCTATTCATCGCTGAGGCGCAAGATCTCTTATGTCGGCCAAGATACCTTCCTTTTTTCCGCTTCCGTGCTGGAAAATCTACGCTGCTCCGCGCCGGATGCGACAGACGAAGAGGTTATTGAAGCCGCTAAAGCCGCACATGCTCATGGCTTCATTAGCGAGCTGCCCAACGGCTACGATACACATGTCGGAGAAAACGGCGCGTTCCTTTCCGGTGGTCAAAAGCAACGTATCGCCATCGCTCGCGCGGTATTGCGCGACGCAGAGATTTTACTGCTGGACGAAGCAACCAGCGCTTTGGATGCGGAGTCCGAGGCTCTTGTGAAAGCGGCGCTGGACACGCTGACACAGAGCATCACTGTGATCGTAATCGCACATCGGCTGTCCACGATCCTTGAGGCTGACAAGATAATGGTTGTCCAGGATGGGGCCGTTATCGAAGAGGGCAATCTGGACGAACTCATTGAACTCAACGGCCAGTTCAAGAGTCTCTTTGATCAGCAATTCAATAAACGTAGTTTTGACACTAACGCAGCAGAATGACGATATAGCCTTCTAATTCGTCAAAAGGAGTGGGCTCCGTGGGTCGGGGCGGGCGGCATTCTCTCACGGTTGGTGACGATCCTGACAAAACCGCGGCCAGGTAACCAAGTCGAAAGTAAAATCCTCGCTAAAATTCGTCTATCGCTATGGAAAGCACAATTTGCAACCGACAGACATCGAAGGGTCAATACCTGAGGCTACTCACCGATTCATATGTCTTCATTAGGGTCAGGATGCATTGATTTTCAACGCACTGCGTGAGCCACGGCTCGGAAAACGGAGCGGTGACATGAGCGACCTTTACCGGCTGACCAACGAGCAGATGGCCAAACTTACCCCTTTCTTCCCGAAGTCGCACGGCAAGCCACGGGTCGATGACAGACGGGTTCTGAGTGGGATTATCTTCATTAATCGCAATGGGTTGCGCTGGCGGGATGCGCCGCGGGAAAACGGTCCGCACAAGACGCTCTACAGCCGATGGAAGCGTTGGAGCGAGAAAGGCATCTTCGCGCAGATGACGGTCGGCCTGGCTGCCGAGCACGGCGAGGAAATGATCGTGATGATCGACGCGACCTATTTGAAGGCGCATCGCACTGCGACCAGCATGGCCGCGAAAAAGGGGGGCGTGGACGCCTGATCGGCCGAACCAAGGGCGGCATGAATACCAAACTGCATGCTATCTGCGACAGCCGCGGGCGACCGCTCAGCCTGTTCGTCACCGCTGGGCAGGTCAGCGACTACATCGGTGCGCGGGCGTTATTGAGCAGCCTGCCCAAGGTCGACTGGCTTCTCGGGGACCGCGGCTATGATGCCGACTGGTTCCGAGAAGCGTTGCAAGACAAAGGGATACGCGCATGCATCCCCCGCCGAAAGAAACGAAAGGCACCGGTTCGATACGACAAGCGCCGATACAAACGACGCAACCGCATCGAGATCATGTTCGGCAGACTCAAGGACTGGCGGCGCGTGGCGACACGCTATTATCGCTGTCCCAAGGTTTTCCTCTCAGCCATCGCTCTGGCTGCAACCGTCATCTATTGGTTATGAATCCTGACCCTAACAATCAACTTGGACTAGTCAGATGAGGCTGCTCAGCCGCACCTCGTACAGAGTGGCAGGCACCCAAGAACAAATGGAACTAAAACGGCATTGGAAAGAAAATTTGACAGTGATCAGACACCTTCTTAGGTATGAGGAAATCAATACGCCCAGTAGTCGAAGCTCTTTTCATCTGATCGATTGAAAGTAGGTGCGTCTAAACCATTTGGTGAAAATTTTACAGGCAATGCCAAGTACTGAAATCACACATATCCCAACCTTGAGCGTTGTTGTACCTGTTTTCAACGACGAACAATATCTAGGCCAAAACTTAAAAAGCATTTTGGCGAACGCGGGGTCAGTAGATATTGAGATCATCGTTGTTGATGATGGTTCAACAGACAGAAGTTCGGAGGTCGCTGAAAAGGTCCTTGTAGAGTCGGACGTCAATTTCAAAATTATCCGCAAACCGAACGGAGGATTGTCATCAGCACGGAATGTCGGATTTAGGGCCGCCGAAGGTATTTATGTTGCGTTTCTGGATAGTGACGACTTTGTTTCTGGAACTATGTACCGGTCTCTAACTGATTTCGCGTCGAAGACGGGTTCGGTCCAAGTTTTTGCTAGAACAAAAACTTTTAATAACAACGATAATACTTGCCAAGATTTCTATGACATTTCCTATTGGGATGAGCTTCTGCAGGGTCAGAGCCGGCGTAGTTTTCGCCCACTTGAAAGCCCTTTGGTATTTCTTACACAACCGAAGATCTGTACACGAATATGGCTACGAGATTACCTTATTCGGCACAAATTTGAGTTTCCGGAAGGAAAAGTGTTCGAGGATATTTGTTTTCACCTAAGGGCCTTGGCTCTCAACGGTAAAGTTGGGATTGTGGACGAAGTGGGCTTGTATTACAGAGAAGACCATACTGGTCGAATAACTGGGAACATCGGCCCAGAGAGATATGATGTACTGGATAACGCCTGTAAATTTCTGAATTTACAAGAGATTTCGGCAGTCGATCGACTGCATGGCGGGTATCTTTTAGCAGGCCTTCTGAAAACCGTGTTCTGGTGCCGGATAGGATTACCATCCAATATGAAAAAGGAGTTCGACAAACGTGTTGCTCGCCTATTCCCAATGATCAACCCAAAGTGGATATTGGAGGCTTACGGAGTGGATCACAAAGTGATCAACAGGTTGCTTAAAGTAGTTAGCATTTACGGTACACCGCCGGATAGACTACGTGGCATTTTGCTTTGGGTGGGCGTTCGTTTGAAACGTATGGCACCCGAAAAGTTATTGGATTAAAAAGAAAATTTAGTTCTGCAGTAATTCTGCGCTCTAAACAAGAATAACGACTCGTGAAACCAAAAAAGGGTGGCAGAGCAAACGCGTGCCCAACGCGAGAACAATTGGGGATGATTAAATCAAATTGCTTGACGAATGTCGCCGAACACCAGAGCAACCAGGGTTTGCTAAACCTAAAAAATTGCCCTGAGTGGATGCAATCTAAATTCTGGAAGCAGGTATTTTCGAACGACTTGCTGATCGAAAAGCAAGGTTCAGGACCTATTGATTTCGGGCTGGCTACGTGATTCACGGTCGGAAAATCGAGCGGTGAACATGTCTGATCTTTTCTGGTTGAGCGATGCGCAGATGGCGCGTCTGAAACCCTTCTTCCCCAAGTCCCATAGCAAACCTCGCGTGGACGACAAACGCGTGCTAAGTGGCATTATATTCAACAACCGCAATGGCTTACGTTGTTGCGACGCGCCTAAGGAATACGGTTCGCACAAGACGCTATACAACCGATGGAAGCGCTGGAGCGACAAGGGTATCTTCGCCGAAATGATGATTGTTTTGGCCGCAGGCCACGGTGAGAAGACGACGGTGATGATCGACGCCACCTATCTCAAGGCCCATCGCACGGCGTCCAGTTTGGGGGTCAAAAAGGAGGGCGTGGCCATCTGATCGGCAGAACCAAGAGCGGCGTGAACACGAAACAGCACGCCATCTGTGACAGTCAGGGCCGCCCGCTGAACTTGTTTGTTACGGCAAGGCAAGTCAGCGACTACATCGGCGCCCGAGCTTTGGCGGGCAGCTTGCCAAACGTCAAATGGCTGCTCGGCGACCGGGGTTATGACGCGGATTGGTTCAGAGAAACGTTACAAGACAAAGGTATACGCGCCTGCATCCCCGGCAGAAAACAACGAAAGAAGGCTGTCCGCTATAACAAGCGTCGCTACAAACGACGCACCCGCATTGAGATCATGTTCGGCAGACTGAAAGACTGGCGGCGGGTGGTAACAAGATACGACAGGGGCCCAAAAGTCTTCCTATCCGCAATCGCCCTCGCAGCCCACGTCGTCTATTGGCTATTAGTCTTGAGCCTAGCCCCAATTCGAGATTTCTCGAGAACGACGCGCCCAAGTCTCCGGGTTCGAACTACCGACCACGCTGAAGTACCTCGTAGACCTTTGCACCGCGCCACCGTCAAACATTTTGCGCGGCATCATCGAGGTCGATACCGTAGGACTTGGTCGCAGTCTATGTGAGTGTTAAGCGGACAGTTTATTGTTTGACCAGCAGTCAGCCAGCGAGGTTAGCTGATCCTCTGTTCCTCTTACAAAAAAATCCTTTGATTGGACACACCACGTTGCAAAAAGGCTTCCAGCGATCGCCTACACCGTGAGAAGACCCGCATCAGATGACGAAAAGCAACCCACGGTACTTTAGTCAAGCACTAAACCCTACCCTTGTATACGAGCTGAACAATTGTCGTGAATACATTTTGCTTCGGCTATTGTGATTGACGCCCAGTCGTGTATTTCAATAGTAGACCGCAACGTGGCATCCATTCAGAGTCCAAGCGGCAAAATATAGGCACGAGCAATGACCGACCTCAACGAGTTTCCTATCTGGATGTACTGGGAAAACCTTCCTGGTAGACGTATGCCAACATACTTGAAAATGTGTTTTGAAATAGCACGGCAAAGACTTTCCGGGCGTTTGCAGCTATTGGACCCACAGAAAATTCAATCACTGTTGGGTGACATTGAAATAGACTTTTCAAAAATTCACATGTCGGATCCAAACAGGAATCCGTTAGCTCTCAAAGTAGATTACTACCGAGCTGCTCTACTAAAAAAATATGGCGGCTTATGGCTGGATGTAGACTGTGTTGTCCGAAAAGACATCATTCCCGAACTCAAAGAAGCGCTAAGTTCCTTTGACTTTTGGGGGATGCAAAAGACTGAAACAAGCGGAATTGTTACAAACAATATCATGGCAAGTAGGCCTTCCGGGACCCTTATTTCGGAATACTTAATAGCTATGGACGACCTCCTTAAATACAAAATCGAAAAAAACGAAACTTTTAACTGGACAGAAATTGGTGCGGAGCTTTTGACGCCGATCGTCGAGAAAAATAAATCCATCTGCAAACTAGAATTTGAATCCAAAGTTCATCCGGTAAACTACACCGAACACGAAAAATTTTGGACGCGAAGGGACGATTTACTAGATTTGGATGACCGCGTTAAATCGGCAAACATAGTAATGCTGTACAACGCAATGTTCACCGACGCACAGAAATCATTTACCAGGCGACAAATATTAAACCAAAATAGCTTAATGGGAGCCCTTATGCGAGAAGGCCTCTCCTTTCAAAATGAAGTACCTGCGTCAAGCAAAAAGAATTTTGCGGAAAAAGCAAGTTATTCGAAAAAGGATGTAGCGATCATCTTTTCGACAATAGAACGGCCAGAATCCTGCCTAGAGTTCGTTAAATCAATCAGAAAAGTTTTGGGCTCAGATATAGGAATATATATAGCAGCTCAAGGAAAAAATGAAGAGCAATACTCCGAAATTGAGAAGACGTATGGAGGAAGAGTATTCTTACTAGAAGAAGATGCAGGGCTTTCAAAGTGTCGGAACTACCTGGTAGAAAACACAAAAGAAGAAATTTTATTCTTGTGTGATGATGACTTTGTCTTTGATGACCGTTTAAAACTTGATGCAGCACTCAAGGTGATGTCAGAAAAACCAGAAGTTTCAATTCTAGGCGGAATGTTCGAAAATTATGACTACAGGGAAGGAAAAGTTTCCTCAATTTGCCCGACCTGTTTTAATCACTCGATGGTAGAGAAGGAAAGTGACGTAACCTTCATACCAACAGAGTATGTAGATTTTCCAAGAGAGTTCATCGGTAACTGTGCTTATATTCAGAAAATAGACACAGTAAACAATTTCGCCTTGATGCGCAGGGAAGTCTTTAGTGATTGCGGTATCAGGTGGCACGATAGCATCAAAATTATGGGTGAGCATGAGCACTTTTATTACCAAGTGAAAAGGTGTACTCAAGAAATTGGCGTCTACTACACCAATCTTCTGTTTACACAACATCACCGAAAAACCAGCTCTCAGTTTGCGGCGCTTAGACGTCGTAATGAAGGATTAGCTATTGCGATGAATGATATTGGCGTGAGTTGCTTCCGCTTCCCCGGAAAACGAACTGATGTATTGCTGAAGGAAGAAACTTCGTTCCGGTTAGACCATAGAACTTGGGAATTGTCCTGGTGAGCCCTGAAAAATTCTTCGACATCCTTTTGGACAGTAACTATTGGGGTGACTTAATTTGGAACGATATGCTCTTTCTACCCAAGCGAAAGATCGTTTTTTTGTCATGCTCAAAAAATGCAAGTTCTAAAATTAAGTTGGAACTGTACAAAATTGAAAACGGTGTTTATCCACCTGAGCAGTTCAGCCCCCATAACAGAAGAGCCATGGGTTTCCAGAGTCCACTAGACATTGGACGGAAAAAGTTCTTTAAGCATATTTTCGATCCTGAAGTTACAAAGTTCACTGTACTTCGTGACCCGTGGTCACGCATTGTTTCATGTTACAATTCGAGAGTTTCCGATTATCTTATGGAGCAATATGACTCAATCAACTACGCTCGGAATGAGTGGATAGTTAACAGGCAAAAGATTATTGAGGCGACAAAAGGTACTCGCCATTCCGAATTGGGGGTTATCACCCAAGAAATAACTTTTGACCAATTTATTGGTTTTGTTATTTCCCAGAATGATTACGAAATGGACCGCCATTGGTACCATCAATATAAAGCTGTGTTTGTTGACCATATACCTTTCGACATAATCGGCACTGTCGAGCATTTGAACGCTTCGCTCCAGCGACTTGCGGAAAAGGTTGGAGACAACAATTATAAATTTGATGGCAAAATGCTCAACTCTTCCCGGTCAAGTTTGCACAATTTGGCAGTGTCGGAGTCTGTAAAAAATAAGTATCTTGAAAAGTTCTTCCGTGACGTTGAGCTATATAAGTCCGTTGTGCGGGAGTTCTAATGATGGGCCCTAAGACCAACACTTCCACTTTGCTGGTTATGCGTTGTGAAACGATGGCGAGCGTCGTCGAGTCCATTGCGTCTTTCGAAGTCTTGGACGAAGTTCGAACTTCATTATTGGTGATTACTGGACCCAGCCTAACTTTTGACCAAGTTTCCAACCTCCAACGCGAAAATGTTGCGTTATTAGCTTCAATAGATGGGACGAACCCCAGAAACATTACTGAGAGAATAAGCAATTTTTCAAACGCATTCGAATATGTTTGTTTTCTTCCACAGCACTTTAAGTTTTGCAGGTCGGTCGGAATACATGGTGCAATCGAGTTAATGGAGAGCCACAAACTCACACGTGTCTTTGGAATTATTAACGGCCCCTCGGGATGGAACAGTGCGGCTTTTCTTTCTGACCCAGTTAACTCGGGCGAAAGCCTGTTCTGCACACCAATCGAGATGGCCGTCGACACTTGGAAGGTCTGGGGGCCGTACTCGTACTGTGAAGTGGATTTTGGAGGTGACTTTGTAGTCTGCAGGATCGATGCGCTTCCAGATTTTCTTCCTGCCTTTATTCCGGGTTGTACGTGGGGGATACTTCTTCAGCTTTTCACTAAGAGTAAAGCCGAAGATGTGTCGGTGGTTTATTCTGGCCTTCACTGTCAAATAGCTCACGAAGTGACTTGGGAACTTGGAAAACACACGGGTTTCGGGGCTCGGGCCTATTCGGTAATGAAAGAAAGAGGCTTATTCGAGATAGTTTTTCTTGGTAGGGGGAAGCTTGTCTGCGATGATGATTTCGAAGACGCTATTTTTCAAGAGAGTGGCGTGCTTGATGTTTTTGGGAATCCATTGGGTGCGTTTCCAATTGGAAAATATTATAAAGTTCAAGCAGTTCGTGGAACGTTGGGCCCTCTGTACTCGGCGAGTGAGCATTTGCCTCCGTTTGAGAAACGGCTTCACAAACCCGGCGGTAAAAGGCATAATCTGAGTCTCGTCGAGCTGGAGTCAAAAATCGAAGATCTTCAAAGCCGATCAGTCGACAATTTTAAGCTAAATCGACTTTGGGAAGTTGCGTTGAAAAGGTCCGCGAAAGCTTTAGCTAAAAAATTCAAGAGAAAGTAATGGGCTTTTCAGTCAAATTGTGCCTCCAAATTAGAACACTTAGATCTATCGAGTAAACCTTGTCGTTGTGAATGGCGACTAGTTAGGCCTAACGGTCACAACTTAGTGCTGCTAAGATAATCTGATCACTGCTCAACCTGCGGACAAAAGCCCTAGCTTTGCTTGAACAACTTTCCAGCGTAACTCAGAACAGGTTTCCGCGTATTGTGCCCAGTGATTATTTCATACAGGTTGCAGAATGCCATGAGTTGTTTAACACGCTACAAAGGGAAAGATAACTCTGAATAGGATTCATTGTTATTCATAGTGCGCTTCAGGCCGGGACAAGAGAAGATCCACCGATCATCTCATAGGCTTGGAGGACCAAAGGACTAAAGGACCAACAAGTTGTCGTCGGGTTTGACCAAAATATTTCTACATTTAGGCTACGAGAAAACTGGAACAACAGCGACACAGAACTTGCTGACAGTTGCGAATCCACACCTAGCTGAGATGGGTGTTTTTTATCCGGTCCGCCGTAACATCGAAGACGCATTGAAAGGCAAAGGGACATCTGGGAACATCCGCGCAAAGGAACCAGTCGCACCACAATTACTCAAAGCAGTCCGAGAGAATCCAGGCTATTCAACCTACATTTTCTCTAGCGAAATCGTCTTCTGGGAGATTGCCGATCAGTTACCAGTTGTACACAACCAGATTTCGCCTGAGTACGATCTTTCAGTAGTCATTTCTGTACGAGAACCGCTTGAGATGCTGCAATCCTATTATGGGCAAGAGATCAAACGAAATGGCTATTTTGGAGAGATCGAAGGTTTTGTAGACGGTAAACAGCACCTGATCCATGCTTCCGATATTGTAGCTGTATGCTCTGATCTGGGAATTACAGTTAAGCTGTTCAACTACTCAGTGGCCAAAAGGGATATATCTAAATGTCTACTTGAGTACTTTGGAATACCGCAAGCTCTAGTGGATCATTGGGAAAAACAGATTCCCGCAATTATGAACCGTTCACTTACCTATGAAGAAAGAAATCTCATAAAGTCTGCAAACAAGGTGCTTGGCAAAGAATACGGCAGGAGATTGTCTGATGCTCTCGTGGTTGGATTTTCAGAAATAGCATCAGAGCCCCCTGAAATTCCCAAGACAATCTCGGAAAAGGTAGTTCAAAAAAATATCGACGCCGCGGCTTTCATTAACCAATACCTGTCCCCCAAAAATCAAATTTCTTTGCAAACAATAAAGCGAGCGGGGGATTTGGAACATACCAGATTTACAACTGCGCAATGGGACGCAGTTTTTGAAACTCTGGCCGAAGACATTGAACACCTAAGGCAGTCAGGGCTCGAAAATGAGAGAGTTCAGCATGAAAATGTACAACTGCAGAAAGAGGCGCGAAGCCTTAAGAAAAAAATCGAACACCTAAGGCAGTCAAGGCTCGAAATTGAGAGAGTTCAGCATGAAAATGTACAACTACAGAAAGAGGCGCGAAGCCTTAAGAAAAAAATCGAACACCTAGGGTCTAAAGTCAACGAGCTGAAGAGTGAAAAACTTAAAATATTTAGGAAGAACAATCAGCTTCAAGCAGAAAGAGATCACGCTTATAGGTATCCTTGGAAGTATTTGAGATCAGCGTTGAAACAACGTTTCCCAAGTGACAAGTGAACAGAAAACGCCACAACCGCCCTAGGGTCAGGACTCCTTGCCAGTAAATTACGAGCGCCGCGAGAGCGATTGTTGAGAGGAAGACCTTCGGGCATCGGTCGTATCTTGTTGCAACACGCAGCCAATCTTTCAGCCTGCCGAACATGATCTCGATCCGATTGCGGCGTTTGTATCGCCGCTTGTAGTATTTTACGGTCGTCTTACGTTGCTTTCGACCCGGGATGCAGGGGCGTATGCCCTTGTTTTTTAATGCTTCTCTGAACCAGTCCGCGTCATAGCCGCGGTCAACAAGCAGCCAATCGACATCCGGCAGGCTACTCAGTAACGCCCTTGCGCCGATATAGTCGCTGACTTGTCCGGCTGTGACAAACAGGTTCAGCGGACGCCCTTGGCTGTCGCAAATGGCATGCAGTTTGGTGTTCATAGCGCCCTTGGTTCGACCGATCAGGCGTCCACGCCCCCCTTTTTGACGCGCATGCTGGTCGCGGTACGGTGGGCCTTCAAATAAGTTGCGTCGAACATCACAGTCTTCTCTTCGCCGTGCTCAGCGGCCAGACCGACCATCATCTGTGCAAAAACACCCCTATCGCTCCACCGTTTCCAACGATTGTACAGCGTCTTGTGCGGGCCATAGGCAGCAGGCGCGTCACCGTAACCCATTGCGATTGATGACGATAATCCCGCTCAATACTCGCCGGTCATCTACGCGTGGCTTGCCGTGGGGCTTTGGGAAGAAGGGCTTCAAACGCGCCATCTGCGCGTCCGTAAGCCAGAAAAGATAAGACATGTTCACCGATCGTTTTTGAACCGTGAATCACGCTGTAAGACGGAAATCAACGGGTCCTGACCCTAGTCAGCACCCAGTTAGTTGGTTTGGTATTACAACTGGATCCGACGCGTGCTACGAACCGATCAACGTGTCGGCTGCATTCATAACCTTATAAACACTACACGGGGAGGCGATAAAACCGCCTATAAGCTGCTAACGAACAAGGTTCTCTTCAAGACCGATCATGCCACGCCTGAAGGGTTTTTGCATTCCTCGTGAGATCATTGCTTACGCGGTCTGGTCTTACCATCGCTTTGCGTTGAGTACTGCTGACGTTGAGGATCTGTTAGCTGCGCGTGGCGTGATCGTTAGCCGGGAAACAGTTCGTCTTTGGGTCAATCGCTTTGGTCGTCACTTTGCAGATTGCATCAGGCGGGATCGCCCACGGCCGAACGACAAGTGGCACATGGACGAAGTTGTGATCCTGATCCGTGGCAAGAAACACTGGCTGTGGCGTGCGATTGACGCCAATGGAAACGTTCTCGACATTCTCGTGCAAACGCGCCGAAATGCTAAAGCTGCAAAGCGCTTTTTCAACGGGCTGGTTGCCAAGTTTGGCGAACCCAGGGTCGTCATCACCGACAAATTGCGCAGCTATATCAAGCCGTTCAAAATACTGGCACCGAACACCGACCATCGTGCCCACAAAGATCTGAATAACGCGATCGAAGTCTCGCACCGACCAACCCGCAAACGAGAAAAGATAATGGGCCGTTTCAAGTCTCACCTAAAGGCTCAGAGATTTCTGTTTGCGAATGACCAAATCAACCTGGTCTTCCGCCCCCACCAATATCAACTCACCGCAAACTCATACCGCCACGCTCGTCCCGACGCATTCAGCCTCTGGGACGATTACGCTGTGGAAATGACCGCTTGATCCTGTCTTCGCCAATACCTCACATGCTCGGGTCAACAACTTGGCAATACTCAGAGCACTAGTAAGTCTGGCGACCCCGGCAGGATTCGAACCTGCAACCTGCCCCTTAGGAGGGGGCTGCTCTATCCAGTTGAGCCACGGGGCCGCGCAAGGCTCTCTGTACCCCGGATTTTTCAGGTTGTCATGACCTTTGATGGGCAGTTGTAAAATGCGTCCTGTTCACGCTACCATCCCTTAAAACAACGACGCAGGTGCCATCGTGACAACAGAAACCAAACGCCCGCTCACTCTTCGGGATGTCTCTGAGGCCTCGGGGGTGTCCGAGATGACGGTCAGCCGCGTCCTGCGCAACCGGGGTGACGTGTCGGACGCCACCCGCACCCGCGTTTTGGCTGCCGCAAAAGAACTGGGATATGTGCCCAACAAGATCGCTGGCGCGCTGGCCTCAAGCCGGGTGAATCTGGTCGCGGTGATCATCCCTTCACTTTCGAACATGGTTTTCCCCGAGGTGCTGACCGGCATCAACCAAGTATTGGAAGATACCGAATTGCAGCCCGTGGTCGGCGTTACCGACTACCTTCCCGAGAAAGAGGAAAAGGTACTGTACGAGATGCTCTCGTGGCGGCCATCAGGTGTGATCATCGCGGGGCTGGAGCATACCGAGGCCGCGCGCGCCATGCTGGACTCCTCGGGGATTCCAGTGGTCGAGATCATGGATACTGATGGCAAACCCGTGGATGCAATGGTTGGCATTTCGCACCGCCGCGCCGGACGCGAGATGGCGCAGGCAATCCTGAAGGCGGGGTACGAGCATATCGGGTTTATGGGCACCAAAATGCCGCTGGATCACCGCGCCCGCAAACGGTTCGAAGGCTTCACCGAAGTGCTGGGCAAACACGGGGTCGAAATTGAAGACCGCGAGTTCTATTCCGGCGGGTCAGCCCTGGCCAAGGGGCGTGAGATGACGCAGGCCATGCTGGAACGCTCTCCGGATCTGGATTTTCTGTATTATTCCAATGATATGATTGGTGCCGGAGGGCTGCTGTACCTGTTGGAGCAAGGTATTGACGTGCCCGGACAGATTGGTCTTGCCGGGTTCAACAACGTTGAACTGTTGCAGGGCCTGCCGCGCAAGCTGGCCACGATGGATGCCTGTCGCCTTGAGATCGGACGCAAAGCCGCCGAGATCATAGCCGCCCAACTGGCCGATCCCGAGGCTGAATTAGAGTCTCGCGTTACCCTGACGCCGAAAATCAGCTATGGTGACACGCTGAAACGGCGCTGACGCCGTGGCTATTCAAAAGCTGGACAATCGCACAGCCCGATTGCTGTTCATGGACCGTCATGCATTGGCAGAACAGCCTTCAGGGGGTGCCAAAGGGGCGGAGCTGCTGGATCTGATCCATCGGCTGGGTTTTGTTCAACTGGACAGCATCAATACGGTCGCGCGAGCCCATGACATGATCCTGTTCTCGCGCAGGCCCAGCTATCGCGCGCAAAACCTAAAGCGCCTTTATGAACGCGACCGCGCGCTGTTCGAACACTGGACCCATGATGCCGCCGTTATTCCGATGGAATTCTACCGACACTGGCATCTGCGCTTTCAACGCGATGCTGAACTGCTGAAATCCCGGTGGAAGAATTGGCGACGCGATGGCTTCGAACAGCAGTTCCAGACCGTTCTGAACCATATTCGTGATCATGGCCCTGTATCGTCGTCCGATGTCGGGAAGGACGAAAAGAAGGGCTCGGGTGGGTGGTGGGACTGGCACCCTTCAAAAACCGCGCTTGAATTTCTCTGGCGATCTGGCGCGTTGACAGTTGTCGGACGGCGCGGGTTCCAAAAACGATACGACCTGACGGAACGGGTGATCGACACGCATCTTTGCCCCGGCGGTGCAGATATTGATGCGCCGGAAACAGTGAATTGGCTTTGTAACGCAGCCCTGGACAGGTTGGGGTTCGCCACGTCCGGTGAGCTGGCAGCATTCTGGGACACAGTCAGCGCAACAGAGGCGCGAGAATGGGTAAAGCAGGCTCTAAGACGGGGGGAAATTGAGGAAGTCGAAATCACATGTGCGGATGGGCAGACCCGCAAATTGGTTTCAAAACCGGTCTTGGCCGACACCAAGCCCCAGGCTGCCCCGCCGGGTCGCATTCGCGTGCTCAGCCCCTTTGACCCCATGCTGCGTGATCGAAACCGGGCCGAGCGATTGTTCGGATTTCACTATCGTATCGAAGTCTTCGTCCCCGAAGCGAAGCGTACCTATGGGTACTACGTCTTCCCGCTGCTTGAAGGCGACCGGCTTATTGGCCGGGTCGACATGAAGGCTCATCGCGATCGGGGCGTTCTGCAAGTCAGTGCGTTGTGGCCAGAACGCTCGGTCAAATGGTCCGCGGCACGGACAAGTCGTTTGACCTCGGAGTTGGACCGGGTCCGCAGGTTTGCAGGGCTGGATCGCGTGGAGTTTTCTAAGCACTGGCTGAAAGAGCCTAAATAGAGGCTATTCAGGATCTGACAGCGTTAGAGAGATTGGCTGCAGCCCATCTATTCCACCCTCAAGAACGTCTCCGGGTGCAAGCGCCCCCACTCCGGCCGGTGTACCGGTCAGGATTATGTCTCCGGGTCGCAGATGGTAATATCCGGAAAGGTGACTGATGATCTCATCAATCTTCCAGATCAGTTCGTGCAAGGTCGCATCTTGCCGAACGTCGCCGTTCACGCTGAGAAAAATGCGTTTGTCATCCTCGGGCATCCAGTCCGAGGCGCGCGTCAGCGGGGCAAGAACGGTGCCATTTTCAAGGTCTTTGCCCAGATCCCAAGGGCGTTGCTTGTTACGCTCGCGGATCTGCAAATCCCGACGGGTCATGTCCAGAGCACAGCCATAGGCGTAGACTGCATCTGCGGCCTCGGCAGGTTTGGCCTTGAAAACGGGATTTCCGAGCGCGACTGCCAATTCCATCTCATGATGAAAATTCTCGGTTCCGGACGGAAACGGCACGGTCGCACCGGACAGAACGGCGTTGGCTGCCGATTTGGTGAAATAGAACGGCGCTTCGCGGTCAACCTCGTGGCCCATTTCCGCGGCATGGGCTGCATAATTGCGTCCGACACAGAAAATGCGACCGACGGGGTAAAAGGACGACTCCCCGTGGATCGGTACCTCGATCGGGTCTGGCAAGGAAAACAACGTATCAGACATCTTTGGCCCCTTCTTGCAACGCACTGGGCGCATCCTAAGGATACACCCGGTCTGAACAAGCCAAAGCGACGTCCTGACCCGGGTTACTTTGTAGCCCTACATCTTGGAATGACAGATCGAAGCACTAAATCAAAGGTTGCAGACAACAAACAGACGTTGAATTGCACCCAGACCATTCTTGCCCGCCCAAAGCCCCAAGATAGGGCAGATTGCACAAAAGACCGGGTGCACCTGTTTCAGAGAACCGCGGTCGTGGCCCGCCCCCCCAAGGGTCGCAACTTTCGCAATGTCGCCTCATTTCAGGTTGGCTGGTCCTCTGAAGCGTCGGTCGGACACAAAACACAAGTCTAAGTCCGACTCTCCCGCCAGGGGACACCAATCACCGCCTCTGGCGGGGCGCAGAGTTACCTCTCAGGTTTTGAGATCATAAAGATCGTTCAGAAGGTCCAGCAGCGTCTCATGCCTTTTGGGGCCCAATTGCGACTTTATCTCATCCGCCAGCCGGACTGTGACGTCGATATTGTCGCGGATGATCTGCTCACCCGTTGGCATGATCTCGACAATCTGTCGGCGCTTGTCGATTGGATGGGCACTGCGCCGGATCAGTCCCTTAACCTCGAGCTTTTGCAAAATCCGTGTCAGGCTGGGCAACAACAGACACGCCCGGTCAGCAATCACCGTGGGTTCTTGTGGACCTTCCTCGTTCAGAACACGCAACACGCGCCATTGCTGCTCGGTTACGCCGGCGTCTGCCAACATCTTCCGAATAGGGCCCATGACCCGTTCGCGGGCCCGAAGCAACGCAATCGGCAACGAGCGGGATGTCGATGGCAGGTCTTTGGTCATACGGAATCTTGACCGAAATCCAATAAGACTGCAACAGCGCGGAAAACCCTTTATTCAGAGCCTTGTTGCCCAGATTTGCCCGCAGCACCTTCGAACCCAATGCCAAATCTGATTGACCTTTTCCCCCGAATGGCCATCACTGTCAGGCGTTTCCACCACCGCCTTGGAGGCTCCGTGATGCCAGCCCCTGTAAACACATTCAAAGAAGCTCTGGCCAATGGGGATCGCTTGATCGGTTGTTGGACCAGCTTCGCCGAAAGCGTCACCGCCGAAATCATGGGAACCGCTGGCTTCGACTGGCTGGTAATCGACGGAGAGCATGCGCCCAACGATATCCGCTCGGTTCGTGACCAGCTAATGGCCTTGTCGGCCAGTGCCACACATCCGGTTGTTCGGGTGCCCGTCGGAGACACCGCGCTGATCAAAATGGTATTGGACGCCGGTGCCCAAACAATTTTGGTTCCCATGGTCAACAGCGCCGATCAAGCGCGCGAGTTGGTGCGCGCGTGTCGCTATCCACCAGAAGGGGTCCGCGGCGTCGGTGCCGGCGCCGCGCGGGCGACCGGGTATGGATCTTTCTCCGATTACATCCAGACAGCAGATGCGCAAGTCTGCCTATTGGTTCAGGTCGAAAACCGTGCCGGCATCGCCGCGCTTGATGATATTTTGAAAGTCGATGGCGTCGATGGCGTTTTTATCGGTCCAGCGGACTTGTCGACGGATATGGGATACCAGGGCAACAGCGCGGCGCCGGAGGTTCGCGAAACGATTGCCGACGCAATCAGCCGAATCAAAAAAGCCGGCAAGGCTCCCGGAATTCTGGGCACTCATGAAGAGGCGACACAAAGCTACCTTGAGATGGGCGCACAATTTCTGGCTGTTGGAATCGACGTCATGATCCTGACGCAGGCGGCGCGCGCATTGGCGACGAAGTGGAAGACCCGGTAACGATCAGCTCTGCATCGCCGCAGCGGCCTGCGCATAGCCACCTGACGCGCCATCAACGAAATGCACGTGGTCATCGCGGGTAGCTGAAGGCACAAAACAGGTCATCATCGCCTCGTCCTGTGCGTGCAAGCCGTAACGCACCTTGCCGCGCCCGCGCGCTTGTTCCAGCATCATCTGAATTTGCGCCAACGTCGCAGGATCGCAATCCAGCGTCATTTTAAGCCCGTCGTCGAACTTTCGATAATCCGCATTCCGGCTGACCATGCGTTTATAGTGATCCGGCTCAAAGTTACCCAGCCGTTTGCCGGACCGAAACAGCAATGCGATAAGCAAATTCTGTACCAACAGTTTGAGCGTTTGACCAACAAGGCTGCCGCCAGCGCGCGAGACATGGGCATCAATGCTCAGACCAGGTGGTGGCCATCCGATCGGTGGGCCGTTTTCCGGTACCGGGTGACCCGCGCGCTCCAACCCTTCGGCTGCAGACAGAACCGATTGGGCGAGGTCGGCAAAATCCGCCTCGGTGGCGTGCGGCGTGGGTTCCACGACCAGCGAAACGATCTGCCCATGCTGCGCCCTAACGTTGGACCACCGACAGGACAGACCGGTTAGATCAGGGCGCGCACCGGGGTCGGCCTCGGGCACCATAAAGTGACCGGCCTTCATCTGCGTTTCCGCCCAAGCAAGCCCCCCGCCCGAGAACATTGCATAGTCGACCCCGTCCGATGGTGCGAAACGGGCGACGCGCAGGTCTTTGCCCGCCTTGCGGATTTCGGCCACCGTCACCAATGCTGCGCGCAGCGGAATGGAAAACTCTTCCTGCGCCCAGCGCCTCATGGCGGCCAGAACCTCGCGGGCCGCTTCAGCTGCACTGGCGGGCACGGCAAAGCCTGCGCCGTCACCACCGAACACATACGGAAACTCGCGCCCGCTCATGGCGTTGATCATCGCTGAAATAACCGCTGCCCCGACGGTATTGACCGTTTTGTAGCGTCCCTGCGCGATCTGCCCGGTCGAGTCGACAATGTCCGCAACACCAACAACCCAGTCACTGGGAATGGCCGAAAACCGCTGAGGGTCGGCCAAACGGGTAAAGTCCCGCAGCAAGGGCAGGCTGTCGTAAAACGCGACCTGAGCGTCCTTCATAATAACCTCTTGTCGAAATTATCCCTGAACATAGACCGATTGTGGCACCTGTCCCGCGAAATCGTCATTACACACATGCTTGTGTGCGGAGTCCTGCCGTGCCAAGCATAGCCGGTTAGCCGCGGGGGAGAGTGTCATTTCATGAAAGCAGGTTTGGTCGTGTTGTGCCTGGGCTATGTGCTCAGCCAGTTTTTTCGCGCGTTTTTAGCCGTACTCAGCGTCGATCTAGGCCGGGATATCGGCGCCACGCCAGAGGACCTCGCCTTTGCATCGGGTCTTTGGTTTTTGGTCTTTGCCGCCATGCAACTGCCGGTGGGCTGGGCGCTGGATCGGGTCGGGCCGCGGCTGACCTCGACTGTTTTGTTGCTGGTCGGTGGCGCAGGCGGCGCACTGATCTTTGCCGTGGCCAGCACGCCTTTTCATGTCGCCCTGGCCATGGGGCTGATCGGAGTGGGATGCTCGCCGATCCTGATGGCGTCTTACTTTATCTTCGCCCGCGAATACCCCCCGGCCCGTTTCGCCACGCTGGCCGCCCTGATGCTGGGTGTTGGGTCGGTCGGAAATTTGGTCGCCTCCTACCCCACTGCGCTGGCCGTTGAGCTGATGGGTTGGCGCGCCACAATGGTCACTTTGGCCCTGTTTTCGGGCGTGATCGCCATCGGCATCCTGTTCACAGTTCATGATCCCAAACGCGTTGAAACCGACCACAAAGGATCGGTTCTGGATCTGCTGAAGCAACCCGCACTCTGGGCCATCCTGCCGCTGATGTTGGTGGCCTATGCGCCATCGGCTGCAACCCGCGGCCTTTGGGCCGGACCTTATCTAAGCGATATCTTCGCACTCAGCACAACACAGATCGGAACCGCCACTCTGATCATGGGCGCGTCGATGATTGCGGGCACCTTCGCCTATGGCCCGCTTGACCGGATATTGGGAACGCGGAAATGGGTGATCTTTGGCGGTAACGCGCTGGGCGTGGTCGCCCTGACCCTGTTGTGCCTGTGGATCGACAATGCGGTCTGGTTGTCGGTAGTTCTAATCTCGGTCATCGGGTTCACCGGGGCCAGCTTTCCTGTCATCATGGCCCATGGCCGCGCCTTTGTTCCTCCACACCTAGTGGGCCGAGGCGTGACCCTGTTGAACCTGTTCGGGATCGGAGGCGTCGGCCTTGCCCAATTCGTCACCGGCCGCGTCCACGCGGCCACGGTAGACATCAGCCCCTCTGCACCCTACACAGCGATATTTGGCTTTTTTGCCATCTCGCTTGCCATTGGCTGCGTGATCTATCTATTCAGCCGGGACAGCGTCGACTGACGCTAACCCGTCAGGAGAGCCCATGTCTGACCCGCGCGTCATTGCCCCCAATCTCAAACGCAGGCTTTCGGGCGTGACGGCAACGATTGCGCGGCTGGTGCCGTTGCAGGTGCAATGGATCGACATTGCAGCCACCGGTCCGGGCCTACCGGATGACATCCCGCATATCCCGCTTGGCCGCCTGCCCTTTCTGTCGCGCAAAACCCTGCGCGTCTGGCACGCCCGCCGTAATACCGAGATGCTGTTGGGTCTGTTCCTGCGCAACATCCTGCGGCTGCGACTGAAACTGCTGTTCACCAGCGCGTCGCAGCGGGCGCATACGGGCTATACCAAATGGCTGATCGACAAGATGGACGCCGTGGTCGCCACCTCGCGCAAAACCGCAGGGTATCTGGATCGGGATGCACAGGTGATCATGCATGGCATCAACCTGCAGGATTTTACCCCGCCCGAGGATAAAGCAGCCGTTCGTGCCCGGTTGGGCCTGCCTGATGGGTTGCTGCTGGGCTGCTATGGCCGTATCCGCCACCAGAAGGGTACTGACGCCTTTGTAGATGCAATGATCGATCTGTGTGGCCGCTTTGACGATGTGCATGGCATTGTCATGGGCCGCGCTACGGAACAACACACCACCTTTCTGTCCGAATTGAAAGACAAGGTCGCGGTGGCGGGCCTGTCCGACCGCATCCTCTTCATGCCCGAGGTTACAGTCGACCAGATCGCCGAATGGTATCAGGTTCTGGACCTTTTCATCGCGCCCCAGCGGTGGGAAGGCTTCGGCCTGACCCCGTTGGAGGCGATGGCCTGCGGCGTACCCGTCGTGGCCACCGATGTCGGTGCGTTCTCTGAGATCGTTACTGACCCGTCATTGGGCCATGTGGTGGAGCCAGGCAATATCCCGGCTTTGGCCGATGCCGCAGCCCGGATGCTGGAAAACCGCGATTCCCTAGCGCAATCCGGCCGCGCCGCCCGTACCCATGTCGAGCAGAATTTCGACATCAACGGCGAAGCAAAGACCCTTGTCGCCCTCTACGAACGGCTTTTGACCGACACCTGAGGCGATGCGCCGCGTCAAATCGGTGTCATCGGGCGGAATCTGACCCGAAAACCCTTTTTTCTTTGCCGCAACGCAGCTATGAACGCGCGTCCTTAACTTTGGAGACATGAAATGGGCTATCGCGTCGTTGTCGCCGGCGCCACGGGTAACGTGGGCCGCGAAATGCTGAACATTCTGGCGGAACGCCAGTTCCCCGTCGATGAACTTGCCGTGCTGGCAAGCCGTCGTTCGCTGGGTACCGAAGTAAGCTTTGGCGACAAGACACTGACCACCCAGGACATCGACACCTTTGATTTCACCGGCTGGGACATGGCGTTGTTTGCCATCGGCTCGGACGCAACCAAGGTTTACGCGCCCAAGGCGGCTGCGGCTGGTTGTGTGGTGATCGACAACTCGTCGCTCTATCGCTACGACCCCGACATTCCGCTGATCGTGCCGGAATGTAACCCGCAGGCGATCCACGACTATAAAAACAAGAACATCATCGCCAACCCCAACTGCTCGACCGCGCAGATGGTTGTCGCTCTGAAGCCGCTGCATGACCGCGCCAAGATCAAGCGCGTTGTCGTCTCGACCTATCAGTCGGTCTCGGGCGCGGGCAAAGAGGGCATGGATGAGCTGTGGGATCAGACCAAAGCGGTCTACAACCCCACAACAGAAGTGGAGCCCAAGAAGTTCCAGAAGCAGATCGCCTTCAACGTCATCCCGCAGATCGACGTCTTCATGGAAGACGGCTCGACCAAGGAAGAATGGAAGATGGTGGTCGAGACCAAGAAGATCGTCGATCCGTCGATCAAGGTCACAGCCACCTGCGTCCGCGTTCCCGTATTCGTCGGCCATTCCGAGGCCGTGAATATCGAATTCGAGGAATTCCTGGACGAGGATGAGGCCCGCGATATCCTGCGTGAAGCACCGGGCATCATGGTGATCGACAAGCGCGAGGCCGGTGGCTACGTCTCGCCTATCGAATGCGCGGGCGATTTCGCGACCTTCATCAGCCGCATCCGTCAGGACTCGACCGTGGAAAACGGCATCAACCTGTGGTGCGTGTCCGACAACCTGCGCAAGGGCGCCGCCCTGAACGCGGTGCAGATCGCCGAACTGTTGGGCCGTGAGGTTCTGAAAAAGGGCTGAAATCGCTTACCTGAACCAATATGAAGGGCCGCCTTTTGGGCGGCTCTTTTTATTTTGACTTGATGTATTGCGGTTCAATTGCAACCAATACGGTAGTTTGCAATTTTATTTCCGCGAGTGATTATGAAACCAGTGTTCTATTTGTTGGCCCTTGTGCCGACTATTCTGTCCGCCGAAACCTTTACCCTTGATACAGATATCAGCGCCGTGACCGTTTACCCGGACAGCGCCCTGATTACCCGAACAGCTGAGTTCGACGTTCCGGCGGGCGCTCATCGCCTGATCCTGCTGGGCACCCCAGAGAACGACGATTTAGGCCACCAAATCGCGACCATGCAGTTCCGCGCCGATGGGTTAACCCAAACAGCCCTTATTTCACGTTTCGAAGACGTGCCCTGGCGTGAATACGTCGGCGACGCTATCAAACAGGTAGAAGACCGCATCAAAGACATAGAAACACGAATTCAATCGGTTCAAGATCAGGCCGAAACCGTCCGATTGAAGGCCCAAGCTGCCGATCATACGATTACGTTCCTGTCCAATCTGGGGCGTAATGTTGGTTTGGCCGGATCGGATCCCGAAAACCTGCGCAACATTGCCCGCATGGTTGGAAACGAAGCCCTTGAGGCCGAAAACACTGCGCTGGCGGCAGAGCATGAGGCCCGCGAAACAGAAACCCAACTGACCGAGCTTGAGACCGAGTTGGACGCCGCCCGCGCTGATCTGGCCGCCCTTTTGCCCGAAACGAATGAACGTATCTTTATCGCCGTCGATGTTGACACCGAAGTAGATACAAAAGGAACATTATCGCTGTCATATCTCAGTTATGAAACCGCAACTTGGCAGCCGGCTTATGTATTTGATCTGAAGACCGGAAGTGTCCCGGAGGTACAGATCAGTCGTAGCGTTCTAGTGGGTCAAATGACCGGCGAGGACTGGAACGACATCACCCTCAGCGTTTCCACACTACAGCCCAACGATCAAAGCGCCGCGTCAAGGATTAGAGACAAACGCCGCTCCATTCGTGAAAAACCCAAAGCGCTGGAAGAACCGGTTGTAGAGGCGCCCGTTTTCGAAGTAACTCAAAGATGGAGACCGAGCGCCGCGTCAATTCAAGGAACAGGCACGACCTATACACTGCCTGTGCCGATCTCGATTTCCAGCGGATATGGGGCCGCCGAGCTGGAACTGGACAGCATGTCCCAACCTGCAGAGGTGTTTGCCCTGGCAAATCCCAGCCGGGATACCACAGCCTATCGGACCGCGCGGTTTACGAACCCTTATTCGCAAAACCTGTTTTCATCTGACTACGCCCGGTGGCAGGTCGACGGTGTTCTGGTCGCGGTCGACTCCAGCCCTGATATCGGCCCCGGCGAAGAGGTCGAGCTGGGATTTGGCCCCCTATACGCGCTCACCTTGCGGCGGCAGGTTCTGGGTCGGCGCAGTGGTGATGTCGGTTTGATTGCACGCTCGAACGAACGCGCCGAACGTGCGCAAATTCGTGTTGAAAACCTCTCGGATGAGACGTGGCCCCTGCGGTTGCTCGACAGTGTTCCATATTCCGAACAGGATGATCTTACGATCGAATGGACCGCGACCCCCAAGCCGACCGACGAGAATGTCGACAACCGGCGCGGTATTCTGGCGTGGGAAATGGAGCTTGCGCCCGGCCAAACCGAAACCGTTGAGATCGAAACTAAGCTCAGCTGGCCCGAAGGAATGGTTCTGAAGTGATGAGTAACTGCGTTTCAAGAAGGGCCTGACCGGCCCTTCCGATCGCAGCGCACTTACTGATGGTCAAACAACCACGAACTTCTTTTCATGTGGGTCATAGCATTGCAGCCCGCCCTCTCCGATATCGGTCCACAGCCCGTGCAGGCTCAGTGATCCGTCCTCGACCGCCGAAGCAATGAACGGGAAGGTCAGCAGGTTTTCCAGCGAGGCGACAACCGCGTGGCGCTCGAATTGGCGCGCCTGGTCCGTGCTGTCCTCGATATCCGCTACCAGATCATATTTCGGCTTAAGGATATCCATCCAACGCCCCACAAAGCTGTCTTTCGCTTCAAGCTGTGGGGCCTGTCCTTTGCACATGTCGATACAGCCCTGAACACCGCCACATTGCGAATGGCCCAGAACGATCAGATGCGCCACTTTCAACGCAGTTACAGCGTATTCGATTGCTGCGCTGGTGCCGTGGTGGTCTCCGTCCGGGGCATAGGGTGGAACCAGGTTGGCAATATTTCGGTGAATGAAAAACTCACCCTGATCGGCTCCGAAAATCGAAGTCACGTGCACCCGGCTGTCACAGCAGGAAATGACCATGGCGCGCGGGCGCTGTCCTTCGGTGGCAAGACGCCGGTACCAGACCTGATTTTCCGAATACGTCGTAGCTTTCCAGCCGTGATATCGCTTGACCAGATAGTTCGGCAAAGGTTTGGCGCGATCCATTTTTATGTCCTTAGTCTTGTGTCTGACGAGTGCTGTAACCTGAATTCGCCGAAAATTCGAGCCATTATCCCTGTGCGCTGCAAGGTTTTGCAAAGGAATTCCGCGCAACAGTCAATCCACGCCGTGGGGGCGTTTAGAATTGGGGTAAATGTGGTGGAAAAGATAGTCACACTTGAACACAAGGAATCCGTCCGTCTGGATCCGGACCAGTTGAATGGTCTTTGCGGGCAACTGGGTGATCAGAATGCACTGGACGTGCTATGCCGCACAGTCGAGGAATTGGCCGTGCGCTTGTCGAATTGCGAACGCTACTGGCGGCGGCGTGATTGGACCAGCTTGCGCAAATGTGCGCGTTCCCTGGTGGCGATTTCCGAACAGGTCGGCATGACTGCGCTGGCGCGCGTAGCGGGTGATGTGGCGCATAACGTGGATGTCGGCGATGCCGTCGCCACCGGCGCAACACTGTCGCGCCTGATCCGCGTGGGTGAGAAATCGCTGACCGTTATTTGGGACCAGCAGGATCTTTCGGTCTGACGGGGCTTGCGGACGGATCGTGGACGGATAGGCTGGGCGCAAACCGAACCAGTTGAGATCCCCATGACTCTGTCCTTTGCCTCCGCCTCTGACCCGTCCCTGCCATTGCACGTGATCGCGCAGCCCCAGCTCGAAAGCTGGCTGGCGGATCAGTCGGGCGCTGTGAGGGCTTGGGTTGAAAACAGCGGCTTTACCGCTGGTTTGGGTCAAACCCTGTTGATTCCCAATGCAGACGGTGCGCCGTCCATGGCGCTGGCGGGCTATGGCAAGCCTGCGGGTCGCGCACGCAAACGGTTCCCGCTGGCCGCCGCTGCCGAAGCTTTGCCCAAGGGCACGTATCACATCGTTTCGGGCCTGCCAGACGACGTGGTTGAGACCGAATGCCTGGGATGGTTGCTGACCGGATACAGTTTCGACCGCTATGCCAGTCAATCCGCCGCCAAAGCGCGCCTCGTCGCACCGGATGGCGTGAATGCCACCCGATTAGAGGTTCTAGCCAAGGCCGAGGCGTTGATCCGAGATTTGGTCAACACCCCCGCCTCGGATATGGGGCCGAACCAGTTGCAGGCCGCATCTGAAGCGCTGGCGCAGGAATTCGGCGCATCCTGTTCAGTAATTGCGGGCGATGATCTGTTGGATCAGAATTTTCCCATGATCCACACTGTGGGTCGTGCCGCCGCGCAGGCTCCTCGCCTGATCGAGATGAACTGGGGCAACGCAGGACCGAAACTGACTCTGGTCGGTAAGGGTGTCTGTTTCGATACTGGCGGGTTGAACCTGAAACCCGGTGCCTCGATGGGGTTGATGAAAAAGGATATGGGCGGGGCGGCCAATGTTCTGGGTCTGGCGCGGATGATCATGGCACTGAACCTGCCGTTGCAACTGCGTGTCCTGATCCCAGCGGTTGAGAATTCGGTGGCCGGAAACGCGTTCCGACCCGGCGATATCCTGACCTCGCGCAAGGGCCTTACGGTCGAGATCAATAATACCGATGCCGAAGGGCGTCTTGTTCTGGCAGACGCGCTGACGCTGGCGGATGAGGGGCAACCAGACCTTGTGATTTCGATGGCGACATTGACCGGCGCAGCACGCGTGGCGGTAGGAACCGATCTTGCGCCGTTTTACACCAATGATGATGGCGTGGCGGATGCCTTGGCCCGCGGCGCGCGTCAAGCAGCCGATCCGGTCTGGCGAATGCCCTTTCACGAGCCATATGAAGGGATGATAGAACCTGGCATCGCCGATCTGGACAATGCGCCGGCTGGTGGCTTTGCCGGGTCAATCACCGCCGCTCTGTTCCTGCGCCGCTTTGTGGGTGACAACCGTTATATGCATTTCGATATCTTCTCGTGGCAGCGCAGCAAGGAACCGGGGCGCAGCAAAGGCGGTTTGGGACAAGGTCCACGCGCCCTGCTGGCCGCCTTGCCCGAGATGCTGAACCTATGACGCGACATAGCATCATCAAACCGGTCGTCGATTTGATGCGCGCGCCCGATGGCCCTCGGGATCGACAGCTTTTATACGGGGACACTGTCGCGGTGACCGATACCGCAGATGGATGGAAGCAGATCAAAGCGGACAAGGATGGATACCGTGGTTGGGTCCGCTCGAACCAGCTTGGTCTGCACGTTCCTGCTACCCATTGGATCACTGCACCGGCGACACATATTTACGCGCAGCCGGACATGAAAAGCCCGGATTCCGCGTCGCTGAGTTTCGGCAGCAAGATAACCGCCAGTTCCGAGAAAAATGGGTTTCTGGAAACTGGTCTTGGGTTTATTCCCGCTGTTCACGCCAAACCCGTCGGCGTCACCCTGACCGATCCGGTCGCCGTGGCCGAACTATTTTTGGGCACACCGTACTTATGGGGTGGCAACAGCCGATTTGGGTTGGATTGCTCGGGCCTGGTGCAGGCCGGAATGCTGGCCTGCGAATTGCCCTGTCCTGGCGATAGCGGGGATCAAGAGCGTGAAGTTGGCAGAACACTGCCCGACGGTACACCGCCCCAACGTGGCGATCTTTTGTTCTGGAAAGGCCATGTTGCATGGGTTTACGCTGAGGACATGCTTCTACACGCCAACGCCTTCCACATGGATGTGACGTTCGAGCCGATGACGCAGGCGATCGCGCGTATCAAGGATCAAGGTGACGGGCCAGTGACCAGCCATAAAAGGCTCTAATCAAGGTCAACCGAACGGATCAGCTTGCGTTCCAATACCCGTAGCACGGTGCGCAGATCATGGCCGCGCTTCAGGATACGGCCATCCATGCCCACCACCGAATACATCCCCTGTTTTTGCCGCAGGCGTGGGTGCTTTTCGACCCGATAGATCGGATGTTCAGCCGTGCGGCGAAAGATGGAAAACACTGCCATTTCGCGCAGGTTGGAAATGCCGTAATCCCGCCACTCTCCGGCGGCGACCATCCGGCCATAGACGGACAGGATATGCGACATCTCGTGGCGGTTGAAGGCGACGGGCATCTGGGCCGAGTTGCCAGAGAACCGGCTAGGAGGCTGCATGTTCATGCGTCAAGCCTTGCCGGAAAACGCGTCTGAATCAAGCCCACCCAACGCAAGGTGTGGTAATTTTGAAGCGACCTAGCGTCTGCGCCCCACTTGCCGGCAGATCAGAATAACCGGCAGCAGCCCCACAGCCAGAATAACCAGCGACGGCACCGCAGCCCCCTCAAGCCGTTCGTCCGAGGCCAGCCGATAGGCTTGCACCGCCAGTGTGTCAAAGTTGAACGGGCGCATGATCAGGGTCGCTGGCAGCTCTTTCATCACGTCCACAAACACGATCAGCAGCGCGGTCAGCAGCGATGGTGTCAGAATCGGCAGGTGCACGCGGCGCAGCGTGCCCAGCGGGCTTTGTCCCAAGGACCGAGAGGCCGCGTCCATATTAGCGTGGACTGTGCTTTGACCGCCCTCATAGGCACTTAGCGCAGCGGCCAGGAACCGAACCATATAGGCCGCAACCAGCAGCCAGATCGAGCCGGTGACAAGCAAGCCGGTCGAGATATCGAAGGTCTGCCGCATCCACGCGTCCAGAGCATTGTCGAAACTTGCAAAGGGCACGATCAAGCCGACGGCGATAACTCCGCCCGGCACCGCATAGCCCAGTCGCGCCATATAGCCAGCGCCCGAGGATACCCGACCAGGGCGCAGACGCTGAAAGAACCCGACACAGATCGCAGCAAAAACCGTGACGACTGCAGCCGTCCCCGCCAAAGTCAGCGAGTTCTGGATGAAGCCGATATAGCGCCGCGACAGCAGGTTTTGTTCTGATTCCATCCCCATCTGAACCAGAATGAATACCGGCAGCAAAAAGCCCAACAGTACCGGAATGGCACATAGCGTAAACGCTGCCGCCGCCTGCCATCCTTTCAGTTGGGCCGAGGGCAGCGATGCGTGGCTTTTGCCCGCCTGGTAATATTTCGCTTTGCCGCGTTGCATCCGTTCAGCCACGGCCATCAGCAGTGCAAAACCCAGAAGGCACAACGCGAGTTGCGCGGCGGCAGCACGATCTCCGATGGAAAACCAGCTGGTGTAGATCCCGGTGGCAAAGGTCTGCACGCCGAAATAGGCGACGGTGCCGAAATCGGCGATGGTCTCCATGATGGCCAGCAACACACCCCCGGCAATCGCCGGGCGCGCCATTGGCAACGAAACGTGCCAGAAGGCCAGCCACGGGCTTTTGCCCAGCGCGCGCGCAGCCAGAAACGCACTGGCGCTTTGCTGCAGAAATGCCGCGCGGGCCAGCAGATAGACATAAGGATAAAGCACGAGGATCAGCATTGCCGCTGCACCCTCGGTCGAGCGGATCTCGGGGAACCAATAATCACGCGGACCCCAGCCGGTTATGTCGCGCAGGGTGGTCTGAACGATACCTGGGTGGTCCAGAATGAACGTATAGGCATAGGCCAGAACATAGGCCGGAAAGGCCAGCGGCAGCACCAGCGCGATTTCCAGAAACCTCACGCCGGGAAAACGGGTCATCGTCACCAGCCACGCCGCACCGACACCAATGGAAAACGTCCCTATCGCCACCAAAACAACCAGCACCGCAGTGGTCAGCGCATAGCCCGGCAAGACCGTTTCCATTAGGTGAGAGATCGTGTCCGTCCCGCCTGTCACCGCCGCCAGAACGACGGCCAGCATAGGCAGCAGACAGGCCGCCGCCACCAGACAGGCCACGGTCGCCACCAACCGGGTGCCCAACGCGCCCCGATTGCGCGTTCCGTGTTCTGAGAATTCGACGTCGGCCATGATCCCGGCTTGTTACTGGCTAAGGCGCAGGTTTCGTCTTTAATCGACCAAAACGGTCAGAAACACCAGTGGGCAGGGATACAAATCTGCGGCACATACTGCCGCAGACCTGCTTGGCGTCATTCGTAAACGCGCTGATCCTCGATCACCAACCCGTCCTTGGGCAGCGATCCCGGCGCGACGACCTCGATCGCGCCCTTCAGTTTCAGCAGCTCGACAACCGATTTAGCGTAGGCCATGTCATCGCCACCGGGGCTTTCGATCTGAACAGTCATCATGTCCATCTCACCCTGTCGGGCGGCAATGACGCGGGCTTTGACGATCTCGGCATGTTTATCGACCAGCGCGGCCACCTGTTCGGGGCGTACAAACATACCCTTGATCTTGGTGGTCTGATCGGCGCGGCCCATCCAGCCCTTGATCCGTGCATTGGTGCGCCCGCAAGATGACTGGCCGGGCATGATCGCCGATAGATCGCCTGTCGCGAAACGGATCAGCGGATAGTCGGGGTTCAATGAGGTCACAACGACCTCACCCACTTCACCCTCTGCCACCGGGGTACCGGTGCCGGGGGTCACGATCTCGACAATGACATGTTCGTCGATGATCATCCCCTCCATAGCGGGACTTTCGTAGGCGATGTTACCCAGATCGGCGGTCGCATAGCATTGCAGGCACGAGATTCCACGATCCGCGTATTCCTGCCGCAGTGACGGGAACAAGGCCCCGCCCCCTACAACGGCGGTCGTGAAATGAAGCTGGACGCCCATATCGTCCGCCTTGTCCAGTATGACCTTCAGGTAATCCGGCGTCCCGGCATAGGCCGTGCAGCCCACATCGCGGGCAGCAGTCACTTGCAATTCGGTCTGGCCGGTGCCTGCGGGCAGAACAGCTGCCCCGACCGCGCGCGCGCCGCTTTCAAAGATCATACCCGCGGGCGTCAGGTGATAGCCAAAGCAATTCTGAACGATATCGCCCGGCCCCACACCAGCAGCGTGCAGGAATCGGCCCATGCGCCACCAGTCGGGATCGGTGCTACCCGGTTCATAGATCGGGCCCGGAGATTGAAACACATGGTGGAAATGCCGTGCGGGTTTGACGGTGAACCCTCCAAATGGAGGACGTGCAGCCTGTGCCTGCGCCAAGTCTGATTTGCGCAGAACCGGTAGTTTGGGCAAGTCCTCAACCGATGTGACACCATCAGTCTCCACATCCGTCAGATGCGTTTGAAAACCGGGGGCGGAAAGGGCCCGAGCAAGTTGTTTTTGCAGCGCCTCGGCCTGATCAGCAGCGCGTTTGTCGGCTGATCGGGTCTCGAGTGCGTCGAAATAGGTCATCGCCAGATCCTCCATCCGCTTACAGCCACCTCTTGCGGCGGCGATAGGACCGCACATCGCGGAAGCTCTTGCGGCCCTCATCAGACATACCGAGGTAGAATTCCTTCACGTCCGGGTTTTCGCGCAGCTCCGCCGCCGGACCGTCCATCACCACACGACCCGATTCCAAGATGTAGCCGTAATGCGCAAACCGCAGCGCCACGTTGGTGTTCTGTTCGGCCAACAGGAAGGACACACCCTCTTTCTCGTTCAGGTCTCTCACGATGCCGAAAATCTCTTCGACCAGCTGCGGGGCCAGACCCATCGACGGTTCATCCAACAAGATCGTCTCAGGTCGTGACATCAATGCGCGCCCCATGGCGACCATCTGTTGCTCACCGCCCGAAGTATATCCGGCTTGAGATTTGCGGCGTTCGGCCAGTCGCGGAAAATAAGAATAGACAAGCTCAAGGTCTTTCTGAATCGCAGCCGCGCCGTCCTTACGGGTATAGGCACCGGTCAGCAGGTTTTCCTCGACCGTCAGGTGTTCGAAACAATGGCGGCCTTCCATAACCTGGATGACGCCCTTTTCCACAAGATCAGCTGGATCGCTTTCATGCACGCTGGTACCGCGATACTTGATCGTCCCTTTCGTGACCTCGCCCCGTTCCGAATGCAGCAGGTTCGACACCGCCTTGAGCGTTGTCGTTTTGCCCGCCCCATTGCCACCCAGCAAAGCGGTTATCCCGCCCTTGGGCACGGTCAGGCTGACGCCTTTCAAAACGAGGATCACGTGGTTGTAGATCACCTCGATATTGTTGACCTCAAGCAGGGTTTCAGCCTGCACTTCGGTGTTTTGAGCCGCATCCAGCATCAGTGCGTGTCCTCAGGCTTGTGTTGGGGTCGGGGCGGCGTCAATGCGCCACCCCGTTTTTCAGAAGATCGGATCAGCAACGTCCGTCGATTTTGTTCTCGGTCGCATAAGCGCTCGAGTCTTCGTTGATCAGCGGGCCGATCACGTCGCCATCGGTGGCCTTGAACTCTGAAATCAAGCTCCAGGTCTTGCTGGCCGCGTCCCATTGGGTCACGCCAACCAAAGCGTCCCCGCCGTGGTTTTCGCACGAGACCGAGAAGGCTGGACCAAAGTTGGGCAGACCCAGTTCGGTCATCTTGGCTTCGGTGATTTCCAGCGCTTCCATACCGTCGCGCATCATCGCAGGGGTGATGTCGTCGGTGCCGTGGATTTCCTGCGCTTTCTTGGCAGCTTCGGCGGCCAACATAGCGGCATAGAGACCGCGGTTATACAGAACCGTACCTACCTGATCGCCCGCACCGGCAGCCTTACCGGCGTCGACCACATATTTCTGCAGGTCGTCAAAGACAGGGAAATCGGTGCCCACGTTGTGGAAGGTCAGTGCCTTGTAGCCGTTGGCGGCTTCACCCGCAGGCAGCACGTCATTCTCGGAACCCGACCACCAGATACCGATGAAGTTTTCCATCGGGTAGCGGATGTTGGCAGCTTCCTGAACAGCGACCTGGTTCATCACACCCCAGCCCCACATCAGGACGAAGTCGGGACGATCGCGGCGAATTTGCAGCCATTGGGACTTCTGCTCCTGACCTGGGTGATCAACGGGCAGCGCAACAAGCTCAAAGCCATGCTTTGCCGACAGCTCTTCGAGTGTGCGGATCGGCTCCTTGCCGTAGGCCGAGTTGTGATAGACCAGCGCGATTTTCTTGCCGCTGAGGTCGCCGTTGTTCGACTCCAACAGATAGTTGATCGCACCCGAGGCCCCATCCCAGTAGTTCGCAGGATAGTTGAAGGTATGGCTGAACACGTCACCGTTCTTGGCCGAGGTACGCCCGTAACCCATCGTGTGCATCGGAATGCCATCTGCGGTGGTCTTGGGGATCAGCTGATAGGTAATGCCTGTCGAAAGCGGCTGATACACCAACGAGCCTTCGCCCTTGGTCGATTCATAGCATTCCACACCTTTTTCAGTGTTATAGCCGGTTTCGCATTCGATCACCCTGGTCGGAACTCCTCCGATCCCGCCATCGCGTTCATTCAGCAGTGTGAAATAGTCGGCATAGCCATCCGCAAACGGGATACCGCCCGCCGCATATGGCCCCGTACGATAGCTAAGCGACGGAAAGACGAGGTCGGCCATAACCGGACCTGCCGCCATTACAGCGCCCAGCGCCATGGTTGCCAGTTTCAATTTCATCGGGTGTCTCCTCCCTTGGTTTGTCCGATGGTGAGCTCGGGCGTGTACCACCCGTTATGTGATTGGGCCGACCCGCTAGTGCGGGAATGGCCAGAGTCTCAGTTTTTCTTTCGCGACGCGCCACAGTTGCGCCAGACCATGTGGTTCAAGGATCAGGAACATGATGATCAGTCCGCCGACGATGACGAGATTCAAATGCGCCACGATATCGGTGGGCCAACCCAGCATGTCCGCACCGACGACCTTCAGCACGACTGGCAGCAGAACAAGGAACGCAGCCCCCGCGAAAGACCCGAAGATCGAGCCCAGCCCGCCGATAATGATCATGAACAGCACTAGGAACGATTTCTGGATGCCAAACACTTCGCCGACTTCGACCGCGCCCAGATAGACCGCAAAGAACAGCGCACCCGAGACGCCCACAAAGAACGAACTGACAGCAAAGGCCGTCAACTTCGCCCGCAGGGGGTTCACGCCGATGATCTCGGCAGCGATGTCCATATCCCGGATCGCCATCCATTTTCGCCCGGTCGTACCGCGCGTCAGGTTGCGGGCAATCACGGCACAGACTGTCAGGAAGATCAGGCAAAACAGGTAGGTGGCCCAGGCTGGCGCATTCGGACCTGTGATGATGATACCAAATACTTCCCGTTCAGGCGCGTTGATCTGACCCGAGGCTGAGTAGTTGTAGAACCACGGCACGCGGTTAAACAGCCAAACCAGGAAGAATTGCGCCGCCAGTGTCGCCACGGCCAGATAGAAGCCCTTGATCCTAAGGCTTGGCAAACCAAACAAAACACCCACCAGCGCGGTAATGCCACCTGCAAGGATAACATGGATAAACATGCTGACATCAGGGAAGGCCGTCATCAGCTTATAGCAAGCGTAGGCCCCCACAGCCATGAATCCGCCTGTCCCCAACGAGACCTGACCGCAATAACCCACAAGGATATTCAACCCGATCGCTGCAATCGCGTAGATCAGGAAAGGCAAAAGCAAAGCGTTCGCCCAGTAGTCGTTGATGATGAACGGGATGATCCCAAATGCCACCGCCAGCACCACATAGTACCGATACCGGTCGAACTTGATCGGGAAGGTCTGGCTGTCATCCACGTAAGAGACTTTGAAATCCCCTGCTTCACGATAGAACATGTCTTACTTTCCCCATTGTTCCTGCGCCCGGTTCCGGGCTGCAGCATCCAGTTGGTTCGATCCCTTGGCGTAGCCGCTCGCTTCGGACGCGCGCACAAGTTTCAAATAGGCCAGAACACCCATGACCAGACCGGCAAAAGCCAGAATGGCTGCGATTGTCACTTGCCCGTCCGACAAGTCGTCCGACGTCAGAGCGATATATCCAAACGCCCAGAACCCGGCCCAGGCAATGACATTGGTGATGGCGATCAGTTTGGTCATGCCCTACACCCTCTCGATGATCTTTTCGCCGAACAGACCCTGCGGCCGGAAAACCAGGAAGATCAGCGCCAGTACATAGGCAAACCAGTTCTCAGTCGCCCCGCCCACCATCGGACCGATGGCAAACTCAAACAGTTTTTCGCCCACACCAATGATCAGGCCGCCAACGATGGCGCCGGGGATCGAGGTGAAGCCGCCCAACATCAGAACCGGCAGCGCCTTGAGCGCGATCAGGCTCAGCGAGAATTGAACGCCCGATTTCGTGCCCCACATAATGCCCGCGACAAGGGCCACAAAACCGGCCACTGACCAGACCATCACCCAGATGAAGTTCAACGAGATCCCGACCGACAGCGCAGCCTGATGATCATCGGCCACCGCGCGCATCGCACGCCCTTGTTTGGTGTACTGGCTGAACGCCACCAGCGCCGCCACCAGCAATGCCGCGATCACTGTTGCAACAATGTCCAGATTGTCGATGAAGAAGCCGTAGCCAAAGATGTTGAACGTGCTCTCATCGATCCAAAGGTTGATGCCCTGCGGAAGGCCCACGTCCAGCGTCTTGATTTCGGACCCCCACATCAGGTCTGCAACACCCTCAAGCAGATAGGCCAGACCAATCGTTGCCATGAACAGAATGATCGGCTCCTGCCCCACCAGATGGCGCATCACAAAGCGCTGCACCGCCCAAGCCAGCAGAACCATCACCGCCATGGTCAGAATAATCGCCAGCAGCGCAGGCACGCTCCAGCCAAAATAGTGGATATGCGTCCCGAACGTGGCATTGATCAGATGCGCAAACGGCACCTGCCCTTTCATGATCCCCACCAGAGTCATCGCGGCAAACAGGGCCATAACCCCTTGCGCATAGTTAAAAATCCCCGAGGCCTTGTAGATCAGCACAAAACCCAGCGCGACCAAAGCATATAGGACCCCGGCCATCAGGCCATTCAGGATGACCTCCATCGCGAATACCAACTGATCAGGCATGTCCGCCCCCTCTCATGTCTGTCAGATGTTTAGTCATGGCTCACCCCCAGATAGGCGTCGATGACTTCCTGATTGTTGCGCACCTCATCGGGTGTGCCGTCACCGATCTTGCGGCCATAGTCCATCACCACCACGCGGTCGCTCAGGTCCATCACAACGCCCATGTCGTGTTCGATCAGCGCGATGGTGGTGCCAAACTCGTCATTCACGTCCAGGATAAAGCGGCTCATGTCCTCTTTTTCCTCGACATTCATGCCCGCCATCGGCTCATCCAGCAGCAGCAGCTTTGGCTCCGCCGCCAAGGCTCGCGCCAGTTCGACCCGTTTCTTCAGCCCGTAGGGCAGGCGAGACACAGGTGTTTTGCGGATGTGCTGGATTTCCAAGAAATCGATGATCTTTTCGACCGCCTCGCGGTTTTCCGTCTCTTCCGCCTCGGCTTTGCCCTTCCACAAGGCCTGTTGGATAATATTCGTCTTCATGAAGCCCAAACGCCCTGTCATGACGTTGTCCAAAACGCTCATCCCCTCGAACAGAGCGATATTCTGGAACGTCCGTGCAATCCCCTGCTGCGCCACCTCAAAGGGTCGCATCTGCGGGCGTTTTGATCCGTGAAACCAAACCTCACCTTCCTGCGGCACATAGAACCCGGAAATCACGTTCAGCATCGAAGACTTACCCGCACCATTCGGTCCGATGATGGCCCGGATCTCACCCTCGCGAATGTCGAACGAGATATCCTTGATCGCCACCACACCGCCAAAGCGCAGGGTGATGTTCTTCATCTCCATCACCACACCACCGATCTTGCGGCCGTCTTCGGTGACATATCCTTCGGAACTATCCAGCATCAGATCCTCCCTGAGCTGCGAAAAAACGGGACGGCGGGCGGGGCGATGACCGTCAGGTCGAGCGGCGCTCGAACGGCACTCATTCTGCCGCAACCTTGTGCGAGGTCGCAGCAACAACCGGCGCGTCCACAATTTCCAGCGTGGCCGAGATCGACCCCTTCCGCCCGTCCTCATAGGTCACTTCAGTCGTAGTCGAAACGCTGGATGATCCGTCATAAAGCGCATCAATGATGTCGTGGAATTTCTCTTCCACAAAACCGCGCCGCACTTTACGAGTCCGGGTCATCTCACCATCATCCGCATCCAGTTCCTTGTGCAGAACCACAAAGCGATGCACCTGGCAGCCCGACAACATCTCATCTGCCGCAACCGACTTGTTGACCTCTTCCACATGCGACTTGATCGTCTCTAACACGCGGGGATGACTGGTCAGTTCCTGATAGGACCCATAGGCCACATTGTTGCGCTCCGCCCAGTTTCCAACCGCCGTCAGGTCGATATTGATAAAGGCCACGCAGCGATCCTTGCCGTTGCCAAACAGCACGACTTCTAGGATATCGGGATAGAACTTCAGTTTGTTCTCGACATATTTCGGCGCAAACATCGACCCGTCGGCCATTTTGCCCACGTCCTTGGCACGGTCGATGATCCGCAGATGGCCGGACCCTTCCTCGATGAACCCGGCATCGCCCGTAGCCACCCAACCCTCGGCATCCTTGGTCGAGGCAGTCGAGTCCGGGTTGTTGTAATACTCGACAAACACACCCGGCGAGCGATAGTGAATCTCGCCCTTGTCGTCGATCTTCAACTCGACATCCGGCGCGGGCACACCAACCGTATCCGCGCGCACCTCGCCATCAGGCTGCACGGTGATGAAAACGGTAGCCTCGGTCTGACCATATAGCTGCTTCAGATTGATACCCAGCGAGCGGTAGAAATCAAAAATCTCAGGCCCAATCGCCTCACCCGCCGTATAGCCGACGCGGAACCGGCCATAGCCCAGAGTATCTTTGAGCGGTCCGTAAACCAGCATATTGCCCAGCGCGTATTTCACCTTGTCGCCAAACCCAACCGGCTTGCCATCCAGTAACAGACCGCCCACCTTCTTGGCGTGATCCATGAAGTGACGGAACATGCGCTTCTTCAGCTTGCCCGCATCCTCCATCCGGATCATCACGTTGGTCAGCTGCGTCTCAAACACGCGCGGCGGGGCAAAGAAATAGGTCGGGCCTATCTCGCGCAGGTCGGTCATCATCGTGTCGGCGCTTTCGGGGCAGTTCACGCAGAACCCGCACCAATAGGCCTGACCGATCGAGAAGATGAAATCGCCCACCCACGCCATCGGCAGGTAGGACAGAATATCTTCGTTGCGGGTCAGATGGTCGAACTCGGCCGAGTTCTTGGCGCTTTCGATAACGTTGCGGTTCGACAGAACCACACCCTTGGGCTTTCCGGTCGTGCCCGAGGTATAGAGCATCACGCAGGTATCGTCATAGGTGATCGCCGCGATACGTTTGTCCAGTTCTGCGTCGAACCGCGCGTGTCCGGCGCTGCCCTCGGCCATGATGTCGTCCAGTGCGTTCATCTGGGAGTGGTCGTATTTCCGCATCCCACGCTTGTCGGTGTAGAGGATATGCCTGACCTGATGCAGCCCCTGCTGAATCTCGATGACCTTGTCGACCTGTTCCTGGTCGCCACAGACGACGAACTTCGCACCGCAGTGTTCCAGAACATAGGCCATCTCTTCCGCGACCGAGTCCTGATACAGCGGCACCGGCACCGCCCCCACCATTTGCGCGGCGACCATCGACCAGTAATGCGCCGGGCGGTTGCGGCCTATGACGGCGATATGGTCGCCCTTCTCAACGCCGATCTCCAGAAATCCCAACGCCAGCTTGCGCACCTCGGCGGCGGTTTCAGCCCAGGACCAGCATTGCCAGATCCCGAATTCCTTTTCCCGATAGGCCGGGGCATCCCCGAACTGCGTCACATTGCGATGTAATAGCGCCGGAAGAGATACCATCCCCTCCGCGCCCGACTGCATCTGAGCCAATCTTTTTCTCCTCCCCATCCGACCCCTCCCCGGGCCGGAACTGGCGGGTCCGGGTTGGTGCCCGAACGCCAATGCCCCGATTAAGAGACATGAGAACGATCAGCGTCAAGTTTTGCCTGATGTTTTCTCAATCCTTACGAATTGTAACAGTGGTGGAAGGGTGATGGATTGGATGGATCGCCGGAGCACATCAGTCACAATGTCGTCACCAAGCCACGATATTTCCGCGCATTTTGATAATGAGCTATTTCAGCGTACCCTGTTTCTTACTGCTTCAGTTGATGGTCAACACGGTTGGTCACAGTTTCGTAGGGGGGGAAACACATGTCTATCCAAAAAGCCGCAAGAGAATTCTTTGAGGCCTGCGATACAGGCAAAGGCTGGGATGCCTGCAAAAACTTTTGCCATGAGGGCGCGACGTTTTCGGCACAAGCCGACGCATTGGCCGACGTCACTTCCTTGGAAGGTTACGCAGACTGGATGAAAAACCTGCTGACTCCGATCCCGGATGGTCATTATGAGCTCAAATCATTTTCTGTTGATGAAGAGCGTGGAATTGCAAGCATATTTGCCGTGTTCCATGGAACTCATTCCGTGGATGGCCCAGTGCCTGCTACGGGAAAAACTCTGGCCGCGGAATACGTCTATGCCATTGAGTTTGACGGTGACAAAATCAAACACATGACCAAGATATGGAATGATGCGCATTCCTTGAAACAGCTCGGCTGGGCCTAATACTTTAGGATCAGGGGTACAGGTCACAAATCACGCAATTCCGACCACCGCGTGCTCTCTTTTGGCCACAGGGGGCATGCGCCCTGCCGCGACACTACAACCAATCCCGCAGAATCGGGATCAACGGCACATCAGCTGCGGGCATAGGATAGTTCCGCAGATCATTAGCGCGGACCCATTTCAGCGCCTGACCTTCTCTTGATTGTGGTATTCCCTCCCATTTCCGGCAAGCGAACAGCGGCATCAACAGGTGGAAATCGTCATAGCTGTGGCTGGCAAAGGTCAGCGGTGCGAGGCAGGAGGCCCAGGTGTTGATGCCCAGTTCTTCCTCCAGCTCGCGGATCAGGGCGACCTCGGGGGTTTCGCCAGGTTCGACCTTGCCGCCGGGGAATTCCCACAGACCGGCCATGGACTTCCCCTCCGGGCGTTGCGCCAGCAACACCCGGCCTTCGACGTCGATCAGGGCGACGGCCGACACCAAAACGGTCTTCATGAACGATAATCCGCGTTGATTTCGATATAGCCGTGGGTCAGATCGCAGGTCCAAACGGTGGATGCGCCCTCGCCCAGCCCCAGATCGACCGCGATCACCAAATCCTGACCTTTCATGTAGGCGGCGGCGGCGTCTTCGCTGTAATCAGGGCTGACCCAGCCTTTCTCGGCCACAAGGATGTCTCCGAAAGAGATACTCAGCAGGTCACGATCCGCAGCCGCTCCGGATTTGCCGATGGCCATGACCACGCGGCCCCAGTTCGGGTCTTCTCCCGCAATCGCCGTTTTCACCAGTGGTGAGTTTGCAATCGCCAGACCATGCACCTTGGCATCCGCGTCCGAGGCCGCTCCAGTCACACGGATTTCCACGAATTTCGTGGCGCCTTCACCGTCGCGCACCACCTGCTGCGCAAGGTCCAGCATCACCGTTTCAAGCGCCTGCGCAAACGCTGCGTTGCCAGTAGCATCCACGCCCGAGGCCCCGGTGGCGCACAGCAGCAAACTATCCGAGGTCGAGGTATCGCTGTCCACCGTGATGCAGTTAAACGTGCGATCCGTCTGCGCGCCCAGCATGGACTGCAGCGCCGATTGTTCGACCTGCGCATCGGTGAAGATATAAACCAGCATCGTCGCCATATCCGGCGCGATCATACCGGAACCCTTGGAAATCCCCGCAATTGAGACTGTTTTACCATCAATCTCGACTTGTGCCGAGGCCCCCTTGGGGAAGGTATCGGTCGTCATGATCGCCCGCGCGGCGTCTTCGATCGCGTGACGGCTGAGGCCCGTTTTCAGCGCCTCAAGCTGCGATAGGATGCGGTCGTGCGGCAGCGGTTCGCCAATCACGCCGGTAGACGAGGTAAAGACTCGCTCGACCGCGACGCCGGTGGCTTTGGACACAGCCTGCGTAACTTCGGCCACCGAGGTCTGACCGTAATGCCCGGTGAACGCATTGGCATTGCCCGAGTTCACGAGAATGGCCGCCGGGCCATCGCTGGCCCCACCGATCTTGTCCTGACAATCCAGCACCGGCGCGGCGCGGGTGGCCGAGCGGGTAAATACCCCCGCTACCGAGGTGCCAGGGTCCAGCACCGCCAGCATCACATCGGTGCGCCCCTGGTAGCGCACGCCCGCCTCAACAGTGGCAAAGCGCACGCCGTCAATCGCGGGCAGGTCGGGAAATGCCGCCGGAGCCAGCGGGGACACTTTGGTAATCGTGGCCACGCGGGTTACTCCTGAATCAGGTCCAGCTGACGAACGATACCGGGGGTCACGCCCTCGATTTCCGGGCGGTCGATCTGAGCGCTTTGCGTCAGCTCATCAATGCGGGCCTGAATCGCTTCGTTCTGCAAGGTCTGAGCCAGTTCTTCCCGCACAGCGGCCAACTCTGGTGCCTCGGTTTTGCGTTTGTCGTTCAGGATGATCACGTGCCAACCGAACTGAGTCTGCACCGGATCAGAAACTTGTTCTTTGTCCAATCCTACGACGGCTGTCTCGAATTCCGGAACCATCCGCCCTTTTCCGAACCAACCCAGCTCGCCCCCATTCGGGCCAGAGGGACCGGTCGATTTTTCTTTGGCGAGTTCCGCGAAATCCGCACCGTCATCCAGTTGCGACTTGATCTCGTTGGCTTCTTCTTCGGTTTCGACAAGTATATGGCTGGCGTTGAACTCATCTTCACCTTCGAACTCGGCGAACCGCGCGTCATAGGCGGACTGAATCGCCTCGTCGGTGACCAGATCGCCGATCAAAGCGTTCACAGTCTGAACTGCCATCAACGAGCGGGTTTCATTCGCCAGCGCCAGCGCGTTCAGCTTGGTCAGCTCGTCCTGTTGCTGACCCAATAGCTGCTGCTGGATCAACTGTTCGATGATGAAGTCGTACAAGACGTCATCTTCAATCTGCTGATAATTCGCCGGAAGGGTCGCTACAGTGGCGATAACGTGACCCAAAGTGATCTCATCTCCGTTCACGCGGGCGACCACGGTGCTGGCGTCAGGCTTGGTTTCGGCGGCCAGCGGCAGGGCCAGCATGGCAGTCAGGGCCAGCGATGGCAGAAAAGTGAGGCCTTTGGGCATGGAATCATCCTATTTCTTTGCCACGACGGGGCGCAGCGTTGACACTGTGGAACCTGCCGCTTACATCGCTTTGAAGCCTTGGACAGGGCCGCCTTTCACCCCCCGTATCTATGGGTTGCGCGCAAGGTGGGCAAGCCTGTCGCAACCAAGACAAGAACAGATCCGCTGGAGTGAACATGCTGGGACTCGGAACGCTCGCCAAAAAGGTGTTCGGAACACCGAACGACCGCAAGATCAAGGCGACCCGCCCCCTGATCGAAAAGATCAACGCACTGGAGCCCGAGTTCGAAAAGCTCACCGATGAAGGCCTGATCGAAAAGACCGCCGAACTGCGCAAACGCGCGCTGGACGGTGAAAGCCTGGACAATTTGCTGCCCGAAGCCTTTGCCAATGTGCGCGAGGGCGCGAAGCGTGCGCTGGGTCTGCGGGCGTTTGACGTGCAGCTGATGGGCGGCACCTTCCTGCATCAAGGCAATATCTCGGAAATGAAGACGGGTGAGGGCAAAACCCTGGTCGCCACTTTCCCAGCCTATCTGAACGCACTGACCGGCAAGGGCGTGCATGTGGTCACGGTGAACGAATACCTGGCCAAGCGCGACTCGGAATGGATGGGCAAGGTGTTCGCCGCGGTTGGCATGACAACCGGCGTAATCTGGTCGGGACAACCTGACGCCGAGAAAAAAGCCGCTTATGGGTGCGATATCACCTATGCCACCAACAACGAGTTGGGCTTTGACTATCTGCGCGACAACATGAAATCGGACCTTGCCGAGATCTACCAGAAATACCACAACTTCGCGATTGTGGACGAGGTCGACTCGATCCTGATCGACGAAGCGCGGACACCGCTGATTATCTCAGGGCCGTCTCAGGACCGATCCGATCTGTATACCGCGATTGACGCGCTGATCCCTTCGCTGGCCGATGATCATTTCACGCTGGACGAAAAATCGCGAAACGTGACCTTCACCGATGAGGGCAATGAGTTTCTGGAACAGCAACTGATCGCCAACGGGCTGATCCCCGAAGGCCATTCGCTTTATGATCCCGAAAGCACGACAGTGGTGCACCATGTGAACCAGGGTCTGCGCGCGCATAAGCTGTTTCAGCGCGACAAGGATTATATTGTTCGTGACAATAACGTGGTCCTGATCGACGAGTTTACCGGCCGTATGATGGCAGGCCGCCGCCTGTCCGAGGGTTTGCATCAGGCCATCGAAGCCAAGGAAGGCGTTCCGATTCAGCCCGAGAACGTGACGCTGGCCAGCGTGACCTTCCAGAACTATTTCCGCCTGTATGACAAACTGGGCGGCATGACCGGCACCGCCCTGACCGAGGCCGAAGAATTCCAAGAAATCTACGGTCTGGGCGTGGTCGAAGTGCCGACCAACAAGCCGATTGCCCGCGTGGATGAAGACGATCAGGTCTATCGCACCGCGATGGAAAAATACGGCGCCATGATCGAGCAGACGAAAGAGGCGCAGGAGAAGGGGCAACCGGTTCTTCTGGGCACCACCTCGATCGAGAAATCCGAACTTCTCAGCCAGATGCTGCAGAAAGAAGGCATCGAGCATAACGTTCTGAACGCCCGCCAGCATGAACAAGAGGCGCAGATCGTCGCCGATGCGGGCCGTCTGGGTGCAGTGACCATCGCCACCAACATGGCCGGTCGCGGAACCGACATCCAGTTGGGTGGCAATGTTGAAATGAAGGTGCTGAAAGCACTGGCCGAAAACCCCGAGGCCGACCCAGCCGAGCTGCGCACCGCCGAAGAAGCGAACCACGCCACTGAGAAGGAAAAGGTTCTGGCCGCCGGTGGCCTTTACGTGATGGCGTCCGAACGCCACGAAAGCCGCCGCATCGACAACCAGCTGCGTGGACGCTCGGGCCGTCAGGGCGATCCGGGCCGCACCGTATTCTACCTCAGCCTAGAAGACGATCTGATGCGGATTTTCGGCTCTGAGCGGTTGGACAAGGTTCTGACCACGCTGGGCATGAAAGAGGGTGAAGCCATCGTCCACCCCTGGGTGAACAAGTCGCTGGAGCGCGCGCAATCCAAGGTCGAAGGTCGCAACTTTGACATGCGCAAGAACGTCCTGAAGTTTGACGACGTGATGAACGACCAGCGGAAAGTGGTGTTCAGCCAGCGACGCGAGATCATGTCTGCGGATGACCTCTCCGAGATCGTCTCGGACATGCGCGAACAGGTAATCGACGACCTGATCGACGAATACATGCCGCCCAAAACCTATGCCGATCAGTGGGACACCGACGGTCTGCATGAGGCGATCAAGGACAAGCTGACCATCGACGCGCCCGTACAAGATTGGGCCGCCGAGGAAGGCGTGGACGACGAACAGGTGCGCGAGCGTCTGGTCAATGCCGCCGATGAGATGATGGCGCAGAAGGCCGCCGCCTTTGGCCCCGAAAACATGCGCAACATCGAAAAGCAGGTTCTGCTGAACACCATCGACGGCAAATGGCGCGAGCACCTGCTGACACTGGAACATCTGCGCTCGGTCGTTGGGTTCCGGGGCTATGCCCAGCGTGATCCGCTGAACGAATACAAGAACGAGAGCTTCCAGCTGTTCGAAAGCATGTTGGACAGTCTTCGCGAAACCGTTACGCAACAATTGTCACGCGTGCGCCCGCTGACCGAAGAAGAACAGCGCGAGATGCTGGCTCAGATGCAGGCGCAACAGGCGCAGGCTCAGCAAGCTGTCAACCAAGCAACCGAACAGGCCGAAGCAGTGGCCGAGGCCGAAGCCTCAGGCGATCCGCTCCCCGGGTTTGATGAAAACGATCCCAACACATGGGGTAACCCATCGCGCAATGACCGCTGCCCCTGCGGATCGGGCAAAAAGTTCAAACACTGTCACGGCAGACTGACCTGATTTAACCGGGTTCAGTCACAATGAGTCCGCGCCACGGCCACATATTGGCCGTGTTTCGGCTTAAATATCCGACTCGCTCCTTCAACTGGGGAGGGTGTTTTGTTTGTAATCAAGAACTACGTGACCACCGGGGGAACAGTCGTATGCGCCCTCGCCATCGGTTACTTAATGCAGAATGGAACACCTGCGCAGCCGCAAGGCACGCAGGTCGCTGCAAACTCGGCCTCGTATCAGAGTGTCGGGATAACCGGTCTTGAGCATATCGTTCTGACCTCCTCGGCTCCTTCCGGTAATGACGCCAGCGAACCGCACTCTCAACGACACGCGGTCACGACCGCGCAATCGATCGCGGACAACAGCGATTGTGCCATCAGCGCACGCGCAGTTGCCGTTCCCGGTGCCGCCGCACATCTAAGCGTCATTGCCCCCTGCCACAGCAATTCGCGCATCGATGTCCACCACAGGGGTCTGACTGTCACCCAAAAGACTGACAAGAACGGCAAGACAGACCTAACTGTTCCAGCCTTATCGGAATACGCGATCTTTCTGATCTCGACAGAGGATCAACAAGGAACGGTTGCCACGACTCATATTCCAGAAATCGCGCATTACAACCGGGTCGCCCTACAATGGACCGGGCAGACCGATCTTCAGATTCATGCTCTGGAATTCGGTGCCAGCTATGGCGGCAAGGGGCATGTCTCAGCCGATCCTGAAACCCAGGGAACCGGCAAAGTCGTACATCTGGGGCACACCGGGATAGGCGATGCCAAAAACATTCAGGTGTATTCCTACCCGGCTGGCCAATCCGCCCAATCCGGTTCGATTGCCCTGTCCGTCGAGGCCGAAGTGACCGCCGAGAATTGCGGTCAGGAACTGGCCCTGCAATCGCTGGAGTTACACGGCGACCGTCGTCTGCGGTCACGCGATTTGTCGCTGACTCTGCCTGATTGCGGCCAGTCTGGCGAGTTTCTGGTGTTGAATAATCTGCTCGAAGACCTGACAATCGCGGCCAAATAAAACGCAGGCAGGCTCGGGCTTTTGATGACTTTCTATCGTGTGGCGGTGGCCGCACTGTTTTCGGCGATATATACCCTGAATGCATCGGCGCAGGATATCTCTCTTACCTCCCATGACGGCAAGGTCGAGGTCGTGGGTAACCTGTTGGGATTTGATGGTGAATTCTATCGCGTGGATACGCAGTTCGGAGAGCTGACCGTCGACGGCTCAGGCGTCACATGTGCCGGGCCTGCTTGCCCCAGCCTCACGGATTTCGTCGCCGAGCTGCGCTTTTCCGGTGCATCGGTCATGGCGGAAAAAATCTTGCCCGAATTGATCATCGGCTTTGCCCGACAAGAAGGGTTGTCGGCGGCGCCTATTCGGGAATCCTCAGGCCGATTTTACTATGAGTTGAAAACAACTGATCGTGAGGCACCGCTCGGTCGGTTTTACTTTGACCCTGGTACTACAGCCCGCGGGTTTTCGGATTTCATTGAAAATGAAACCGACATCGTGATGGCCCTGCGTGAGATCACTTCCCAGGAACAAGAGGCCGCGCGGGATGCCGGACTGGGGGACCTTCAGCATAGTCGGCGTGCGCGCGTCATTGCATTAGACGCACTGGTGCCGATTGTGGCCTCCGACAATCCTGTGGGACAGATATCCTTGGGGCAGCTGGTTCAGGTTCTGTCCGGCCAGATCGACAACTGGGTCGCACTCGGTGGTCCCGATGCGCCAATTTCCGTTCATATGCCCGAGGTTGGCTCAGGTTTGACTCAAGGTGTTGAAAAACAGCTTTTGCAACCCGCAGACGTTTCACTTGCCGGCACGGTTATCCGACACACACGCAGCACTGCAATGGCGCGGGCTGTTGCCAAAGATCCGTTTGCAATCGGGATCGCCAGCCAGGCCGAGGCCGATGCGGCCCGCGCGTTGGCCCTGACCGGTGGCTGTGGTCATCCGCTGGCAGCCACGCGGCAATCTATCAAAACCGAGGATTACCCTCTGACCGCGCCAATGTTCCTGTATCTGCCCAATCGTCGGTTGCCGCGAATTGGACGACAGTTTCTGGCCTATATCCAAGGCGCCGAAGCTCAGGATGTGATCCGGAATGCCGGTTTCGTGGATCAATCGCCCGAGTTGCTGCCTCTTAGCGCGCAAGGTGATCGGTTGGCAAACGCCGTGGCATCTGGCGCCTCAGAAGTCGGTCTGGACGAATTGCAACGGATGGTCGAAACATTACGGCCGCGATCCCGTTTGTCCTTGTCGTTTCGGTTCGAGGCAGGCTCCTCCCGACCGGACGCGCAATCCAGATCGAACCTGCTCCATCTGGCCCAGCTTTTGGAATCCGGCAAGTTTGATGGACGAACACTGACCTTTGTCGGATTCAGTGACGGAGACGGCGCCGCCACCGCAAACGCCCGGATTGCCGAACTGAGGGCGAAAACCGTCAGAAACGCGGTGCTCGATGCGGTTGAAACCAAAATCGCAGACAGCGTGACGCTTGAAGTTGATGGCTTTGGCGAGGCGATGCCCATGGCCTGTGACGACACTGAATGGGGTCGCAAAATCAATCGCCGTGTCGAAGTGTGGGTCGAATAATCACTACAAGTAACCTTCCGAACGAAAACTCAATTCGTTTGATTTTCCGATGATCAGATGGTCATGCAGAGTCAGGCCAAGCGCCAGACATGCATCCTGAATCCGGTTGGTCATGTCGATATCCGACTGCGAGGGCGTCGGATCGCCCGACGGATGGTTGTGCACAAGAATCAGCGCCGAGGCATTCAGTTCCAACGCCCGTTTCGCTACCTCGCGCGGATAAACAGGCACATGATCAACTGTGCCCTTGGCTTGTTCCTCATCCGCAATCAGGACGTTTTTACGATCCAGATAGAACACCCGGAACTGCTCGGTCTCACGGTGGGCCATTGTGGTGTGACAATAGTCCAGCAACGCATCCCAGCCCGAGATCACGTGCCGTTGCATCACCCGCGCGCGGGCCATGCGATGGGCGCAAGCCTCAAGGATTTTCAGATCAGTGATGACTGTATCACCTACACCCTTGATCTGACGCAGCCGTTCTTCGGGCGCGGTCAGCACGCGGTTGAAATCCCCAAACGTATCCATCAGCGCCCGCGCCAGAGGTTTCACGTCCTGCCTGGGGATGGACCGGAACAGCACCAGTTCCAACAGCTCATAATCCGGCATTGCGGCGGACCCACCCGACATGAACCTTTCGCGCAGCCGCTTGCGATGGTCTTTTATATAGGAGGGCAATCGACCACTTGGCAGCGGCTGCGCGGGCGCTTCGTCCGTTTCAAACAGCATCGGGGCTTCGGCAAAGGCGTCCTTGGTCATGTCCCAACCCTGACGCCGAATCGGTTTCCAAACCGTTAACGCGCTTCACCTGCCATGCGCGCCGTGGCGCGGCGAATGATCATATGCAACAGGATGGAAAACACGCCCAAAGTCAGCATTGCGGCAAACATCAGATCGGTCTTGGCGCGCCCATTGGCCAGCAGCATTAGATAGCCCAAGCCTTGAGACGAGCCCACCCACTCGCCAATCACGGCCCCGATGGGCGCATAAACCGCCGCCAGCCGCATCCCCGACGCCAGCGAGGGCAATGCCGCCGGAATGCGGATATGCCACAACACTGCACGCGGGCTGGCCTGCATGGTGCGTGCAAGGTCCAGATAGCCGGGGGGCGTGCGCATCAGCCCGTCGAAAAAGGATGAGGTGATCGGGAAATAGATGATCAGCACCGCCATCGCGACCTTGGACCACAGCCCATAACCCAGCCACAGGGTCAGCAACGGGGCCAGAGCAAACACCGGCAGCGCCTGTGTGAAGACTAGCATCGGCTGCACCAACACCCGCGCTGCCCGCGAATTGGCCAATTGAAGCGCGGTGATCACGCCGAGAGCAGTGCCGAAAGCCAAGCCGATCACCACCTCAACCGCCGTGATCCATGTATGTTCGGCAATCACCCAGCGGTTCTGCCACCATGTCTCAGCCACCAGCGCAGGACCGGGCAGGATGAATTTCGGCAAACCCGTCAAGCTGACAATCGCCTGCCAAACGGCCAGCGCGAATACAGTTGCGGCAAGGGCGGACAGGATTTTCATGCCGCCTCTCTCAACAACCGCAACAACGCGCCCTGCGTCTCTAGCGTTTCCAGGTCATCCACATGGCGCGGAGCCGGGGCCGAAGGCGGCTCGCAGGGCGTCAGCCCCTGCGCGGTCATCACCATGATGGATTGACCCAGACGCGCGGCCTCGGCCGGATCGTGCGTCACCAGCAATACGGTGCGCCCCGCCAGCGACTCGGCCGCCAGATCCTGCATATCGGCGCGGGTGCGGGCGTCGAGGGCCGAGAACGGCTCATCCAACAACACGATGGGCCGGTCCTCCATCAACGTACGCGCCAAGGCCACGCGCTGACGCTGACCGCCAGACAATTCTCCGGGTTTTTTGTCCAGATGATCCTGCAATCGCATCCGCTCGATCAGACGGTCCCGGCGGGCCAGGTCGGGTTTTTCCCCGCGCAGCCGCGCGCCCAGAGACACATTCTGCGCCACCGTCGCCCAAGGCAGCAGCAGGTCGTCCTGCGCCATGTAAGCGACGCGGCTTTGCACTGGCTGCGTGTCGCTGGCAGTGATCTGCCCTTTGAAATCTGCGCCCGTCTCCAATCCAGCAATCAGGCGCAAAACGGTGGTTTTCCCCACACCCGATCCGCCCAACAAGCAGGTCCACTGCCCCGCTCCAAGGGTCAGGGCCAACGGCGCGAACAATGGCGCGCCGTCGATTGTGGCCGAGCCACTGATGGTCAGATCAGGCGCTTGGGTCACGGGGTCAGGCCCATTTGCCAGAAGTTGACCTCAAGCTCGGTCGCAGTGCGGAAGGTCTGACACAGTCGATCCCAACGCGGTGAGGCTTCGAAACCTGCCCCAATACGCCGCGTTAGAGCCTGATCCAGCAATTCTCCTACCGCTTGACATGCGCCTTGGTAGTCCTCACCGGCATAGGTGTTGATCCAATCGCGATAGGTCTCGGATGTCGCCTCAGCAGCCAGCCGCGCGCCGATCTCACCATAACCCATGACACAGGGCGCAAGGGCGGCCAGCAGGTCCAGCAGATCTCCGCTATACCCGGCCTCTAGCACGAACCGCGTATAGGCCAGATTCTCGGGCCGCTCGGGAGTCGCGAACAGCTCCTCCTGCGAAATCCCGGCCGCTTCGCAGATGCCGATATGCAGCTGCATTTCTTCGGCGACCAGAGCGTTCACGGTGCCCACAGCGGTCAACATCTCGGAATGCGTTTCCGATTTCACCACCGCCAATGCCCAGGCGCGGCTAAAATGGATCAGGAACACGTAATCCTGCCGCAGATAGTGCAGGAACGCCTCACGCGGCAGCGTGCCGTCCTTCATGCCTTCGACGAAGGCGTGGCGGGTATAATCCCGCCACGGCCCTTGCGCCGCATCACGCATCAGCGCGAAGGCTTTGCCGTAGCCGCTCATTGCGCGGTCACATCAATGGTGATGTCACTGACCGGATTGATGCTGTCGATCATGCCGCTGTCTTTCAGGAACGCCTCGAACCGTGCGTACCGACCAGCGTCAAAACCAGCCGGACGCAGGGCGAAACGGGGCAGAGTGTCGACCCATGCGCGCGCATTCAGCTCATCCTGCAGCTCGGGCGAGGTGGCCGCGAAAATCTCCCAGCTTTTTTCCGGGTTGTTGACGATATATTGCGTAGCTTTCTCGGTCGCGGCCAGAAAACGCGCGATCATGTCAGCATCCATGGTTTCGGGGTTGGCCACGTAGATCAGCTCATCATAGGGCGGTACGCCTTCTTCCTCGATGTAAAAGCAGCGGCCCGCGACACCTTCGATATCCATTTGGTTCAGTTCGAAATTGCGGAACGCACCGATCACCGCATCCACCTGCCCGGTCATCAGCGACGGCGACAGCGAGAAGTTCACGTTGATCAATTCGATATCGTCCAGCGCCACCCCATGGGCGTTCAGCATCGCGGTCAGAATGGCCTCTTCCACGCCCGCGACCGAGAAGCCGATCTTTTTACCCTTGAGGTCGGCCAAAGATTTGATCGGACCGTCTTCCAACACCAGAAGGCAGTTCAGCGGGGTCGCAACCAGCGTGCCCACGCGTTTCAGCGGCAGGCCTTCGTGGATTTGCAGGTGCAGCTGCGGCTGGTACGAAACCGCCAGTTCAGCCTGACCTGCTGCCACCAGACGCGGCGGGGCCGAGGGGTCGGCGGGCGGGACAATCTCAACCTCAAGCCCCTGCTCGGCGAAATAGCCATTTTCCTGCGCCACGATGATCGGGCCGTGATCGGGGTTGATGAACCAGTCCAGCAGGACGGTCATTTTGTCCTCGGCCCAGGCTGGCGTGGCAGCCAGCAAAGCAATAGCGGTAATCAGCTTTTTCATATCTCGCGTTTCCTTTTCGCTTACGAGGTCGAGGCCGCGACGAGGACAATCTCGCCCGGCCAATCCGGTTGAATCTGTTCGGCAGCACGCCATGCGCGCAGGCCCGTGGCGCAGCACAAGGCCAGTCTTTTGCCTTTGTTGGGGTCTATTTCCTGCAAATTTTCGGGCGAAATGCGCTGCGCATTGGGGTGGGCTGGGATGGCGGCTTCGGTTTTATCTCGCAACTCGACGATCTGGTCATCCGTGCTGAGTTGACTGGCCGAGACGAACCGAAAACAGCTATTGGGTTCGGGCGCGTTGTCGAACCGGAAGGTGCTGGTACGCAGGGTACGGGCGTCATATTGAACCATCTGCCCCAAGGGCGAGGGTGAGATCCCAAGGATCAGGTTTAGCGCTATCTGTGCCTGCATCGCGCCTATTGTCCCAACGACCGGACCCAGTACACCGGCGGTTGCGCAGCTCGCTCCGCTATCGGGCGCGTCAGGGAACACCGCGCGCAGCGAGGGTGCCCCTCCGCAGAACCCACCAACATAGCCCGATAACCCCAGTACCGAGGCGCTGATCAACGGTTTCCCCTGCGCCAGACACGTGTCCGACAGAATATAGCTGGCCGCATAGCTATCCGCACAATCTAGGATCACATCAGCCTGCGCGACCATATTGGGCGTATTTAAGTTGGTTAGAGCATTTTTCAGCGCCCCAACATCAATCTCACTATTCAAGCTCCGGCAGCGCTCAGCCGCCACATCAGCCTTGGGTCGACCACAATCCGCCTGCGTAAACAAAGTCTGGCGATGCAGGTTGGACAAATCGACTGTATCCCCGTCCATCACCGTGATCCGCCCGACACCAGCCCCAGCCAGCAAGGGTAGAACCGGCGCAGCTAACCCTCCGGCCCCTACAACAAGCACATGCGCCGCAGACAACCGCGCCTGTCCTTCTGCCCCTACCTCAGGCAGGATGGTTTGGCGGGCGTAGCGGCTCATCGCGTGACCTCGATCCATTCGCGAACGCGCGCTTCGGGGTCCGTGTTCAGGGTGATATCTGTCACGACCGAGACGATATCCGCGCCCGCCTGCAGCACACCCGGCGCACGTTCGACGCTCATCCCGCCGATCCCGACCAAAGGGATATCGCCCACCCGCGCCTTCCATTCGGTGAGGCGTTGCAAGCCCTGCTGATGCCATTTCATCTTTTTCAGAATGGTTGGATAGACTGGCCCCAGCGCCACATAATCCGGGTCCATCGCCAGAACGCGTTCCAACTCGTCGTCATCATGGGTCGATACGCCCAGCTTCAGTCCAGCCTTGCGAATGGCTTGCAGGTCGGCATCGTCCAGATCCTCCTGCCCCAAGTGAATCCAGTCACATCCGGCCTCAATCGCGGCCTGCCAATAGTCGTTCACCACCAGAACCGCACCATGCTGGCAGCACAGATCGCGTGACTGGGCAATCTGTTCACGCACCACTGCATCGGGCTGATCCTTGACGCGCAGCTGCACCAGTTTGACACCCAATGGCAGCATCCGCCGCAGCCAGTCCGAGTGATCAAAGATCGGGTAAAAGCGGTCGAGGCTCATGACAGAAACGCCTTTCCGATCACGGGGGTCGAGGGTTCAGCCATATCGCGCGCCTCAATCGGGTCGGCTTGATGGGCCAGTTGCCCGGCCTCAATCGCCTGCATCATGGCCTGCGCCATCGCCGGCGGATCACCAGCACGCGCGACAGCCGTGTTCAGCAGAACAGCGTCATAACCCAGCTCCATCGCGCGCGCGGCGTGGCTGGGCAGGCCAATGCCAGCATCAATCACCAACGGCACATCCGGGAATTCCGCCCGCATCGCCCGCAAAGCGTATTCGTTGTTCAATCCGCGCCCCGACCCGATCGGCGCGCCCCAGGGCATCAGCACCTCACACCCTGCAGCCAGCAGACGTTCACCCACGATCAGATCGTCGGTGGTGTAGGGGAAGACCTGAAACCCATCCTCGGTCAGAATGCGGGCAGCTTCGACCAGTTGGAACACATCCGGTTGCAGACTGTCCGTGTGGCCGATCAGTTCCAGCTTAATCCATTTGGTGTCGAACACCTCACGCGCCATATGGGCGGTGGTCACAGCCTCTTTGACCGTGTGGCACCCGGCGGTGTTCGGCAGGACCAACACGCCAAGATCGCGGATCATCTGCCAAAATGTTTGCCCTGCGCCGGATTCCCGTCGCAGCGACACGGTGGCCACCCCGGCCCCGCTTTCCCGAAACGCCTGCTCCAGAATGGCCGGGCTTGGATATTGCGCCGTGCCCAGCATCAAGGGGTTGGGCAAATCTGTGCCGTAAAACGTCTTCATCCTCAGCCCCCCTGCATCGGTGCGACGACCTCGACCCGGTCGCCATCTACCAGTTCGTGCGCGATGCGCAGGCTCGAAGGAACGAATTCCTCGTTCACCGCCGTTGCGACCCGGCCCGAGAATCCGCATTCAACCAACATTTCCGCCAGCGTCAGAGCCGTTATTTCTCGGGTCTCGCCATTAAGCACGATCTTCATCGACCATCTCCGAATGTTTGTTTTCAAGCGCCAGATCGGCCACACCCTGCGCCAGCGCCGGGGCCAGTAGATAGCCGTGGCGATAAAGACCGTTGGCGTAGATCGTGTCGCCCAACCGCCGAATACGCGGCAGGTTGTCGGGGAAGGCAGGACGAAGATCGACGCCAATCTCCAGCACCTCGGCCTCGCCGAAGGCCGGATTCAACGCATAAGCCGCGCTGAGCAGTTCCAGCATAGACCGCGCGGTGATGCGGCTGCTATCCTCGCTCTCGATCATCGTCGCACCCAGCATGTAGACGCCATCACCACGCGGAACGATGTAAAGTGGCATCCGGGGATGCAGTAACCGCACCGGCCGGGTCAGAGTGACCTCGGGGCAGCGGATCACCAACATCTCACCCTTCACACCTCGCAGATCATGCAAGACCTCGCGCGCGTGCAGCCCCCGGCAGTCAATCGCGTTTTCCAACCGCGAAGGCGCAAGCTTGCGGTGGAACACAACACCCTGATCCTGCAACTGGCGATACAGGTCATGCAGCGCTTGACGCGGATCAAGATGTGCCTCTTGCGCAAAGTGCAGACCCTTGGGGAAATCATGTAAATCAGGCTCTAACTCGGCGATTTTAGATTGATCGACTTCGACGAATGCTTCAGTCCTGCGCGCAAATCGTCGTAAATCAGGCAGGTCGCGCGGATTGGCCACAACCAACGTCCCACACCGCTGCACCTGAGTCCGCGCGGCCCACCAATCCAACGCGGTCTGCCCCAAACGCATCACTGGCTCTTCAGCATTTTCATACTCGCACCATGGGGCTAGCATCCCACCGGCCCACCAAGAACAACCATGTGCTCCGGGTGGCCCGCCGGGGTCAAAAACCTGCACTTGTGCCCCGCGCGAGACCAATTCACTGGCAACAGCCAAACCAGCAACGCCCGAACCTATGACCGGCCAGATCGTCACGCAGGCCAAACCTGATGGAAATGATGCACCGGCCCATGACCATGCCCAATGTTCAAACGATCTGCTTGTGCAATCGCACCCTGCAGGTATTCGTGCGCCTGCGCGACTGCGTTGGGAACTGACAACCCCTTCGCCAATCCCGCCGCAACCGAAGAAGACAATGTGCACCCGGTGCCATGCGTATTTTTGGTTTGACGGCGGGGGGCCGAGAATTCAGCGATCAAGCCCGTCCGATCTATCAAAAGATCATGACAGACGTCTCCCTTTCCATGCCCCCCCTTCATCAATACGGTCTGAGCCCCAAGGTCGCATAGCGCAAGCCCCTGTTCGATCATCTGTTCTGTAGTCTCCGCGTCCGACAAGCCCAGTAAACATGATGCCTCGGGCAAATTCGGCGTCAGTACAGAAGCACAAGGCACCAACACATCACGCAATGTCTGCACCGCGTCCTCAGCCAGCAAGTAGTCACCCGATTTGGCGATCATGACCGGGTCGAGCACAATCGGACCGCCGAACCCGGTGATACTGTCAGCCACGGTTCGGATTATTTCTGGAGTTGCCAGCATCCCGATCTTGATCGCCCCGACATCCAGATCGCTAAGCACGGCCTCAATTTGTGCTGCAATCACATCCAACGGAACACCGTGAACAGCCGTCACTGCCCGCGTGTTCTGCGCAGTGATCGCCGTGATCACGCTGGCGCCATACACTCCAAGAGCAGACATGGCCTTAAGGTCGGCTTGAATACCGGCCCCCCCTCCACTGTCCGAACCTGCTATCGTTAAGGCAATAGACGCCATATCTTTGCTCCAGATAATCTTGGGCAATCGTGGCGTAGAAAACGTCCATAATTTGGCGACCGTTCCCTCCGCCGGTATTGCCCGGATCAGGTTCGATGGGTTGACGCAATAGCACCTCTCAGCCCCTCACAAGAGGCACCCCAACGGTTGGTGCGGAACATTTCAGGCACGCGAGAAATAATCAAGAGGATTCTGCGAGGCTCTGCCTCACGTTCCGAGCTACTTGTGGCCAGATAAAGTTCGAATCCCCTGCTTCATCTGGCTATAAATATCTCGGGGGAGTCGCCCGGAACGGGCGGCGGGGGCAAAGCCCCCTACCCTGCTTTTCAGCCCTTCATTCCATCCCAGAAAGATTTGACGGATGAGAAAAAGCTTTTGGACTCTGGGTGGTTGTCTTCACCTAAGTCGTCGAACTCTTTCAACAGCTCTTTCTGGCGGCTTGTCAGGTTCACCGGCGTTTCCACCGCAAGTTCAATGAACATGTCCCCTACACCACCACCGCGCAACGCGGGCATACCTTTACCACGCAGGCGCATCTGACGGCCAGACTGGCTGCCAGCTGGAATCTGAACGCGACCACGCCCGCCATCGATGGTGGGGACTTCGATCGAACCGCCCAGCGCTGCTTTGGCCATGCTGACAGGTACGCGGCAATAGAGGTTCACGCTGTCACGTTCGAACAGTTTGTGGTCCGACACTTCGACGAAGATGTACAGATCACCCGGAGGGCCACCCCGCATTCCAGCCTCACCCTCGCCCGCTAGGCGAATGCGCGTACCGGTTTCGACACCGGCCGGAATATTGACCGACAGGGCGCGTTCTTTTTCCACGCGACCCGCACCGCCACAGGATTTACAGGGGTTCTTGATGATCTGACCCAGACCCGAACAGGTCGGACAGGTGCGTTCCACCGTGAAAAAGCCCTGCTGCGCACGGACCTTACCCATGCCCGAACAAGTGGGGCAGGTCGTGGGTTCTACACCACCTTCCGCACCCGAGCCATCACAGGCCGAGCAGGCCACAGCGGCAGGCACGTTGATGGTTTTTTGCAGACCCGAGAACGCCTCTTCCAGCGTCACGCGCAAGTTATAGCGCAAGTCCGAGCCGCGCGCCGCGCGACGTCCACCGCCTCCGCCACGTTGGCCGCCCATGAAATCGCCGAACAGATCGTCGAACACGTCGGAAAACGCGCTCGAGAAATCGCCCTGACCAAAGCCGCCGCCAGGACGGCCGCCACCGGTGCCGTTTTCAAAGGCCGCGTGGCCGAAACGGTCATAGGCTGCCTTGCGCTCGGCGTCCTTCAGGATGTCATAAGCCTCGTTCGCTTCTTTGAACTGGGCCTCAGCGTCCGGGTTGTCCTTGTTGCGGTCGGGATGCAATTCCTTGGCCTTCTTGCGAAAACCCTTCTTGATCTCATCCGCCGATGCGCCCTTGGCTACGCCGAGCACATCGTAGTAGTCGCGTTTTGACATCAGTATGTCCTTCTGCCTCAACGTAAATGGGCCGGCCCGGAGAACGGACCGGCCCGAATTGGCCCGGTGAGCCGTTAGTTACGTTTGTCGTCGTCCAGATCTTCGAACTCGGCGTCAACAATGTCATCATCGCCCGGTGCGGCATCGGCTGCGGCCGGTTCATCTTCGCCATCTTCAGCTTGCGCCTTGTAGATGGCTTCGCCCAGCTTCATCGCGGCTTCGGTGACGTTCTGAATGCCAGACTTGATCTTGTCGGCGTTTTCAGTTTCCAGCTCGTCCTTCAACGCGGCAATCGCCAGTTCGATGGCTTCGATGGTGGTCGGGTCGACCTTGTCGGCATGCTCTTCCATCGACTTTTCGGTCGAGTGGATGAGGCTTTCCGCCTGGTTCTTGGCATCGACCAGCTCGCGGCGTTCCTTGTCGGCTTCCGCGTTCTCTTCGGCGTCCTTGACCATCTTTTCGATATCGTCGTCGGACAGACCGCCCGAGGCCTGAATGGTGATCTTCTGTTCTTTGCCGGTGCCTTTGTCCTTGGCCGAAACCGAGACAATGCCGTTGGCGTCGATGTCGAAGGTCACCTCGATCTGAGGCATGCCGCGCGGTGCGGGTGGGATATCTTCGAGGTTGAACTGACCCAGGATCTTGTTGTCCGCAGCCATTTCACGCTCACCCTGGAACACGCGGATGGTTACGGCGTTCTGGTTGTCTTCGGCCGTCGAGAAGACCTGAGACTTTTTGGTCGGGATGGTCGTGTTGCGGTCGATCAGGCGGGTGAACACACCGCCCAGCGTCTCGATGCCCAGCGACAACGGGGTCACGTCCAACAGAACCACATCTTTGACGTCACCCTGCAGAACACCGGCCTGAATGGCGGCGCCCATGGCAACGACTTCGTCCGGGTTGACGCCCTTGTGGGGCTCTTTACCGAAGAACTTGGTGACCTCTTCGATCACTTTCGGCATCCGGGTCATACCGCCGACCAGAACAACCTCATCCACGTCGCCAGCCGACAGGCCCGCGTCTTTCAGAGCGGCCGCGCAGGGCTTCATCGACTTCTTGATCAGGTCGCCAACCAGCGATTCCAGCTTGGCACGGGTCAGCTTCATAACCATGTGCAGCGGCTGGCCATTGGCACTCATCGAGATAAACGGCTGGTTGATTTCGGTTTGCGAGGTCGAGGACAGCTCGATCTTGGCTTTCTCAGCGGCTTCTTTCAGACGCTGCAGGGCCATCTTGTCTTGCGACAGGTCGACACCGTGTTCCTTTTTGAACTCATCAGCCAGGTAGTTGACGATGCGCATGTCAAAGTCTTCACCACCCAGGAAGGTGTCGCCGTTGGTCGATTTGACCTCGAACAGACCATCATCGATTTCCAGGATGGTCACGTCGAAGGTACCGCCACCAAGGTCGTAGACCGCGATGGTTTGGGTTTCTTCTTTGTCCAGACCATAGGCCAGAGCAGCAGCTGTCGGTTCGTTGATGATCCGCAACACTTCCAGACCGGCGATTTTACCGGCGTCTTTGGTGGCCTGACGCTGAGCGTCGTTGAAATAGGCGGGAACAGTGATGACCGCTTGCGTAACTTCCTCACCCAGATAGCTTTCTGCGGTTTCCTTCATCTTGCCCAGAGTGAAGGCCGAGATCTGGCTTGGGGAGTACTTTTCACCGCGGGCTTCGACCCACGCGTCGCCGTTACCGCCATTCACGATGGCATACGGCACCATTTTCTTATCTTTTTCGACTTCGGCATCATCCACACGACGACCGATCAGACGCTTGACGCCAAAGATCGTGTTGTCGGGGTTGGTGACCGCCTGACGTTTTGCAGGCTGACCGACCAGTCGCTCATCTTCGGTGAAGGCGACGATCGAGGGCGTGGTCCGCGCCCCTTCGGCGTTTTCGATGACCTTCGGCTGCGAGCCGTCCATGATAGCCACGCACGAGTTGGTGGTTCCCAGGTCAATCCCGATTACTTTACTCATATGTTCGATCCCTTTCTATTTAAGGCGATGTCCCGAGGCCGGGACCCGTTATGGCATCCCTGCCTCGATCTCAATTGCGCAATGGCCCTACACCATCACGCGTCCCGGCGTATATAAGGGCGAGACCAAAAGCCTGCAAGCGGTGTAAATCGCAGGTTTTCGGGAATCTGTGGCCTTTTTTGCAAGGTTTTGGCAAGGATTGGGGAATCTTGGATGGCACGGCTGCTTTTGCGCGATTTCGATATACGAAAAGCTTATCTGGACGGGCACGCTCAGGCGCAACTGGTCGATATGCTGCGGCCGATTCTGAAATCTGCACCATTGTTTCGACCAACTACGGCTTCGGGCAAGGAAATGTCAGTCCGCATGACATCCGCCGGATCTTTGGGATGGGTATCAGATAAAGCGGGATATCGGTATCAGGATCTGCACCCTAAAGGAATGTCATGGCCTGCTATCCCCGATCCCATCCTTGATATCTGGCGGGACCTCGCATCATCCGAACGCGATCCCGATTGCTGCCTGATCAACTACTACGGCGAAGGAACGCGCATGGGGCTTCATCAGGACAAGGACGAGGCGGATTTTTCATGGCCCGTTCTGTCTGTCTCACTGGGTGATGACGCGCTGTTTCGCATCGGCAATACCACCCGCGGCGGCAAGACCGAGTCGATCTGGCTGAACTCGGGTGATGTCGTAATCATGGGCGGACCTGCTCGCCTGGCCTATCATGGCATAGACCGAATTAGGTTCGGTTCATCCCGGTTGCTGCCCAAAGGGGGGCGGATCAATCTGACCTTGCGTGTCGCACGTTAACTGCGGGCACCCCAGCTTTGCGAGATATGCTGGCGTGTAAAGAAAATGCCCAGCAGCCCGATCAGCAGCAAGACAAGACCGACCCACAGCGGGTACTCCCAACTTGTGTTGCGCGGAAAGTAGTTGCGAAACACAAACCCGCGGCACTGGTCAATAACATGAAACAGCGGGTTCCAGATGAACATCAATAAAGTAAACCCTCCCAAACTGTTTGCTACAAACATCTTGCCCGAGAAAATCATGTTCATACGCCGGTACACGGTCGAGGAAATGGACACAAAAGTTGGCAGCCAAGGCTTCAGCGCCATGAATACAACGCCTACAGCGCATCCCGTGAACCATGCCAAAACCAGCATGTAGAACGCACCACCCGGATCTTGCACCTCAAGCGGTTCGATCGCGACATGGTATACAAACAGGATCACCAGGATCGAAACGAGCTGAGTATATAATGTCCCAAAGGCCGCTGCCAAAAGCGATACCATCATGTTCATCGGAGAATGCAACATCATCGGATTGTTGCCCGTTGAAACCCCAGACACACCGCTTACAGATTTCACATGGGTCAGAAACAGAAATACCCCGGACAGCAAAAACAGGATCGGGTTACCGCGAATCTTCGCAACACCTGTGATTTTACCAACCAAGGTCATGATCAGATAGAACACCGTGACCAGCGCAAGAATTTGCACAATGTTCATAATCACGGCCAGTACAGCATTCGACCGTTGCGAGCGGATGCTGCGCACAACCGCATGATAGATCAGCTCAAGTGTGGTAAAGGCACCGCCCACCAGCGATTTATTTCGCTCAAAATAAAACACGTACGCACTCTTTCCCGCTGAATCGCCTGCAATTTGCCACGAATTTCTTGCCGTTCCGTAACCGGCGCATCATAAGGCCGTTAGGATTTTCGATCAACAAATCACTGGAACGGAGCATTGTTGTGACCTACGACGCCCTCATCCCTGTCATTCGACGCCTCGCCTTGGAAGCTGGCGACAAGATCATGGAGATTTATGAGGCAGATGATTTCGACGTCAAAGTCAAATCCGATGCCAGCCCCGTGACCGAAGCGGATGAGGCTGCAGACGCTCTGATTTCGGCCGGGTTGCGCGCTGCGTTTCCCGATATTCTGCTGGTGACCGAGGAACAGGCCGCCTCGCATTCGGAAAAGGGTGACACGTTCCTGATCGTGGACCCCTTGGACGGGACCAAGGAATTCATCAACCGGCGCGGCGATTTCACGGTGAATATCGCGTTGGTGGAAAACGGTGTGCCGACCCGTGGCGTGGTCTATGCCCCAGCCAAAGGCCGCATGTTCTATACCCAAGCCGATGGCCAATCGGTCGAGGAAACCGGCGCGCTGGACAAGGCGCAAGCTGGGGATTTGACGCCGATTTCAGTCTCTAATCCGGACAATTCCGCACTTTTGATCGTTGCGTCGAAATCGCACCGCGATCAGGCGACCGAGGATTACATCAACAAATATCAGGTCAAAGACAGCAAAAGTGCCGGTTCGTCGCTGAAGTTCTGCCTGGTCGCCACGGGCGAAGCGGATCTCTACCCCCGCGTGGGCCGCACGATGGAATGGGACACCGCCGCAGGTCACGCCGTTCTGGCAGGCGCAGGCGGTCAGGTGGTTCGGTTCGACGATCATTCCCCCCTGACCTACGGCAAGGACGGCTATGCAAACCCGTTCTTCATCGCCTACGCTCCGGGTGTTGAATTGAAGGAGGCCTGATGTCCGTTCTCATCGCCATTCCCGCCCGCTATGCCTCGACCCGCTATCCGGGCAAACCTCTGGTGCCGCTGACCGGGGCAAGCGGCAAGGCGATGACGCTGATTGAACGGTCGTGGCGCGCAGCCTGTTCGGTGTCGGGCGTCGACAAGGTGGTTGTCGCCACCGACGATGACCGTATCCGCGAGGCAGCGGAAGGCTTCGGGGCCGAGGTCGTCATGACCTCGGACACTTGCCAGAACGGAACCGAGCGTTGTGCCGAAACCCACGCCAATCTGGGCGCAGGCTATGACATCGTGGTCAACCTGCAGGGCGACGCACCCCTGACGCCGCATTGGTTTGTCGAGGACCTGATCGCGGGCCTGCGCGCCGCACCCGACGCCGGGGTTGCCACGCCAGTGCTGCGTTGCGACGGGGACGCGCTCAACAGCCTGCTGAACGACCGCAAACACGGGCGGGTCGGTGGCACCACCGCCGTTTTCACCGCCGATCACAGCGCGCTCTATTTCTCGAAAGAGGTGGTGCCCTATACCGCGCAGACCTATGCGGGCCCGGACGACACCCCGGTGTTTCACCATGTGGGCGTCTATGCTTATCGCCCCGACGCGCTGGCCGCTTATCCCACTTGGCCCGTAGGCCCGCTGGAGCAGCTGGAGGGGCTGGAACAGCTGCGCTTCATGGAAAACGGCCGCAAAGTTCTGTGCGTCGAGGTTGAGGCCAAAGGCCGCCAGTTCTGGGAGCTGAACAACCCACAGGACGTGCCCAAGCTGGAACAGATGATGGCCGAGATGGGCCTGGATTGAATAAAACTGACGCTGGCGTGTTTATCCAACAGGAACTAAACACGCCCGGTTTCGAAAACTGGATACTGAATTGACGCATATTCTTGTCACCGGCGGGGCCGGATATATTGGATCGCATGCCTGCAAGGCGCTGGCGCAGGCAGGCTATACACCTGTGACCTATGACAACCTGATCACCGGCTGGCAGGACGCGGTGAAATTCGGCCCGTTCGAACAGGGCGACCTGCTAGACCGCGCCCGGTTGGATGAGGTTTTTGCCAAGTACCAACCCGCCGCCGTGATGCATTTCGCCGCCCTCAGCCAGGTGGGTGAGGCGATGTCCGAGCCTGGTAAATACTGGACCAACAACGTCACCGGCTCGCTAAACCTGATCGAAGCCACGGTCGCCGGGGGTTGCCGGAACTTTGTGCTCTCATCGACCTGCGCGACCTACGGCGAGCATGACAATGTGGTGCTGGATGAAGACACCGCGCAATTGCCGCTGAACGCTTATGGGGCCTCAAAACGCGCGATCGAGGATATTCTGAGGGATTTCGAAGCAGCGCATGGACTGAACCACGTGATTTTCCGCTATTTCAACGTGGCGGGCGCAGACCCCGAGGGCGAAGTGGGCGAATTCCACCGCCCTGAGACTCACCTGATCCCTTTGATGCTGGATGCCATTGACGGCAAGCGCGACGGGCTGACTGTGTTCGGCACCGATTATGATACGCCCGACGGGACATGTATCCGCGACTATGTGCATGTTTGCGATCTGGTGGATGCCCATGTGCTGGGGCTGAATTGGCTGGAACAGGGCAAGGGCAGCCGGGTGTTCAATCTGGGCACCGGCTCGGGCTTTTCGGTGATGGAGGTGATCGGCCATTCCAAAGCCGTCACCAACCGCGAGGTGCCCTATTCAATCGGCCCACGCCGGGCTGGAGACTGCACCAAACTGGTTTCAGGGTCCGTCCGGGCCGGGGAGGAACTGGGTTGGTCGCCGGAAAGATCAACGTTAGAGACTATGATTGGCGACGCCTGGCGTTGGCACCAGAACGGCAATTACGAGAAATGAGCTTTTGGTGACCGATTCCGCGCCCGATAACCTTCCGCCCATCAGTTGGACGCAGAAGTATCGGTTGCGGCTGAAACGGAGGCGACTGCTGTGGCGATCCTTTCGCAGTCGCCACGACCTGACGGCCCTGGCAAACCGGACCGCAGGGATCGGACAAGACACCATTTTGGCGTTTACCACTCTGCGCAACGAAATCACCCGTCTGCCCTGGTTCCTGCGCCATTATCGCGCGCTGGGTGTTGACCACTTTCTGATCGTGGACAATGGCAGCGATGACGGCTCGGTCGAGCTGCTGCGCGACCAACCGGATGTTTCACTGTGGCAAACCCAGGCCAGCTATCGTGCGTCACGCTTCGGCTTGGATTGGCTGACATGGTTGCAGATGCGCTATGGTCACGGGCACTGGACCTTGATGGTGGATGCCGATGAACTGCTTGTCTATCCTGACTACGACACCCGGACCTTGCACGACCTGACCGCATGGCTGGACGCAAGGGGACAACGCGCTTTTGGTGCTTTGATGCTGGACCTGTACCCCAAAGGTCCGCTGGGTGCCGAACCTTATAACTCTGAAACCGACCCAACCGACCTGCTGAGCTGGTTCGATCCGGCGCCTTACAGATCACGAAGGCAATCGCCTTTAGGTAATCTCTGGGTGCAGGGCGGTGTGCGGGAGCGCATGTTCTTTTCAGATAGGCCGGACCGATCTCCAACCCTGAACAAGATTCCACTAATACGTTGGTCGCGGCGGTATGCCTTTGTAAACTCTTGCCATTCCGCATTACCCCGAGACCTGAATGCCACCTACACCGGGCCGAATAACCAAACCCCATCCGGGGTATTGCTGCATACGAAATTCCTGCCGGAGATCGTCGAAAAATCGCAATCCGAAAAAACCCGCCGACAGCATTTCCACGATCCAGATCAATTTGGTGACTACTATGACGGGATAGCCGATCGACCGACTCTCTGGACCTCTCAATCCGCACGCTACACGGGTTGGAAGGCGCTGCGGCAAGCCAAACTGATGGGTCCAATTGAGTGGGAAACCGCCACTGGGGCTAACGACTTGTAAATGCATTGCTTTGAAACATGAAAAAATGGCATAACTCGACAATCACCTGGCACCACTCTGGCACATCCAGGCCCCGGGGATGCTCGCGTAAATCAAAAGGTTGGGCGGTCACGTGAGCCTGTTGGATTCTTACCGAATGAGACTGCGGCGCAAGCGCCGTATTTTGCGCTGCGTTCGAAAACGACGCGAGCTTTCGACCGTCTCGAACAACACTGGCAAGATCAAACGCCGCGACAGCCTGCTGATGAGCGTGGTGCGGAATGAAAAAATCCGCCTTCCTTATTTTCTGGAATATTATCGTAAGCTGGGTGTTAACCATTTTCTTTTCGTGGACAATGACAGTGACGATGGTACGGCCGAGTTCCTGGCCGCGCAGCCGGATGTTTCGGTCTGGCATACAAACGCCAGCTATCGGCGCGCGACCTTCGGGATAGATTGGTCGAACTACCTTCTGCGCAAATATGCCCATGGGCACTGGGTTCTGACCGTGGACCCGGATGAGTTTTTTATCTACCCGTTTTGCGACACGCGGCCGCTGCGGGCACTGACAGATTGGCTGGACGGATGCGCCGTTCGCAGCTTTGGCACGATGCTGCTGGATATGTACCCGCGTGGCCCGGTCGATGCACAGGTTTACACCGAAGGGCAGGATCCGTTTGAAATCGCTCGTTGGTTCGATTCCGGCAATTACATGATCACCCGGAACCCGGAATACGGAAATCTGTGGATACAAGGTGGGCCGCGGGCACGGGTATTCTTTCGCGACACCCCGTCAAAGGCACCAGCGCTTAACAAAATCCCGCTGGTTAAATGGGATCGTCGCTATGCTTATGTCAGCTCGACTCATTCGTTGCTGCCACGAGGGTTGAACCAGGTCTATGACGAATGGGGCGGCGAAAAGACCAGCGGCGCGCTGCTGCACGCCAAACTGATCAATACGCTGGGCGAAAAAGCCCGCGAAGAAATGGGCCGTCGCCAGCATTATCGCAAATCCGGGGAATATCAGGCTTATGCGCAAGGCCTGGACGAGCAGCCCGTCTTTTGGTGCACGTGGTCCGAGAAGTACATCAATTGGCGACAGCTTGAGATTCTGGGCCTTATGTCCAAAGGAAACTGGGCATGAGCAATCTGGGCGTCGTCATGCTGGTACACACGGCTCTGCACCGGGCCGAGCAGGTTGCGCGGCATTGGACGGCGTCGGGATGCCCCGTCGTGATCCACGTGGATCAGAACGTGTCAGATCAGGTCTTTTCGGATTTTGTGGCCTCTTGCGATGACAATCCACTTATCCGGTTCTCCAGACGTCACAAATGCCCGTGGGGCAGTTGGGGCCTTGTTGAGGCGTCGCAGGCAGGGGCCGAACTGATGCTGGACGCGTTCCCAGACGTTCACCATGTTTACCTGTCCTCGGGCGCTTGCCTACCTTTGCGACCAGTACCTGAACTGATCGAGTACCTGGCGCAACGCCCCAGAGTGGATTTCATCGAAAGCGCAACCACGGCAGACGTAAGCTGGACAATTGGTGGCCTGGATCAGGAACGCTTTACGCTGCGATTTCCGTTTTCATGGCGCAGGCATCGCAAACTGTTTGATGCCTATGTTAAATTGCAACGTGCACTGGGAATGCGTCGCAGCATACCCGAGGGGCTGGTTCCGCATATGGGTAGCCAATGGTGGTGTCTGACACGCCAGACCCTGTCCGCAATTCTGCAAGACCCCAAACGCAAGGTGTATGATCGCTATTTCCGGCGGGTGTGGATTCCGGACGAAAGCTATTTCCAAACACTTGCCCGGTTGTATTCCACACATATCGAAAGCCGGTCACTGACCTTGTCCAAGTTCGATTTCCAAGGTCGTCCGCATATATTCTACGACGACCATTTACAGCTTTTACGGCGGTCCGATTGTTTTGTTGCCCGCAAGATTTGGTGCAATGCCGACCGCTTGTATCAGACCTTTCTGACCAAGCAGAGCAGCGCGGTCACTCCGGCTGAGCCGAACCCCGGCAAGATCGACCGAGTGTTTTCCAAAGCGGTCGAGCGTCGCACGCGCGGGCGGGATGGCTTGTACATGCAAAGCCGCTTTCCCCGGCATGGCAGCGAGAACGGTCTGACGTGTTTTCCCTACTCAGTGTTTCAGGGCTTTACGGAACTGTTCGACGATTTTGAAAGCTGGCTTACGGATACGACTGGTGCACGCGTCCATGGTCATCTCTTTGCCCCGGAACGTGCCCAGTTTTCGGGGGGTGAGACGATCTCGAATGGCGCACTCAGCGACTGCGCGACTTTGCGGGATTATAACCCAACCGCCTTCCTGTCTAATCTGATCTGGAACACGCGCGGCGAGCGGCAGTGTTTTCAATACGGGCCTCGCGACACGCAGTCGCTTAATTGGTTTCTGGCGCGCGACAAAAATGCTCAGATTTCGGTCGTGACCGGGGCGTGGGCCATATCTCTGTTTCGGTCAAATATGAATTTTTCGGATATCCGGGCCGAGGCCGCGCGCCTTCAGCAGATCGAAACCAAGCAGCTCGAAGTTTTGAACTCGGTCTGGACCAAAGCGCGGGTACGAACGTGGTCACTGGCTGAATTCGTCGAATCCCCCATGGAACCCCTGCAAACTGTGGCAGACGAAATTGGAATGCAGACCCAAGCCCACCTGACAACCGCGCCGACGATGGTCGACCTGAGCGGCTTTGGACAGTTTCTGCAGAACCTAAAAAACCAAGGAATGCACCCTTACCTGATGGGCGATTTTCCTGCCGATGATGTGTTCGGCAAACGGACAAGACCCTATCACAAACCCTATCTGGTGCAGTGACCACTTATGCAGCCCCGTTTCGACTATTTTGTCATCCTTGCCGCCATGCGCACTGGCTCCAACCTGCTCGAGGCGAACCTGAACGCACTGGATGGTGTCACAAGCCATGGCGAGGCGTTCAATCCCCATTTCATCGGACGCGTTAAATCGGACACGATTTTGGACATTTCGTTGGACGAACGGGACGCCGACCCGTCACGCCTGCTGGAAGCAATCAGGATTGCACCCGGCGAAATGAATGGGTTTCGTTTTTTCCAAGGGCATGATTCCCGTGTGTTAGAGCCTGTTTTGAGCGATCCCCGTTGCGCCAAGATCATCCTGACGCGCAATCCGTTGGACAGTTTCATTTCCCTGCAGATAGCGCGGGAAACCAAGCAATGGCAGTTAAAGAACGTAAAACGCCGGCGCGAAGCTCAGGTTGAATTCGACCCTCACAGCTTTAGGGACTACTTGGACCAGCAGCAGGATTTTCAGCTGTTTTTGCTGCACCATTTGCAGGCAAGCGGCCAAACAGCCTTCTACATCTCGTATGATGACCTGCATCGTCTTGAAACACTGAAAGGTCTGGCCAAGTGGTTAGGTGTGGAAAGTCGCTTGTCCCGGATCGACGACACGCTCAAGCCGCAAAACCCCGAGCCGCCTCTGGCCAAAGTCACCAACCCTTACGAGACCGAGCAATCCCTGCACGGGCTGGACTATTTCAATCTGCATCGCACACCCAATTTTGAACCTCGACGAGGTCCGGCGGTCGCCAATTACGTTGCAGCACCGAACACGCCAGTGATGTATTTGCCAGTTCGCGGAGGTGTCGAGGATCGGGTTAAGGCGTGGTTGGCCAAACTCGACGGGGTGTCGCCCGAGAATCTGTTGACGAACCAGAACCGCAAGCAAACCCGGCACTGGCTTCAGTCCAACAAAGGGCATCGTAAGTTCACCGTTGTGCGCCATCCTTTGGCCCGCGCACATTCGGTGTTTTGCAGGTACATCCTCAGTACCGAACCTGGCGCCTATCTGAAGATACGCAACATACTGCGCAACCGGTTCAAAATCCCGATCCCGGGACAGGTGCGCGCTGAAACCTATTCACTGGATCAACACCATGAAGCGTTCAGCGCGTTTCTGGTGTTTCTGCGCCAAAACCTCGCCGGGCAGACCCCTGTTCGAGTGGATGGCGTCTGGTGCAGTCAGGCACAAGTCCTTGAGGGGATGGCGTCGTTCGCTCTGCCCGATCTGATCTTACGCGAAGATGAAATGACCAAAGCGCTTCCTGATCTGGTGCGAGAGATGGGTCATGATGCCCCACCCATGCCGGATACAGCCCCCGATGACGCGCCATTCACATTGGCCGAGATTTACGACGAAACACTCGAAACGCTGGCAGAGGACGCCTACCAGCGCGACTATATGCAATTCGGGTTCGGAGGATGGAAACCGGCTACGGGCGCAACGTGATAGTCGTGCCGCGGTTCACCATCGCATAGATCTCTTCGATCTCATCGTTAGTGACCGCGATGCAACCCGCCGTCCAGTCTTCTGTTTTCTTTGCCCGTTTACGCTCGGCCCGCTTGTTGGGTTGGCCGTGGATAAAGATGTCTCCGCCCGGATCAACACCGGCCGCCTTGGCCTTAGCCACATCCTGCGAGTTGGGATAGGAAATACCCAACGACAGGTGATAACGGCTGTTGGGATTGCGGCGATCAATCAGATACGTGCCTTCCGGCGTGCGTCCGTCACCGCGCTGGGTCTTGGTGCCCCGCGGAGCAAAGCCAAGGTCGACCTTGTATTCCTTCAGGACATGTTCGTTATGAAGAAGATAAAGTCTACGTGCACCCTTGTTGATCACTAATGAGGTGACCTCGGGCCCGTCATAGGTCAGAAACCTTGGGCTGGCCGACGCGCAGGCCGAAAGGCCCAGCGTTGCTACAGCACCCATTCCAAATGCTCGACGATCCATGTTTCACTGCCTGCTGCTCTGTTTTTTTCAAGGATTATGCCAGAATCGGCAAAAACTGAAATCACTTTTTGATGTCCGAGTGCTCAATTAAACGGCGCTCGATGCTTTCCAGCCGCTCCAGAACCTCATCGCGGTAGGCGTCGGTTTTAACCTCATCCTCAGCATGGTGGGCATCCTGCATCGAATTCACGATCAGACCGACCAGCAGGTTCACCACGGCGAATGTCGTGACCATGATGAAGGGCACAAAGAACAACCAGGCATAGGGGTACACCTCCATCACCGGGCGGACGATACCCATCGACCAGCTTTCCAGCGTCATGATCTGGAACAACGTGTAGGCCGACAGACCCAGATCACCGAACCACTCGGGAAAGCTGTAGGAAAACAGTTTGGTCGAGATCACGGCCCCGATATAGAACAGGATCGCCATCAGTAGGAACACACTGGCCATGCCCGGCAACGCCGAGATGAAGCCTTCCACCACTCGGCGCAGGCGCGGCGCAACGGATATTACCCGCAACACCCGCAGAATTCGCAGTGCCCGCAGCACCGAAAGGGCACCCGCACTCGGGACAAGAGCGATGCCCACGATGATGAAATCGAAGATATTCCAGCCGCTTGTAAAAAACCTGCGGCCCGTTGCGACCAGCTTCATCGCGATCTCAGCCACAAAGATCGCAAGACACAGTTTATCCAGAGTTACGATCAGGGGGCCCGCGGCCTCCATCAGCGTGGGTGAGGTCTCCATCCCTAAAAGCACCGCATTGAACAGGATGACCCCGGTGATGAATTTCCCAAACCATGGGGCTTCGATGATGGTCAGCAGGCGCTGAGTGATCCCCATTGGGATGGTCTCCTGTGCGGTTAGGGGTTCAGGGTGAACCGAGCGGCAAGTTCGGTGTGGGACGACCATCGAAATTGGTCAACCACCTGTACCCATTCAAGGGTGTATCCCGCGTTAACCAGCGTCTTTGCGTCGCGGGCAAAAGTCACCGGGTTGCACGAAACATAGGCAATCACCGGACGTTTGGCCTGCGCCAGCTCAGCCGTTTGCGCTTCGGCCCCGGCGCGGGGCGGGTCGATGACCACGGCGTCATAGGATTTCAGCTCATCGGGCATCAAAGGGCGGCGGAACAGGTCGCGCGCCTCGGTCGTGACTTTCTTGAGGCCCTGCGCCCGCCGCCAGCCCTGATCCAGCGCCTCGGTCATCGCGGCCTCGCCTTCAACGGCATGCACTTCGGCGGTTTCGGCCAGCGGCAGAGAGAAGGTTCCGCTGCCCGCAAATAAATCAACGATCCGCTTTGCCCCCTGCGTGGCCTGCGAAACAGCCTGTAACAGAGCCTGTTCTCCGTCTTTCGTGGCCTGCAGGAACGCGCCCGGGGGCGGTACGACAGCCGCCTTGCCGAAGTGTTGAACCGGAGGCTGGCGCATGGCGATGACTTCACCGTCCCAGCTGAGGCGGGCGAGGCCGTGTTTCTCGGTCGCTTGCGCCAGGGCCAGCTCCAGCGGGCCGTCCAATGGCTTGCCGCCTTTGACGGCCACTTCCAGCCCTCCCTCGGACAGGGTCAGAGTGACAGCCAGCACACCCTTGCGGCTGCCGCCCAACAGGGCCAGCGCCTCAGCCACGGGGATCGCAGCGATCAGGTCCGGATCCAGCAGGTGACAATCAGGTATCTCGGTGATGGTATCAGACGCGCGCCCATGGAATCCCGCAAGTGTGCCCTTTTTCGTCCGTCGCACGGCGATGGTGGCGCGACGACGTGACCGCTCGGGCGAGGTGTGAATGGGCCGCAACGGGGCATCGAGCCCCTGCGCGGCCAGCGCGTTGCGCACCACATCCACTTTCCACCCAGCGACAAAATCGTCTGACGCGTGCTGCAGCTGACACCCGCCGCACGCCTTGTAGTGGCGGCACGGCGCCTTAACACGCTGGTCCGAGGGGGTTTCGACCCGGATATCTTGCAAAAACTGACCGTCCACCGTGCCGCTAACCACCTCACCCGGAAGGGTACGCGGGGCATAGACAGGGCCATCGGCGATGCCATCGCCCTGATGACCAAGGCGGATTATGGTGAATTGCTGCGTCATGGGGGCCTGATACCGGGGCTTTGCGCGCAACAAAAGCCCTTTGGACCCTTATTCTGCCGCCTCTGCCTGAATGAACCCACCGGACTGGCGATGCCAGAACCGGGCATACAGACCGCCTTGCTCTAACAGGGCCTCATGGGTGCCGGTTTCCACGATCCGGCCCTGATCCAGAACCACGATCCGATCCATCTCACTGAGCGTGGACAGGCGGTGCGCGATTGCCAGCACGGTCTTGCCTTGCATCACCCGGTGCAACGCGGTTTGAATCGACGCCTCGACCTCGGAATCCAATGCCGACGTCGCCTCATCCAGCACCAGAATCGGCGCGTCCTTCAGAATGGCGCGTGCCAGAGCGATCCTTTGTCGTTGCCCCCCCGACAATTTCACCCCCCGCTCACCCAGATGCGCGTCATATCCTGCGCGGCCATGGGCGTCCTGTAGCGACAGGATGAACTCATGCGCTTCGGCTTTTTGAGCGGCTGCGATCATATCCTCCTCGGACGCGTCCGGGCGGCCGTACAGAATATTCTCGCGCGCGGATCGGTTAAACATCGCAGTTTCCTGCGTGACCATGCCGATTTGACTGCGCAGGCTGTCCTGAGTGACCTGACTGATATCCTGCCCATCAATCGAAATCGCGCCTTTTTCCCCATCATAGAGCCTGAGTAGAAGCGAAACCAAGGTTGATTTACCCGCGCCGGATGCGCCGACAATGCCCAGTTTCTCGCCCGCGTGAACGGTCATATCCACATCCGACACACCGCCCACATCTCGGCCATAAGCAAAGCTGACATGGTCAAAGGCGATCCGGCCCTCGGGCACGCGCAGGGCGGTCGCGTCCCGCGCATCCTCGACCCGGTCGCGCTTGGCCAGAGTGTTCATGCCGTTCTCGACCTCACCCACATTGGCATAAAGGCCCATCAGAGTGAAACTGACCCAGCCGGTCATTTGCGATATGCGTATCGATACCGCGCCCGCCGCCACAATATCCCCTGCTGTCGCGATCCCATTGCGCCACAGCATCAGCGTGGCGCCCAACAGCAGAACCGGAAGAACCCCGGCCAGAACCATCAGGATCAGCCGGAAACTGGCCGACAGCTTGCCGAAGGCCAGCATCTTTTCCCGCAGATCGACCATCGCGTTTCGTGCGGCCTGATCCTCGAAAGCGGAATGGGCAAAGAGCTTCACGGTTTTGATATTGGTTATCGTGTCGACCACCTGCCCCGACACCATCGCCCGCGCCCCGGCCCGTGCCGCCGACCGCACGCGGATGCGCGGCAGATACCAGCGGATCAGCAGGAAATAGACCACCAGCCAAGCGGCAAAAGGAAGGATCACCAGTGGATGAATAGACCCTAACAAAAGCAAAGAGCCCACAAGCGAGGCAAGCGCAAACACAATCGCACTAATCGTTTCCGACACGACAGAGGCCAACGCGTTCGAGGTCTGCATCTGTTTCTGCGCGATCCGGCCTGCGAAATCGTCGTCGAAATAGGTCACAGACTGACCCAGAGTCCAGCGGTTCAGCTTGGCCAGAACCAGCGGCGGAATGTTGGGCATGACGATGTAGTTGTTCGAAAAGGCCGACAGCCCGAAAAACACCGGACGCAGCAGCATGAAAAACGCCGCCACCCCTAAGATCGTCCACAGCGCGGGGCCGCTCAGAATGCCCTCGGGCCCGGTTTCCGCAGTCAGGTCGATCACAAGACCCAGCATCCACGCCGTGCCCGCTTCCATCGCGCCGGCGGTGGCTGAGAAGGCCGCGGCTACAAAGATCATCGGCCAAGCGCCCGACAGGCACCAGCGAATGAACGCCCCCAGCGTTTGCGGCGGGGGCGTTTCGGTGTTTTTGAACGGGTTGATCAGGTCGGCAAGCTTCATTCCGCAGCCTCGGGGTTCAGAAAGCCACCAGATTGCCGCGCCCAGAACTGCGCGTAAAGCCCGCCATTGGCCAGCAGTTCAGCATGACCACCCTGTTCGACGATCCTGCCGCCATCCATGACCAGAATGCGGTCCATCTGAGCAATGGTGCTGAGCCGGTGGGCGATGGCGATCACGGTTTTTCCCTGCATCATGCCGTAAAGCGTTTCCTGGATTGAAGCTTCGACCTCGGAATCTAGGGCAGAGGTCGCCTCATCCAACAGCAAAATCGGCGCGTTTTTCAGAATGACCCGTGCCAGCGTCACCCGCTGCCGTTGCCCACCCGACAGTTTTACACCGCGTTCACCCACATGCGCGTCATAGCCGGTGCGCCCCTGAGGGTCTTGCAGATCCAGGATGAACTCATGCGCTTCGGCCTGTTTGGCGGCGGCGATCATCTGCTCTTCGGTCGCGTCGGGACGGCCATAAAGGATATTGTCCCGGACCGAGCGATGCAGTAACGCGCTGTCCTGTTGCACCATGCCGATATGGCTGCGCAAACTGTCCTGCGTGATTTGCGCGATGTTCTGACTGTCAATTAGGATCGCCCCTTGTTCGACGTCATAAAACCGCAAAAGCAGCTTAACTAGGGTCGATTTTCCAGCGCCGGACCGCCCGATGAGGCCGATCTTTTCGCCCGGCTGGATCGTCAGGTTGATGTGGTCCAGTCCCCCGGTTTTGCGCCCGTAGTGATGCGACAGATCCCGGATGTCGATCTGACCGTTGCTTAGCTGCAAGGGTTGAGCACCCGGCGCATCCAGCAGATCGATGGGTTGAGCAATAGTCTCCATCCCCTCGGCCACGACGCCAAGCTGGCGAAAGAAACTGGTCAGCGCCCACATGATCCAGCCAGTCATCGCATTCAACCGCAGGGTTAAAGCGGTCGCCGCCGCTACCACCCCAACCGAGGCACTGCCCTGCATCCACAGCGCAATCGCCCAACCGACAACGCCCACGATCAGCAGCCCGTTCAACGTGACCAAAACCGCATCCATGATGGTGAAAATCCGCATCTCGATCTGGAAGGTGCGGCGGGTTTCCTCGATGGCTTCGCGGGCATAGTCGAGTTCCTGCGCGTCATGGGCAAACATCTTGACCGAATGGATGTTGGTATAGCTGTCCACAACTCGCCCTGTAACAGCCGAGCGCGCATCAGAGGCCGCCTGCGACGCAGGGCCAACACGCGCCACCGTCCAGCGTACGAGTATCGCGTAGAGCGCAAACCAGATCAGCAACGGCAAAAGCAAACGCGGATCAGCTGCCATCAACAGGATCGCAGCACCCACCAGATAGGCCAGCGAGAACGAGATTGCGTCAAATACCTGAAACACCGCCTCACCCGCAGCCGGGGGCGTTTGCATTATGCGGTTGGCGATCCGGCCCGCGAAATCATTCTCGAACCAGCCCACAGATTGACGCAGCACATGCTTATGCGCGCGCCAACGAAAAATAGTGCCTATATTGGGCAAAATCGCGTTGTTTAGCAAAAGTACGTCCACCACGTGCAGCAGCGGGCGCAGCAGCAACACGAAGGCGGCCATCAGGATCAACTCGGTGCCGTGGGCCTGCCAAACTTCGGCCGGGGACCCGGACAGCAGGTCAACAACGCGGCCCATATAGTAGATCAGCCCGACTTCGACACCGGCCACGATGATCGAGATCAGCGCAGCCCAAAAGAACAGCCGATAAAACGGTCGCGTGTATTCCAACATGAACGGCCACAGCCGCGTGGGTGGTGTGTTGGTTTCCTGATAGGCGACAAAAGGGTCAACAAGGTTTTCGAAATAGCGAAACATGGAGGATGCTCCAGATTGAGCAGATAACAGGTCATGCGAAGACAGATGGCGCCAGAACACCACCCCTACGGGTCAAAGTGTTCCGGCTTTAGCCGAACCAGATCCCGTAATACATTCGCATCCCTCCATTCATGTGACAGCCGCACGTAATCACAAACCTTTCGACTTGTCATCCCTTTTTGAGACCTCGCCTACCCGCCCAGCAGATCACTTCGGGTCAGGGCAAAGCCGGATGCGATCCAGCGGGCCTCAAGCTCGGCCAGCTTCTTGCCCAGCGCGGGACCGGTGAAATCGGGGATCAGATCGGTAGCCTGAACGGGGAAATCGGCGGCCGCCCCGGCGCGCAGGTCTTGGCGCATCGCCTCGGACCAAGGCTGTTCCAGCAAGGCGCAACGCAGCAGGGTTTCGTGCATCCCGCCCTCTTCGCCATAGCGAAAGCCCAGCTCGGCAATGCTGGTGGTGGCCATTGCCTCATCGCGCATCCGGGTCAGGCGTTGCAGCTGCGCCTTGCTTAGACGCAGGGTTTTGGCGATCTCGGGTGTTGCTATGGAAGCCAGGCGGCGGATCGGGTCAGGCGCGGCCCCGGCCTGTTCTTCCAACGCGACCAACGGGGCAAGCGCGCGATCCTCGGCCCCCGGCAGCACCTGCACCAACACCCCCGCCTGCCGCATCGCCGCGACCGAAGGCGCAGGGTCAGGCGCGCCAAGCAACTTCAACATCTCGGCCCCGACTCGTTCGCGGGACAAGCCGGACAACCCGTCCAGATTGGCAGCAATCGCGGCCAGTGCATCCGCGTCGAAACCCGCTTCCATATCGCCGTACCATGCATGAAACCGGAAAAAGCGCAGCGAGCGCAGGTAGTCCTCGCGAATGCGGTTTTCAGCGGTGCCGATGAAGCGCACCCGCCGCGCATGCAGGTCCGGCAAGCCGTTAAGCGGGTCCAAAACGGTGCCATCGGGCCGGGCGTATAGCGCGTTCATGGTGAAGTCACGCCGTGCCGCGTCTTCTTCGATTGTGTCGGCAAAGGCTACAACGGCGCGGCGACCGTCTGTCTCTACATCACGGCGAAAGGTGGTGATCTCATGCGGGACGCCGTGGCTGACCACGGTAACAGTGCCATGTTCGATCCCGGTGGGAATGGCCTTGAGGCCCGCGGCCTGTGTAAGCTCCATCACCCGTTCGGGGCGCGCATCCGTTGCGATGTCGATATCCGAAACCGGTGCCTTCAACAGCGCATTGCGCACGCAACCACCTACAAAAAGCGCCTGCGCCCCGGCATCCGTCAGGGCTGCGCACAATTTTTGGGTTGCTGGGTCCGCGACCCAACCGTCCGAGATTTGTGTCATTCGTTCATCCGCGCGGCCAATCCCCGCAACATCCGGGCCGTCGCGCCCCAGATATAATAAGGACCGAACGGCACTGCATAATAATACCGTTTGTGGCCACCCCAGCGGCGCGATTCAACAACATAATTCGCCGGATCAAGCACATGTGTCAGAGGAACCGAGAATACCTCGTCAACCTCGCCCGGCTCGGGGGTGATCGGGAACGGGTCCCGCAGGATTGCCACAACCGGCGTCACAGTGAACGCGGTGACGGTTTCGTGCGGCGGCAGATGGCCCAAAACCTGCGGCACATAGCTGGGCAGGCCGATTTCCTCCTGCGCCTCACGCAGGGCGGCGGCGGTCACATCCGCGTCGCCTTCGTCTTGTTTGCCGCCGGGAAAGGCGATCTGGCCCGGATGATGTTTCAGCGCCGAGGACCGTTTCGTCAGGATCAGGCGCGGCTCATAGCTTGCGATCGAGATCGGAACCAGCACACCGGCCGGACGCAGTTTGCGCCCCTCGGGCAGCACCGTGTCGGGGTTCAGGTCGAAATCGCTGGACCCCGGGCCGGGGCGGCGCAGCGCCGCCCGCAGCTGTTCGGTGGGATCAGGCCTCATCCGCATCAAAACCGACAGAGGCCGGATCCAGCACGTAATGCGCACCGCAGAACTGGCAATCTGCGGTCACGTCACCTTCGGGCGTGGTCATCTTTTCAATGTCTCGCGCCGAGTAGATCGACAGGCTTTGACGCACGCGATCCTCGGAACAGGTGCAGCCGAATTGCACTGGCTGCGCGTCATAGACACGCGGCTGTTCCTCGTGAAACAGGCGGATCAGCAGGTCGGTGGGCGCGATCGAGGGGCCGATCAGCTCGAGATCCTCGACCGTATCCAGCAGGATGTTCACGCGGCCCCAGTTTTCACCTTCGTCGCCGTCGACCAGATCATTGGCCGTCAGAATCTCACCGCTGCCTTCACCCGATGCGGCAAAGGGCGAGGCTTTGGGCATGTGCTGCAACATGATCCCACCCGCGCGCCAGTGTTCACCGACGCCCGGCTCAGTCGATTTGCCAAAGCTGAGCGAGAACCGCGTCGGCAACTGTTCGGATTGCGCGAAGTACGCCTCGGCACAAGCACTAAGCGAACCGCCCGCCAGCGGGGTGATGCCCTGATACGGCTGCGTGCCCTCACCCTGGTCGATGAGGATGGCAAAATACCCCTCACCCACCTGATCAAAGGGGGCGGCATCGGTCAGCTTATCTCGGTCGAAACTGGCATAGGCACGGATGCGGGCCGGTTCGCCCTCTTGCGTGGGGGCATAGTAATCAGTGGCTATCATGCGCACCGCGCCCTTGGACTGCACCTGAAGCGACAGTTTCCAGCGCAGAGCAACGGTCTGGCCGATCAGCGCGGTCAGCAGGGCCATCTCGGCCACCAGAGCCTCGACCTTTTCGGGGTAATCATGCTGTTTCAGGATGCCGTCCAGCACTCCGTCCAGCCGCGCGACGCGGCCGCGCATATCCGACAGATCAAGTTGAAAGGGCAGGACGGTGTCGTCCCACGCGATTTTGGTTCCAAGAGACATGGGGTTTCCTTACACGCCACAGATTGGCATACCGCCAGCATATAGGTCGAAGTTTTCGGGTTGTAAGGGGCCATACATGATCAGACGGTTCGGTGAAACCCCGCAATCGGGGCAGAAATACATCAGACGTGTCGGAGTTTATGCTTTGTTACCGCGCGGCGGCAGCCTGTTGCTGACCTGCCAGTTGCAGCCCGGCCCCGATCTGCAACTGCCCGGAGGCGGTATTGATCCGGGCGAATCACCGATCACCGCCCTGCATCGCGAAGTGTACGAGGAAACCGGCTGGCTGATCGCCGCGCCGCGTCGCATGGGCGCGTTTCGGCGCTTTACCTTCATGCCCGAATACGACCTGTGGGCCGAGAAAATCTGCCTGATCTACCGCGCTCGACCCGTGCGCCGCATCGGCCCCCCGACCGAGCCGTTTCACGAGGCGTTATGGATGGACTGCTTGGACGCTGCGCAGATGTTGGGCAATGCGGGCGACCGTCACTTCGCCAAGCTACATTTACAGGGCCTTTAGGTTCCGCTGTATTCAAAGAAAACTGCCGACACATCGTCGTCCATTCCGGTGTTGGGCACCATCTTCTGTGTCAGTCGCCAGAACATATCATCCAGAAACTCTGTCCCACATCGCTCGGGCACGCAGTTCAGCGCCAGGTCCCGCAACCCCTCTTCCTCAAGCAAACCGCCATCAGCAATACTACATTCGGTAAAGCCATCAGAATACAGAAGCAGTTTGTCGCCCGGCTGCATATAGGTCTCAGTGCGCTGGAATTTGACATCCGGCAGCAGGCCGATTGGCAAGCCGCCTTCGCCCAGAAACTCGGTGGTTCCGTCGGCCCGCAGCATTAGCGGATGGGGATGACCGGCCTGAACCATCTTAAGATGCCCGTTGCGCAAATCGACAATCGCGTAAACCATCGTGAAATATTCTTCGACACCCGCATCCGCCATTAGTCGAGAATTCAACATCTCGGCCACCTGTTCCGGCGGCAGCAGCGCATAGAATTTGTCAAATCGCTTTTCCATCGCAACGTTCTGATCAAAGTGGTTGCTGGACAGATACCCCCCCAACCGCGCCGTCATCATGGCCGAGGTTATACCGTGGCCCGAGACATCAATGCTGTAAAATCCCAGCCGGTTCACGCCGGGCGAAAACATACCGACCAGGTCGCCGCCGATATGCCCGCAAGGTTTCAACAACAAACTGACCCGCGACTTGCCGAATTCTCTGGTTAGTTCCGGCACCAGAGATTCCTGAATCTTGCGCGCCTGCATCAGATCCTTGTCGATGGCGTCATGCGCCACGCGCAACTCTTCCAGCGCGGTTTCGATCATACGGTTTTTCTCGGACAATTCACGCTGCATATCCAGAATTCGGGCGCCCGCCGAAATGCGCGCGCGCAGTTCATCCGCCTCAAGCGGTTTGATCAGGAAGTCGTCGGCCCCCGCATCCAGACCCCGCGCCACTTCCTGCTTTTCGCTTTTTGATGTCAGCAGAATGAAATAGCTGTACTGGTCGCAGTCCAACGCGCGGAAGGCCCGACAAAATTCCAACCCACTCATCCCCGGCATGACCCAGTCGCTGAGCACCAGATCAGGCGGTGTGTTTGCGCAGATCTCGATGGCCACTTCACCATTGTCGGCCTCGAAGACTTCGAACCCCCATTTCTTCAGAGACGCCACAAGAATGCGTCGTTGCAGGCGGCTGTCATCAACGACAAGCACCTTTTGGATCGCTCCAAAATCCAGCTCTGACCTGATGTCTTTGCGACTGACCTCTGCCACGTGAGTCCTCTGCGATGGGTCGACTACCTAATTCTGCTCAACCTATAGCGCAGCGGTTTAACAACCGGTGAAAGGCAATACTGAACCCGCTTAACCCAACGTTTACCTCGGGCGGGCTAAGCAAGCAGACAACAGTTATTGCGGAGCTTGCGGCATGATCGACTGGGCCAGAGTCAAACAGCTTAGGGATGAGGTCGGCGCAAGCGAGTTTGACGAAGTGGTGAATATTTTTCTTGATGAAGTACAAGAGGTAATTGGCCGCCTTCGCACCGACACCCATCGGGTAAGTTTTGACCAAAACCTGCATTTTCTGAAAGGCAGCGCACTCAGCCTGGGATTCCAATCATTGGCAAAGCTGTGCCAAGACGGTGAAAGGCATTCCGCACAGGGGAACAGCAAGTCTGTAGACCTCGATAGTATCGTTCAGGTGTTTGAGGCATCAGCTGCGGAATTCAAGTCCGATCTGGGGAAGATCTCGTAGCCTTACAGATTGATCGGAAAGCCCTCGGGAAAACGGAACTTCCGCAAAGTTACCTCAAGCGCCCGGTCGTGGGTGAAATATCCGTCGGCCATTGTCTTTAGCGTTCGGGTGGCCTCTTTTCGGCTCAGTTCGACACATTCTTCCATCGGCAATTCCTGTGTGCGTGCAAGCTCTTTTACCAGACGACGGAAACGGCGTGAGCGCCGACGCCAGCCCACGATACCAACCGATTGCCCTGGTGTGCTGGCGATCTTGACGCCGTCCGCCATGGATTGGTCCACAAGCGGCGATCTTTCCTCTTGGCGTCGATGCAACTCTTGCAGGTTTCCATAGTGAAAGTGCAGGTTGAGCAGACCCGGCAGAAGACGGAACGTGTCATTTGTCACACCATGCCCGCCCGTTCCAAAAACGGCCCGGCGCTGGACGATACACGGTTTCGAATAGGGAACCTCGAAAAGGCTGAACTTTTCGCCTTTGAACAACAAATCTTCATCATCGTCCTGCAAAGTGACCAAATTGAATCCGACAGCGCCAGCGGTGTTTTCATCAAATGCGAATTCATAGTCTAGCAAACCCGATCCATCGGCGGTCAGCAGCACTTCATCACAATCCGAAACAATCACTCGGCTGTAGAACTGAGTCAGCATGGCTGAAAAATCCGACAGCATTCGCCAGCGGGCATATTCAAACGTTTGGTGCAAACCATCGCGCAAAATCGCAATCACATTGCAGCCCTCGCCGATCCGATCGATTTCAGGATCAGCTCCGTGCGACAGAATATAGACGTTCTCGGGCCCAAGCTGGGCCGAGTAGTAGGCGACCCATTTCTCAAGATACCAATAGTCGCGCCATACCATGGTCACTGCTGCAAGCGGCTTCATCTGTGCACTTTCCAGTCTTGTTCGCTCGCTCGTGCCTAGGCGAATTTCCAAGTGCAAACAAGTCGGTCGACAAATGCGCCGTCAGATCACGAACTGTGCAAGCGTTTCGTCTTCGGTGATGTCGGTATAGGTGAATCCGGCTTCGTCCAAATGCGCAAACAAGCGGGCGAAATTCTCGGGCTTGCGGGTTTCGATCCCGATCAGGACCGAACCGAAATTGCGCGCCGATTTTTTCATGTATTCAAACCGGGCGATGTCATCCTCGGGGCCAAGGATACTCAGAAATTCCTTCAACGCGCCGGGGCGCTGCGGCAAGCGCAGGATGAAATACTTTTTCACACCCGAATAGCGCTGCGCCCGTTCCTTAACCTCGGGCAGGCGTTCGAAATCGAAATTCCCACCGGATGTCACACAGACCACAGTCTTGCCGCGGATAAAACTTTGGATATCGCCCAGCGCCTCGATCGCCAGCGCACCGGCGGGTTCCAGCACGATGCCCTCGACATTCAACATCTCGATCATGGTGGTGCAGATGCGGTCCTCGGACAGGACATGCACGTCGGACAGGTGACGATCCTTGAGCAGCGCAAAGGGTTTCGCGCCGATCTTGCCCACCGCCGCCCCATCGACGAAATTGTCCACATGATCCAGCGCCACCGGATGCCCCGCCGCCATCGCCGCATGCAGGCAGGCCCCGCCTTTAGGTTCAACAAACAGGCAATGAGTGCGATCCCCGAACCACGTCGCCACGCCCGAGGACATACCACCCCCGCCAACCGGCAGGATCATATGATCAGGCAGATGGCCCAACTGCTCCTCGATCTCAACGGCCAGTGAAGCCTGACCTTCGATCACATCCTCATCGTCGAACGGCGACAAGAAATGGCCACCCTGATCGGCGCACCAGGCCTGCGCTGCGGCCAGAGTGTCGTCGAAATAGTCGCCGGTCAGGTGGATTTCGATATTGTCGCCGCCGAAAATGCGGGTTTTCTGGATTTTTTGCTGCGGCGTCGTCACTGGCATGAAGATCACGCCGCGCACGTTCAAGTGTTTACACATGAACGCCACGCCCTGTGCGTGATTGCCCGCGCTGGCGCAGACGAACAGATCTTGTCCCTGCTGTTTGCGCATGGCGTTGAACGCTCCGCGAATTTTATACGAGCGCACCGGGCTGAGGTCTTCGCGTTTCAGCCAGATATCCGCGCCATATCGGTCAGACAGATGGGCATTGCGCTGTAGCGGCGTTGCCGGGAAAACAGAGCGCATCGCCTGTTCGGCGGCGCGGGCGCGGGTCATGAAATCACTCATGACCCGTTCAGTGGCCGATCCTGACTAAAAGAGCAAGGAATACATATGTGTACGGGCGTCAATCGAGTTCGCGTTTTTCGATGAAGACGCCATACATGGTTGTAAGAATACTGACGTTGATCAGCGGCAATACCAGCATTGAGAATAGCAGCGTTAGCAGAATCCCCAAGATCGGAATAATGGCCAGCAGCGTAAAGACCATCTGTACCAAAAATTGGAACAGGGCGTTCACGACCAAAAGCACAATAATCGCTCCGCCTGCACTTGAGGTACTACCCCATGCGTTCGAAAGGCTTAACGGCTCACCAAGCGCTGCGGCTGGCAGGATAACGGACAGGCGGTAGAAAGCGACTATCAGAAAGATGGCATATACGACCATTACAGCGGCTGAAAACGCGCCACCGCCGGTTGCCAACAGAAGGACACTCATCGGCAGAAACGCGACCCCCATCAGAAGTCCAAGCAATAGAATGCGCCCAAGGTAGGCGAGGATTCTATCGAACCGGAATGCCGGGAATATCCCGCTGGGATATTCGGTCAGCAGGATAAAACGGTGCCAGGACACGGCGATCCAGAACATCGTCAGCACAAAGATGATTGCAACACAGACCACCAAAATCGCAAACGAACCATTGGCTGCGGTCGAAGGAAACGCCCCGGTACTGGCGTCCAACTGGTCCCACGGGATGTCGATTAGAAAAAACAGGGCAATCGTCAGCGCCGTTGCAATCAATGACGGACCCAGCGTGATCTGAAGCGCTTGCTTAAAATTTCCAAAAACCATCCGCACCGAGTGCACAAAAATCTTCCAACCCAACATCCGAAAACTGCCCTTTCAACCATTTTGTGTTTTATATGCGAATGTTTCACCCGAAATCAGGCAGCCCGTCAACGCAGATAACTTGCCCCCGCTTTCAAAACCCGCTAGGGGCCAGTCGTTCTACGCATAAAGGGAAGTCAGATGTCCGCGCCCAAGAAAGTTGTTCTGGCCTATTCCGGTGGCCTTGATACCTCGATCATTCTGAAATGGTTGCAGACCGAGTATGGCTGTGAGGTCGTTACCTTCACCGCCGATCTGGGTCAGGGAGAGGAACTGGAACCCGCCCGCCAAAAGGCCGAGCTGCTGGGGATCAAGCCCGAGAACATCTATATCGAAGACATCCGTGAAGAGTTCGTTCGCGACTTCGTCTTCCCCATGTTCCGCGCCAATGCGCAATACGAAGGGCTGTATCTACTGGGCACGTCGATTGCGCGGCCTCTGATCTCGAAGCGCCTGGTTGAGATTGCGGCAGCGACCGGGGCCGATGCCGTGGCGCATGGCGCGACCGGCAAAGGCAACGATCAGGTGCGGTTCGAACTGGCCGCCTATGCGCTGAACCCCGATATCAAGGTCATTGCGCCCTGGCGCGAATGGGATCTGACCAGCCGTACCCGTCTGATCGAATGGGCCGAAGCGCATCAAATTCCGATCGCCAAGGACAAACGCGGCGAGGCTCCGTTCTCGGTCGATGCGAACCTGCTGCACACCTCGTCCGAGGGCAAGGTTCTGGAAGACCCCGCCGACATGGCGCCGGACTATGTGTACCAGCGCACCGTCCACCCCGAGGACGCCCCAAACGAGCCGGAATTCATCGAAATCGGCTTTGAAAAAGGCGACGCGGTCAGCATCAATGGCGAGGCGATGAGCCCCGCAACCATCCTGACCAAGCTGAACGAATATGGCGGCAAGCACGGCATTGGCCGTCTGGACCTGGTCGAAGGCCGCTTCGTTGGTATGAAGTCGCGCGGTATCTATGAAACTCCCGGCGGCACCATCCTGCTGGAGGCCCACCGTGGCATTGAATCCATCACCATGGACCGCGGCGCGATGCACCTGAAGGACCAGCTGATGCCGCAATATGCCGAGCTGATCTATAATGGCTTCTGGTACTCGCCCGAGCGTGAGATGCTGCAAGCGGCCATCGACAAATCGCAAGAACATGTCACCGGCACCGTCCGCGTGAAACTGTACAAGGGTCTGGCCTCGACCGTTGGCCGCTGGTCGGATCACTCGCTGTATTCCGAAGCGCATGTGACGTTTGAGGAAGATGCCGGTGCCTATGATCAGACAGACGCGGCGGGCTTTATCCAGCTGAACGCGCTGCGATTGAAACTGCTGGCCGCACGCGACAAGCGCCTGAAATAGCGGCAACGCTGCACCAAAAGGTTGAATAGGGCTTCGCGGTCGCAACTCTGCCGTACAATCGCCTTTTTGAATGTTCAGACAAAGCGGGTCGGTTCTCTTGTGGGATTGGCCCTTTTTTCTATCCATTCTTTTGAGGCTGAAATGCAGGCAAATCACCCACAAGGCACCCCAAACGAATTCGAGTTCCGAGGCTCGGCCAGCGAGTATTTCGGGATCTGGATCGTCAACTTGCTGTTGTCGCTAATCACGTTCGGAATTTACAGCGCGTGGGCAAAGGTTCGGACCAAGAAATACTTTTATCAAAACACCTATGTGGCGGGACGCAGTTTTGACTATCACGCAACCGGCCTTCAGATTCTGTTCGGACGGATTATCGTCGTTGCGGGTATCGTGATTTACTCCGTTCTCGGCGCAATCCCGATTGTGAACCTTGTGTTGATATTGGGGCTGATCTTCGTGCTCCCATATCTGCTTGTCCGCTCACTGCGGTTTCAGGCGCGTGTCTCCAGTTGGTCGAATGTTCGGTTCGACTTTCAAGGCACATGGGGATCGGCGGCGGCCAATTACTTCCTGTACCCGATCATCGCCGCGCTGACGCTCTATACGACATGGCCATTTGTCACGCGATCCGTCCAGAGGTTTCACGTGAACGGTCACAAATATGGTGCAACTGCAATGTCCTTCGACAGCCCGATCGGGCCGTTTTACAAGGCCGCACTGGCGGCGATGGCTTGGGGTTTGGGAACCATCGTCGTTGCGATTGCAGTGGTTGGTGTAAACATGAATTTCGTAGAAGCTCTGGCCTCGATCAACGAAAACCCCGAGGACGTCGCCGCCGCGATCGACGTTATCCTGATCTTGTTGCTTCTTTTCGCGGTCTTTGTCCCGGCCTCGATCATCTATCGCGCCATGGTTCGCAATACGGTTTACAACTACGCCATTCTGGGCGACGGTCACAGGTTCCATTCGGATGTGAACGCGCTGCGCTTGCTGTGGATTTCTGTTTCAAATGCGATCGTCATTGCTGTGACCCTTGGTCTGATGTTGCCATGGGCGCATGTTCGCCGGGCGCGGTATCTGGCCGATCACACCACCTTTTTCCCCTCGGGTTCGCTGGACGAATTCGTCGGAGGTGTCACGGCCAATGTCAGTGCCATTGGCGATGCCTATGGTGACATCGAAGGCTTTGACATCGGTATCGCGGTCTGACCGTTGCAAGATCTGCCCGACAATATCAGCGCGCCCGTTGAAGGGCGCGCCTATCCACCACTCAGCTCACGCGAAATCCATGCGCGTCTGGCTGTTGGATCCAATACCGTCTGGTTGATCGACGGAGACGGGCAGATACAAACACGCTGTGCCCCGAATGAGCTGGATATCGAGCCCCGCGTCGGGTCGACCGAACGCAGGGTGAATTTTCCAGATGGCACCCTTTTTCTGACCACCAGACATGCCGCGCTGGAACACTTGATTTCCGATAGCAGTGGATCCTGGCTGCACCATACCGAACGCTTTCACCCTCGGCTTATTCTGGTCTCGATCGCCTGTCTGTTTGCCGCCTGGGGTGTATGGAAATATGGCCTGACCGTGCTGGTCGCACTGGCCGTCTGGATGACGCCACCGCCGCTTGTATCGGCCATTGATGCCAGCACCTTGCAAGCAATAGACAAAGTGCTGGCGAAACCCAGCGCCCTGAGTCCGGACCAACAGGAACAGGTTCAGAACAGTTTCGACCGTCTTTTGACCAACATGGGACCCGAGGCGCAAGACTTTGCCTACACTCTGCAATTCAGGCGCCTGCCAGGAATTGGCCCAAACGCGTTTGCCTTGCCCAACGGAACCATCGTCGTGACCGATGAGCTGGTAAAGCTGATCTCGGTGGACGCGATGGCAGGTGTGCTGGGTCATGAAATCGGGCATGTCGCTGAACAGCACGGTTTGACCCAGCTGTATCGGTCGCTTGGGACATTTGTCCTGATCGGAATGATGGCCGGAGATACTGGCCCCATCCTTGAAGAGGTTCTGCTAGAGGGCAATCTGATCCTGTCCCTGTCCTACTCGCGCCAGCATGAATTGTCTGCTGACCGATACGGAGTCGATCTGGCCGCCCGTTCAGGCTTTGACCCAAATGGGTTGTCCGAGTTTTTCGATATTCTCGAGACCGAGTTCGGAGATCACGGTACCGATTGGTTCAGCACCCATCCGGGGTTCCAGGAACGGCAGGAAAACTTCAGAGAGTTGAACCACCGCCACTAGCCGTTGTGCCTAGGGTCAGAGCCTTCTTCACCGTTACGTAAGTTGTCCTTTGGTCAAGCTTGCGGATAAACCCATTGGCTCTTTACGGTCTCGCGAACAGGGAAAGAGGATATCATGTTGCAAGAGATCGCGGACGGAATTCAAAAGAACCTCGCAGGCAAGAGCTTTGAGGGCTCTCTCAAATTCGATTGCGGTTCCGATGGCGTGATTGTTCTGGCCGACAATCAGGCCACGACACAGGATCAGGATACGGACTGCACCATCAAAATCTCGCAAAGCAACCTGACCAAACTGCTCACGGGCAAATTGAACCCGATGACGGGTGTTGCCCTGGGTAAGCTTAAGATTTCGGGAAACATGGGCGTCGCGATGAAGCTGGGACAATTGCTGGGATAAACTCGTCTCACCAGCGCGTGACAAACGATGTCAGGCGATTGCACGGATCAAAAAGAGAAGGCAAGTTTCTATCAGAAGGAGACCTGCCATGACACGCATCGCTTATCTCGACTACGTCAAACCGACGCTTCTTTTTGCTTTGATTACGATCGCGGCCTTGCTGCGTGCCGCCCCCGCGCCCGCAGCAGCAACCGAGACCCTGACCGTTGCCGGAGGGTGTTTCTGGTGCGTCGAATCCGATTTCGAATCCGTCCCCGGTGTGATCGAAGCGGTTTCGGGCTTTACCGGCGGCAAAGCTGCCAACCCAACATATGATCAGGTGTCCAAGGGCGGCACCGGCCACTACGAGGCCGTCCAGATTACGTTCGACCCGGCTCGCGTTTCCCGTGAAACCCTGCTGAACATGTTCTTCCGATCGGTCGACCCCACGGATGCTGGCGGTCAGTTCTGTGATCGTGGAAACAGCTATCGCACGGCGATTTTCGTCTCCGGCGCCGGCGAAAAGGCCGTGGCTGAGGCTGCAAAGGCCGACGCCCAGCGCGCTTTGGGACAGACTGTTGTAACCCCCATCCTGCAAGAAAGCGCATTCTATCCGGCGGAGGAATACCATCAGGATTACTACAAAGGCGACAAGCTGGTCTTCACCCGCTTCGGACCCAAGCGCCAGAAGAATGCCTATAAGGCTTATCGCAACGCCTGTGGCCGAGACGCCCGCGTCAAACAGCTTTGGGGTGGCGACGCACCTTTTGCCGGGTCTTAGTCGAACCGCGCTTCCCTGACTTCTTTGAGGTCGGGGATCACATCTGCCGTACCGTGCCGCGTGACCATCAGGGCCGCGGCACGATTTGCTTGTGAAATCGCCTGCGCCATCGGCATTCCGCGATCTATCCCCGCCAGAACATAGCCGGTAAAGGTGTCGCCTGCTCCGGTCGTATCCACGGCCTGCACCTTATGGGCCGGGAAGTCCAAGGCTTCTCCGCGATGATAATACCGCGCGCCTTCGGCCCCCAGTGTGACAATCACATGCTCAATTTGGAGGTCCGTAACAGGTTGACCGGTGGCCTCGTGCAACTGCTCGGCCTCGACCGCGTTGAGGATCAGGAAATCCAGATATGGCAGCACGGCCTGAACGGACTCTGCCTGAAACGGAGCAGCAGCATAACAGACCGTCAGACCCATTTCACGGCCCATCTTCGCCGCCTCAACCTGCAGATTGGTTTCGTTCTGCATCACCAACAGATCGCCTTGCGACGCGGATGACAGCGCTTGCCCCAGTTGATCCTGTGAAATCGCATGGTTCGAGCCCTGAAACAGGATGATATTGTTCTCACCCTGCGCATCCACAGCAATGATTGCGTGGCCCGTTGGCACATCGACCTGAGCTATGTAGCGCGTATCAACACCATACTCGTTCAGTCGATCCCGCGCCCAGCGCCCATCAAAACCAACGGCGCCGATATGCGCAATCCGTGCACCAGCCCGGGCCGAGGCCACAGACGTATTCGCACCCTTGCCTCCCAGAAACCGGTCCAGACGGCTGGCCGAGAGCGTTTCCCCCGGCCCGGGCAGATGCGGCACGTCATAGATCATATCCGCATTGATCGAACCGAGGTTCCAGATCGTCATGGTTTACCCGAAATGTCGCAAGAGGCCAGAATGGCCATGTTCAGGATGTCATTCGCGGTCGAGACGGTCGAGCAGATCTGGATCGGCTTATCGACACCCGACAGGATCGGGCCAATCACGGTCGCGCCGCCCATCTCTTGCATCAGCTTGGTCGAGATCGAGGCCGAGTGCCGCGCAGGCACAATCAGGATATTGGCCGGACCCGTCAGACGCTGGAACGGATAAGCCGCTTGCTGATCCACGTTCAACGCCACATCGACGGTCATCTCGCCCTCATACTCGAAATCCACGCCGCGCTGGTCAAGAACGGCCGGGGCGCGATGCATCTTTTCAGCACGTTCCGATACCGGATACCCGAAGGTCGAGAAGCTTACGAAGGCCACGCGTGGTTCAAGCCCCATATGACGCGCCACAGCGGCCGAGCGTTCGGCGATATTGGCCAGATCATTCTCATCCGGCCACTCATGCACCAAAGTATCGCCGATCAGCACAATCCGCCCTTTATACAAAAGCGCTGTTACCCCCGCCGCGCCATGGGCAGCGTCAGCGTCGAACACATGGTTGATACGGTCCAGTACATGCGCTGATTTACGCGTGGCGCCAGTCACCAGACCATCCGCATGGCCGTGGGCCAGCATCAGCGAGGAAAACACGTGGCGGTCACGCGCCGCCAGACGGTAGACATCTTTGTTGTCGAAACCTTTACGCTGCAGGCGTTTATACAGAAAATCGGTATAGGTATCGAGGTGCATGGTATTGGCGGCATTCACCACCTCAAGCTCGCGCACAGCATCGCCCAACCCAGCCTCTTCCAGCTTTTGCTTGACGTCATCCTGGCGACCCACAACCAGCGCCTTGCCAAAGCCTGACCGCTGATAAGTCACCGCAGCGCGCAACACGCGCGGATCGTCGCCCTCGGCAAAGATCATCCGGCTTTGCGCCTGACGCGCCCGTGCGTTCAAACCGCGCAGAATGCTGGCCGTCGGATCCATGCGGGATTTCAGGCTGAGCTCGTAAGCGTCCATGTCGATGATCGGACGCCGCGCGGCCCCGGTATCCATCCCGGCCTTTGCAACCGCCGGAGGAATGCGGTGGATCAGGCGCGGATCGAACGGCGTAGGGATGATATAGTCACGCCCGAAGGTCAGCGACTTGCCATAGGCCATGGCGACCTCATCCGGCACATCCTCGCGCGCAAGATTGGCCAGCGCGTGGGCACAGGCAATCTTCATCTCATCATTGATGGCGCGGGCGTGGATATCCAGTGCGCCGCGAAACAGGTAGGGAAAGCCCAGAACGTTGTTCACCTGGTTGGGATAATCGCTGCGGCCCGTGGCGACGATCGCATCCACGCGGACCTCGTGCGCCTCTTCTGGCGTGATCTCAGGGTCAGGGTTCGCCATAGCAAAGATGACCGGATTATCGGCCATGCTGGCGACCATATCCTGAGTAACCGCCCCTTTGACCGACACGCCCAGGAACACGTCGGCACCGTTCATCGCCTCTTCCAGCGTGCGCAGGTCAGTGGTGATCGCGTGGGCCGATTTCCATTGGTTCATCCCCTCGGTCCGGCCCTGATAGATCACGCCCTTGGTGTCGCAGACGATGCAGTTTTCGTGCCGCGCACCCATGGATTTGAGCAGTTCGATACAAGCGATGCCTGCCGCGCCCGCACCGTTCAGCACGATCTTAACATCTTCGATCTTCTTGCCTGAAATATGCAGTGCATTCAGCAGGCCCGCCGCGCAGATCACTGCCGTGCCGTGCTGATCGTCGTGGAAGACGGGGATATCCATCTCTTCCTTCAAGCGCTGTTCGATGATGAAACACTCGGGCGCCTTGATGTCCTCAAGGTTGATGCCGCCGAAAGTAGGCCCCATCAGGCGCACAGCGCGACAGAATTCATCTGGGTCTTCGGTGTCCAGCTCAATATCGATCGAATTCACGTCAGCGAACCGTTTGAACAGGACGGATTTGCCCTCCATCACCGGTTTCGACCCCAGAGCGCCCAGATTGCCAAGACCCAGAACCGCCGTCCCGTTCGAGATCACAGCCACCAGATTGCCCTTGTTAGTATAGTCGTACGCAGTCTCGGGCGCTTCGGCGATCGCTTCACATGGAACAGCGACGCCGGGGCTATAGGCCAGCGACAAATCGCGCTGCGTGGTCATGGGAACGGTGGCTTGCACCTCCCACTTGCCGGGGGTGGGGTCCAGGTGAAAGGCCAGCGCCTCTTCTTTTGTGATCTTCGTTTTGGGCATCTTATCGGTCGTTTCCATGACTTCGGGGCTTATGCGTCATAGCGCAGGCGGGGCTGCGCCTCAACGACAATACGTTTTCACCTTTCGTCACGGTTGGGGGATTTGTAAGGTCGCGCCCGGAAGACGCCAAAAGGGGGCCGCTTTTGTCCACAGTCACGCCGATGATGGCGCAATATCTTGAGATCAAAGAGGCCCATTCAGACGCCCTGCTGTTTTACCGCATGGGCGATTTCTACGAGATGTTCTTTCAGGACGCCGTCAATGCCGCCGAGGCGCTGGACATCGCCCTAACCAAACGCGGCAAGCATAATGGTGAGGACATCCCTATGTGCGGCGTGCCGGTGCATTCGGCCGAGGGCTATCTGCTGACGCTGATCCGCAAAGGCTTTCGCGTGGCCGTCTGCGAGCAGATGGAAAGCCCGGCTGAGGCGAAAAAAAGAGGCTCTAAATCGGTGGTTCGGCGCGATGTTGTGCGTCTGGTCACCCCCGGCACACTGACCGAAGACGCACTGTTGGAAGCCCGCCGCCACAACTTTCTGGCTGCATATGCCGAGGTTCGGGATGAGGCCGCGTTGGCATGGGCTGACATTTCCACCGGGGCGTTTCACGTGATGCCTTTGACATCCGTGCGGCTCAGCCCCGAACTGGCGCGGCTGGCCCCGTCCGAGTTAATCGTGGGCGACGGCATGGAACAGGCGTTGAACGAGACGGTGCGCGATCTTGGGATTTCATTGACCCCCATCGGGCGCGCTAGTTTCGACAGCACGGCGGCAGAAAAGCGTATCTGCGGGTTGTTTCACGTGGGCGCTTTGGATGCGTTCGGGTCTTTTGGCCGGGCCGAAGTGTCCGCCATGGGCGCGCTGATCGACTATCTGGAGATCACGCAAAAGGGCAAACTGCCCCTGCTGCAAACGCCGCTGAAGGAATCCGAGGACCGCGTGGTCCAGATCGACGCCGCCACGCGCCGCAATCTGGAACTGACCCGGTCGCTCTCAGGCGGGCGCGCCGGGTCACTGCTGTCGGTGGTTGACCGCACCGTGACGCCGGGCGGCGCACGTCTGCTGGAACAGCGCCTGTCCAGTCCGTCTCGTAATCTGGACATAATCCATGCCCGGCTTGATGCGGTGAGTTTCGCTGCCGAGGACAACCTGATCGCCTCGGACCTGCGCGAGGCACTGCGCAAAACCCCCGATCTGGACCGCGCCCTGTCGCGCCTGTCGCTGGACCGTGGCGGGCCGCGCGATCTGGCCGCAATCCGCAACGGCCTGACGCAGGCGGCCGCGATTGCTGAAATCTGCGAGGCGCAGGATCTGCCTGTTCTGCTCTCGACCGCGTTGCAGAACCTCGTGGGGTTCGACGATCTACTGAGCCTGCTGGATCAGGCTTTGGTCACCGAACCGCCCCTTCTGGCCCGCGACGGAGGCTTCATCGCCCCCGGCTTCGACCCCGAACTCGACGAGGCCCGCACCCTGCGCGACGAAGGCCGATCCGTCATCGCCGGTTTCCAGCAGAAATACGCAGAGCACACCGGCATCACGTCGCTGAAAATCAAGCACAACAACGTGCTGGGCTATTTCATCGAAACCACGGCTACGCACGCCGAGAAAATGCTGAACCCGCCTTTCAGTGAAACCTATATCCATCGCCAAACCACCGCCAATCAGGTGCGGTTCACCACGGTGGAACTGTCCGAGATCGAAACCCGCATTCTGAACGCCGGAAATCTGGCGCTTGAGATCGAAAAGCGGCTCTATCAAAGGCTTTCTGGCGATATCTTGGCCCTTGCTGCCCGCCTCAACCAAGCGGCCCGCGGGCTGGCCGAGCTGGACCTGACCACCGCGCTGGCCGATCTGGCGCGGGGTGAAAACTGGTGCCGTCCACAGGTCGACAGCTCGCGCGCGTTCAACGTGCAAGGCGGTCGCCATCCGGTCGTGGAACACGCGCTGCGCCAGCAATCGGGCGATGCGTTCATCGCCAATGACTGCAATCTGACCGCAGATCAGGGGGCCGCGATCTGGCTGCTGACCGGTCCCAACATGGCCGGTAAATCGACCTTCCTGCGCCAGAACGCCCTGATCGCCCTACTGGCGCAAATGGGCAGCTATGTCCCGGCCGAACAGGCCCATGTCGGCGTGGTCAGCCAGCTATTCAGCCGGGTCGGAGCCTCCGACGATCTAGCCCGTGGGCGTTCAACCTTCATGGTCGAGATGGTCGAAACCGCCGCCATCCTCAATCAGGCCGATGACCGCGCGCTGGTTATTCTGGATGAAATCGGGCGCGGCACCGCCACCTATGACGGCCTCTCCATCGCCTGGGCCACGCTGGAACATCTGCATGCCGCCAACCAATGCCGTGCGCTGTTTGCCACCCATTACCACGAACTGACCGCGCTGGCCGGCAAGCTGGAAGGCGTCGACAACGCCACTGTCGCCGTCAAGGAATGGGAAGGCGAGGTCATCTTCCTGCACGAGGTCCACAAGGGCGCCGCCGACCGATCCTACGGCGTGCAGGTCGCGCAACTGGCCGGGCTGCCCGCATCCGTGGTCGACCGTGCCCGCGTTGTTCTGGACCAGTTGGAGAAAACCGAACGCGAAGGCGGCAAGCAAAAGGCGTTGATCGACGACCTGCCTCTGTTCTCAGCCGCGCCGCCACCTCCCCCGCCCGCGCCCAAAGCATCGCCCGTCACGGATATGCTGGACGACATCCTGCCGGACGAGTTGACCCCGCGCGAGGCGCTGGACCTTATCTACAAACTGAAAGAGGCGGCCAAATCCTGACCGCCCCTTTCCAAGTCTGTGTGATCGCTTAGCTCGCAGGTGTCGACGACACCCCAACCTGCGCCGGGCGCAGCAGGCGGTCATGCAGCATGAACCCTTCGGCTGAGACCTGAATGATGTCGCCCGCGCGCGTTCCCGGCACCGGAGCTTCGAACATCGCCTCATGCACATTCGGATCAAATCGATCACCAACCTCGGGGGTGATCACCTCGATCCCGTGTTTCTGGAACACGTTCGTCAGCGCACGCATGGTCAGCTCAACACCTTCGATCAGACCGGCAGCAACCTCTTTCTGCTCATCGGTCGCGGCCTCAAGCGCGCGTTTCATGTTGTCGTAAACCGGCAGCATGTCACGGGCCAGTTTGGACCCACCATATTGTTCCGCATCGCGACGCGCCTTGTCGCCTCGCTTGCGCGCGTTTTCGGCATCGGCCAGCGCGCGCATGAACCGGTCTTTGTACTCGTCACGCTCGGCGCGCAGTTCGTCCAGTTCCAATGCCTCGTCACTGAACTCTGCGATTTCTTCCGCCAGCTCTTCGGCCTCGGCGGCTGCGATATCGTCCAGAAAATCTTCGTTCTTGGGCTCTGCCATCTCTTACCCTCTAGCTCCGGTCGGAAATCAGCTTGCCGACCAGTTGCGCCGTATAATCCACGATCGGAACGATCCGTCCATAGTTCAGACGTGTGGGTCCAATAACCCCGACCGCACCGATTACCTTTCGATCAGCGTTCATATATGGAGACACCACCAAAGAGGAACCCGAAAGTGAGAAAAGTTTGTTCTCAGAGCCGATAAAAATGCGCACACCCTCGCCATCTTCAGTCAATTCAAGAAATTCGGCGATGTCACGCTTACGCTCCAGATCGTCAAACAGGGTGCGAATGCGATCCAATTCCTCTTCCTGCGCCGGATCATGCAGCAGATTCGCCCGCCCGCGCACAATCAAACGGGCTGAGTCGCCCCCGTCCCCGTCCCAGGCCGCGATTCCACTTTCGACCATGTCGCGCGCCAGCACATCAATTTCCTGTTTACGCGCGTCGATCTGAGACAACATTTGCTTGCGTACTTCGCTGATCGTGCGCCCCTCGATCAGCGCATTGAGGAAATTCGCCGCCTCACGCATGGAACTGGGCGTCTGCCCCGGAGGCGGGGTGAACAGGCGGTTTTCCACGTGCCCGTCCGAAAAAACCAGCACCACCAAAGCCCGGTCATGGCCCAGCGAGACGAACTCGATATGCTTGATCTCGGCCTCATGCTTGGGCGTCAGCACCAGTGATGCGCCTTGTGTCACGTGTGACAGGGCCGATCCCACCCGGTCCAGCATTCCGCCTACATCACATGCGTTAGAGCCTAATGTCTCGTCCAGCTTCTGCCGGTCATCAGCACCCAGATCGCCGACCTCAAGCAGCCCATCGACAAACATTCGCAGCCCCTGCTGCGTTGGAATCCGCCCCGCAGACACATGAGGGCTGTCCAACAGGCCCAGAAATTCCAGATCCTGCATCACATTGCGCACCGTCGCGGCGCTGACTTTCTCCGACAGGGTACGGGTCAGGGTGCGGCTGCCCACCGGCTCGCCACTTTCCAAATAGCTTTCGACGATCAACCGAAACACCTCGCGCGAGCGATCGTTCATCTCATTCAGAATTTTACTTGCTTCGCTCATCGGCGGCCCCCTGCTGGATCGTCATTAAATCGCAGGCAAATGAAAGGTCAATCGGGGTTGCATCGTAACGCCACGGGGCGGTATCCCAAAGCCAGCAAACAAAGGAAATTCCATGCGACCCTCAGGACGTAATCTAGACGAAATGCGCGCTGTTTCCATCGAGACAGGTTTCACCAAACATGCCGAAGGGTCTTGCCTGATCAAGATGGGCGACACCCATGTGCTGTGTACCGCCACAATCGAGGATCGCGTGCCGCCTTTCATCAAAGGCTCGGGCCTGGGTTGGGTAACGGCGGAATACGGGATGCTGCCCCGCGCGACCAACACCCGGATGCGGCGCGAGGCGGCCTCGGGCAAGCAAGGGGGCCGCACCGTGGAAATCCAACGCCTGATTGGCCGCGCCCTGCGCGCCGGTGTCGACCGGGTTGCCTTGGGTGAACGTCAGATCACTGTCGACTGCGATGTCATTCAGGCCGATGGTGGCACCCGCTGCGCCTCGATCACCGGCGGCTGGGTCGCCCTTCGTCTGGCCGTGAACAAGCTGATGAAAGCGGGTGACGTGATTTCCGATCCTCTGGTCGATCCGGTCGCCGCCGTGTCTTGTGGCATCTATGCCGGTCAGCCGGTTCTGGATCTGGACTACCCCGAGGACAGCGAGGCCGGCGTTGACGGCAACTTTATCATGACCGGCTCGGGCAAACTGATCGAAGTACAGATGAGCGCCGAAGGCTCGGTCTTTAGCCGCGCGCAGATGGATCATCTGATGGATCTGGCCGAGAAAGGCGTCGGCGAACTGGCTGCCGCCCAAAAGGCCGCCACCGCATGACCCGCAAGTTCGACAGCGACAGGCTGCTGTTTGCCACGCACAACAAAGGCAAGCTTGAGGAGATGGCGCATCTGCTCAAGCCCTTTGGCGTGACCGTCATTGGCGCGGATGAGATGAACCTGCCCGAACCGGAAGAGACCGAGGATACCTTTGTCGGCAATGCCCGGATCAAGGCCCATGCCGCCGCCAAGGCAACCGGACTGCCTGCCCTGTCGGACGATTCCGGGATCACCATCGACGCGCTGGATGGCGCACCGGGCGTCTACACCGCCGATTGGGCGGAAACCGGGAATGGCCGCGATTTCCTGATGGCAATGACCCGCGCTCACAATGAATTGGAAGCCAAAAACGTCCCCCACCCGCGTACTGCGCAGTTCCGCAGCACGCTGGTGCTGGCCTGGCCCGACGGTCATGACGAAGTATTCGAGGGCATCGCCCCCGGACATCTGGTCTGGCCTATTCGCGGCGAAGGCGGGTTCGGATATGACCCGATGTTTGTCCCCGACGGCTATGACATTACCTTTGCCGAAATGGATCGCTGGGAAAAGAACAAGATCGGCCATCGCGGCCGTGCGGTGGAGATGTTCGTGAAGGGCTGCTTTGGCGGATGATTGGCGCAACGGGGGCTTTGGCCTGTATGTGCATTGGCCCTTTTGCGAGGCCAAATGCCCATATTGCGATTTCAACAGCCATGTTTCCCGTAATATTGATCAAAAACAATGGCTTGAGGCATATTTAGCTGAACTGCGCCGCTCGGCCATCGAAACGCCTGATCGCGTGTTGAACACGATCTTCTTCGGCGGCGGTACCCCGTCCCTGATGGACCCCGACACCGTCGCCGCTGTGATTGATGAGGCCCGCGCCCTTTGGCGGCCCGCCAATGACATGGAAATCACGCTTGAGGCCAATCCCGGCTCGGTCGAGGCTGGGCGCTTCGCTGCCTATCGTGATGCCGGCGTGAACCGGATCTCGATGGGGGTACAAGCGCTGAACGATGAAGATCTGCGTCGTCTGGGCCGTATCCACACAGTGGCCGAAGCACGCGCCGCCTTTGATATCGCCCGGAATTGCTTTGACCGCGTCAGTTTCGACCTGATCTATGCCCGCCAGCATCAAACGTTGGACGATTGGCGCGCGGAACTAACCGAAGCCCTGTCGATGGCCGTTGATCATCTGTCACTGTACCAACTGACGATCGAGGAAGGCACCGCCTTTGGCGACCGTTACGCGGTGGGCAAACTGCGCGGCCTGCCCGAGGATGACCACGCCGCTGACATGTACCTCGCCACGCAAGAGATTTGTGAGGCCCACGGCCTGCCCGCCTATGAGGTTTCGAACCACGCCCGATCGGGGTCAGAGTCGCAACACAATCTGATTTACTGGCGTTATGGCGATTATGTCGGCATCGGCCCCGGAGCACACGGACGAGTAACCGCAAACGGAACAAAATGGGCCACCGAAACATACCTATCGCCGAATGCATGGCTGAAAGCAGCATCTGCGGGATCAGGTGAGAAGGAGCGAGCTGCCTTAACTCTGCAAGATCAGGCAAGTGAATACCTTATGATGGGGATTAGGATTGACGAAGGACTAGATATTGATCGATTTGGTGCTCTGTCCAAGCAACCTCTGCCACAAGAAAAACTGCAACATCTCTGCGAACTTGGGATGATCGAACTGCATGATAACCGGCTTCGCGCAACCAAAGATGGACGCGCAGTTCTAAACGCCGTCATTCGAGAATTGTTGGGGTAACATGCAGTATCTCTGGGCAGCTTTGGGTTTGATTAGCGTCGCGCTTGCCGTGATCGGCATTGTGCTGCCCCTTCTGCCCACGGTGCCGTTCCTACTGTTGGCGGCGTTCTTCTTCGCGCGCTCGTCTTCACGACTGCACCACTGGCTAATCACGCATCGTACGTTTGGACCATTAATCCAGGATTGGCAGAGCTCTGGCGCCATTCGACCCGCCGCAAAAAGAGCGGCCACCGTGTCGATCGCCGCCGTCTTTGGAATTTCTGTTCTGATCGCAGTGCCCATCTACGTATTGGCAATTCAAGCCATCATTCTTGGCGGTGTGCTAACTTTTATCTGGACCCGGCCTAACGGCTAAGTTTGGCGCACAGATCGTCCAGTTGATCCAGATTCTCATATGTCAAAACAACCTGTCCCGTCTCGGTTCCGGCTTTATGATTGATGACAACCTTCATTGCGAGAATTGCAGACAGGTCTTTTTCAAGCGCGCGCGTATCGGCGTCTTTGCCCGCATCCAAATTCCGTGATCGAGGTGCAGATTTTTCAGCCTCGGGTTGGTGCTGCTTTTTCACCAAAGCCTCAGTCGCACGCACCGAAAGACCATCTCGAATGACGGTTTTGGCCAGATCGGTCGGGTTTTCAGCCGTCACCAAAGCCCGCGCATGTCCGCCAGAAAGCTTTCCCTCAACGACGAAATGCTGAACGTCCATTGGCAAAGACAAAAGTCTCAAAAGATTCGCTATGTGACTGCGGCTTTTACCCAGTGCTTCGGCGAGTTTCTCCTGCGTATGACCAAAGCGATCCATAAGCTGTTTGTAGCCCGCCGCCTCTTCTACTGCGTTCAAGTCGGCGCGCTGGATGTTTTCGATAATAGCGACTTCCAGAACCTCAGTGTCGTCGAAATCCCGGACGATCACCGGTATATTGTGCAATTGCGCCATCTGAGCAGCGCGCCATCGCCGTTCGCCCGCGACGATTTCATAGTCCCCTTCAGAGATCTCGCGTACGATCAGCGGCTGAATGATGCCCTTTTCTTTGACTGAAGCCGCAAGTTCATCCAGTTGCTCGCGCGAGAATGTTCTGCGTGGCTGATTAGGATTCGCGTGCAGTTTTTCGATTGGTACCGTCATGTCCGGACGACGCGGTTCGGATACAGAGCGACCTTCGGGTTCTTGCGTCACATCAGCCATCAAAGCGGACAATCCGCGGCCCAAACCTCGGGGTTTTGCTTTCTTTGCGGCCACGTGACCCTCCTTTTACCGCTTATGCAGCGGCTTTTTTGTTTTTATGAATGACTTCCCGTGCCAAATGACGGTATGCCATCGCCCCTAAAGAGCCGGAGTCATATTGCAATACAGGCAACGCATAAGACGGAGCCTCACTCACCCGAACATTTCTAGGTATCTTGGTTTTAAATACCATCTCACCCAGATTGTCACGCGCGTCCTTTTCGACCTGCCGGGACAAGTTGTTGCGGTTGTCATACATGGTCAACACAACACCTTCGATTCTGAGGTCCGGATTCGCCGTTTGTCGTACCTCTCGGATCGTCAACATCAGTTGTGATAAACCTTCCAAGGCGAAGAACTCGCTTTGCAAAGGAACAAGGACAGAATGCGAGGCCACCATAGCATTCACAGTCAGCAAGTTCAGTGACGGTGGACAGTCGATCAGCACAAAATCAAATTCAAACTTGTCGATCGCCGTTTGTCGCAACGCGTCGTGCAACAGATAGCTGCGCTTCTCATTTGAAATAAGCTCAATATCCGCCGAACTCAGATCCACTGTGGCCGGAATGACGTAGAGTCCGCCAATTTCTGTCTCTTGGATAACTGCCTCTAGCGGAGCGTCGTCCAGAATAAGGTCGTAAGTTGTCCAATCCCGGTCTTCAACACCAAGCCCGGTTGAGGCGTTGCCTTGGGGATCCAGATCGACAACCAGGACATTACACCCAGCTTCGGCTAGTCCCGCTGCGAGGTTGATCGCAGTTGTTGTCTTCCCTACCCCACCTTTTTGATTGGCAACCGCAATAATTCTGGGGCCGGTGGGGCGAGACAGGTCAACCACGTGAAACTCCTTTGATCTTAAGGATAACGGCTTGGGGTTCTGTTAAACTTGTAATCGGGTCGGCTTGGAAATTCCATTCTTCCCGAGCGTCGTCCAATTCTTTTTTCCAGTTTGCGCCTTTCGGCAACAACGCCACACCGGACTCGCTTAAATGCCTGTCACAATAGGATAAAAGCGTCTTCAGATCCGCTAGTGCACGGGCTGACAAGACTTGCGCATTCAATGGGCCAACTGTTTCAATTCGCTTAGATATGATCTTACAATTGGCACCACATTCGCGCGCAACATTCCTTAGAAACGCCGATTTCCTTTGATCGCTTTCGACAAAAGTAAACTCTGCATTTGGGTTCTCTTCTACCGCCATCAAAGCGCAGACCATACCTGGAAAACCTCCTCCGCTACCCAAGTCAGCCCAGTTGTCGAATGTATCTGCACACCGATAAACCTGAACCGAGTCCTTGATGTGCCGAACCCAAATTTCATTAAGACTGTTGCGAGAGACAAGATTTATTTTGGGATTCCAGCGATTTACCAAGTCAACGTATGTCGTCAGCCGTTCCAATGTTTCACGTGAAACATCCAGACCTTCGAAAATCGCCCCGATCATGCTTTTCGCACCTTTTGGTCCCGCCGAAGTTTCGCTAAGACCAAAGTCAAAGCTGCGGGTGTTACGCCTTCTACGCGTCCGGCCTGAGCGATATTTTCAGGTCTGGCAATGGACAGTTTCTGCTTCATCTCAGAAGACAGCCCTTCCAAAGCAAAAAAGTCAAAATCCTGCGGAATTTCGTAAGACTCATCCCGCTTCATCGCCTCAACATCTTTTTTCTGACGTTCGATATAATTCGCATACAAGGCGTCGCGCTCTACCTGAAGGCGTATGTCTTGGTCGACGGCCTCCAATGCAGGAATTAAGGGAAGTAAATCTTCGAACGAAACATCTGGGAATGCTAGAACGGCCATACCATCCCTGCGGTTACCGTCTTGGTTTACATTGATACCAGCAGATCGGATTTCCTTTGGCGTAAAACTGCGTTCAATCAACTTAGCCTTTGCAGAGCTAAGCTTCTCCATCTTTTCATTAAATGAGGTTCTGCGAACAGATTTCACACAGCCTAAGTCCAAACCAATCGGCGTTAAACGTTGATCGGCATTGTCAGCACGCAAAGACAAGCGGAATTCGGCCCGAGAAGTAAACATTCGATACGGTTCAGCAACGCCACGAGTTGTCAGGTCATCTATCATAACGCCGATATAACTGTCTGAACGTGTGAAATGGACGGGTCCTTTATCAAATGCCGACAAAGCAGCATTTAAACCTGCAACCAATCCTTGGGCCGCGGCTTCCTCGTAACCTGTTGTTCCATTGATTTGCCCGGCAAGGAAAAGTCCAGGCACCTCTGGAAGTGCCAATGATGACGTCAGTACACGCGGATCGACGTAGTCATATTCAATTGCGTACCCAGGTTGAAGAATCTCAGCGTTTTCCAGGCCCTTAATCGACTGAACGTATTCCAATTGAACATCTTCGGGCAAAGAGGTGGAGATTCCGTTGGGATAGATTGTGTGGTCATTCACACCTTCGGGCTCAAGGAAAATTTGATGAGAGTCCTTGTCTGCAAACCTAACAATCTTGTCTTCTATAGATGGACAATACCGAGGACCAATCCCATCAATGTGGCCACCATACATCGCTGATCGCGACAGGTTTTGCTCGATAATCTCATGCGTTCGTGAGTTGGTATGTGTTATACCGCAGGAAATCTGAGGCGCTTGGACGGTCTTGGATAAAAATGAGAATAACGTCGGAACGTCATCACCGTCCTGACGCTCCAGATCAGACCAATCAATGGTGCGGCCATCAAGCCGCGGTGGAGTTCCAGTCTTAAGCCGACCTAATGGAAGTTCGAAGCTATCCAGTCTCTCAGCCAGTTTAACCGATGGTCTGTCACCCATTCGACCACCGGGTCTGGAAACATCACCTATGTGAATGATTCCCCGAAGGAACGTACCTGAGGTCAAGATCACTGCAGCCGCGCGTACTTCAGACTCATCCGAGAGCTTTATGCCGACAACCTTGTTGCCAGACATCAGAAAGTCCACGACCTCACCAATAACTACGGTAAGGTTTGGTTGTGCTTGTGTTTCTTTCTGCATTGCAGATCGGTACAGAGCTCGGTCTGCTTGTGTTCTGGGCCCTTGCACCGCTGGACCTTTTCGGCGATTCAGTAAACGAAACTGAATTCCTGCCGCATCGGCGACCCGGCCCATGACGCCATCCAACGCGTCAATTTCTCGAACAAGATGCCCTTTGCCCAGTCCTCCAATAGCTGGGTTGCAGGACATGACGCCAATATCTGACGCAGAAAGTGTCACCAGTGCAGTATTGGCACCCATCCGTGCCGCAGCATGACCAGCCTCGGTTCCAGCATGGCCTGCACCAATAACTACAACATCGAAATCTGAATGTTTCACGTGAAACACTCCTTACTTACCCAGGCAAAAACTAGAAAAGATCTCGTCCAACAAATCTTCCACGCCTATTCTGCCAACCAACGCCTCGAGCGCCCGAATTGAACTGCGCAACTCCTCAGCCACGATATCATACATGTCGGGGCCTGATTCAAGAAACGACATCGCAGCGATCAAGGAGGTCTGAGCATTCACCAGCGCAGCACGATGCCGTTCCCGTGTTGCAATACCAGAACTAGTGGTTCGTTGACCAAGGACCCCCGATATATCGGATACTAGTCTATCCACGCCCTGACCTGTTATCCCCGATACTCCACCATCTGATACACTGCGAAGATCAGATTTCGGCAACACATGGATATCCCCCTTTTGCATAGAGATACCCAATGATTCAGGATCTTCGGCAAGGAAAACTCTAAGATCAGCCGTTTCCGCCCGTTTCCTGGCAAGCTCGATTCCCAGATTTTCAACGTGATCCTCAGTCTCGCGAAGGCCCGCTGTATCCAGCAAGGTAACCGGAAGCCCATCCAAGTCCATCCTTACTTCAATGACGTCTCGGGTAGTTCCGGCGTATTCGGAAGTGATTGCCGCTTCACGCCCTGCCAATGCGTTAAGCAAAGTCGACTTACCTGCGTTAGGAAGACCTACTATAGCCACTTCAAAACCAGATCTGATGCGTTCCGCAATCCGGACACCTTCGGCTTGATGCTGCAGGTCCGTTACAACACCCGAGATCAAAGAGCGGACCTCAGGAGTTACGTCTGTTGGAACCTCTTCGTCGGCAAAATCGATCACGGCCTCCAACAATGAGGCCGCTCTGATCAAATCGCGACGCCATCTTTCCGCAAGCGTTCCTAGTCCACCTGCAAGTATTACCTGCGCCTGCTTACGCTGCGCTTCTGTTTCCGCATCTATGAGATCGGCCAACCCCTCGACCTGGGTCAGATCCATCTTACCATTTTCAAGCGCGCGGCGGGTGAATTCTCCGGGTTCTGCCAGACGCAGACCGTTCGTATCCGACAGGCAACGCATAACGGCATTCACCGCGGCTGTACTGCCATGTATTTGTAGCTCTGCCACGTCCTCGCCGGTGAAACTGGCTGGTGCCTGAAATGTCAAAACCAGCCCATCATCCAGACGTGACCCATCTGGTGCCCGCAAGGTCCGCAACTTCATCCCGCGCGGCTGTAAATCCCCACCCGTCAAATCTGCCGCTGCAGAATGCGCCATGGGCCCCGAGAGGCGGATCACCGCCACCCCGGCTTTGCCTTGCGCGCTGGCCAAGGCGAATATCGTATCCATTCGAAGGCCTCGCGTTGGTTAAGACCTGTGTCAGGTATTCATTGAATCGAAGAATTCGCCATTTGTCTTCGTCTGTTTCAACTTGGATAGCAGGAATTCGATCGCGTCGGTCGTGCCCATCGGGTTGAGGATACGGCGTAGAACAAATGTCTTGGCCAGATCGCCCTTGTCGACCAGCAGGTCCTCTTTCCGGGTGCCGGATTTGAGGATGTCGATGGCTGGGAACACGCGCTTGTCGGCGATCTTGCGATCCAGCACGATTTCCGAGTTACCGGTGCCTTTGAATTCTTCAAAGATCACCTCGTCCATCCGGCTACCGGTGTCGATCAGCGCTGTGGCGATGATGGTCAGCGAACCGCCCTCTTCGATGTTCCGGGCCGCACCAAAGAACCGCTTGGGTCGTTGCAGAGCATTCGCATCCACACCACCGGTCAGAACCTTACCCGAAGATGGGACCACAGTGTTAAACGCCCTACCAAGTCTTGTGATCGAGTCCAAAAGAATCACAACATCTCGTTTATGCTCAACCAGACGCTTAGCCTTTTCGATCACCATTTCCGAAACGGCCACGTGGCGCGTTGCAGGTTCATCAAAGGTCGAGGATACAACCTCCCCCTTCACCGAACGCTGCATGTCCGTCACCTCTTCGGGGCGTTCGTCGATCAGCAGGACGATCAGATAGCACTCGGGGTGGTTCTGTTCGATCGAGTGCGCGATGTTCTGCAGGATCACTGTCTTACCCGTCCGCGGAGGCGCCACGATCAGCGACCGCTGGCCTTTCCCAATGGGCGACACGAGGTCGATCACACGGGCCGATTTGTCCTTGATGGTGGGGTCCTCGATCTCCATCTTCAGGCGCTCATCTGGGTACAGAGGCGTCAGGTTGTCGAACAGGATTTTGTGCTTGGCCTTTTCGGGCTCTTCAAAGTTGATCTTGGTCACTTTGATCAGCGCGAAATAGCGTTCATTGTCGTCAGGCGCTTTGATTTCACCTTCGACGGTATCACCGGTACGCAGCGAGTGCTGACGGATCATGTCAGGCGACACATAGATGTCATCCGGACCCGGCAGATAGTTTGCCTCGGGCGAGCGCAGGAAACCGAACCCGTCTTGCAGCACTTCCAGAACGCCGTCGCCACCCACGGTCCAGCCCTCGTCCGCGCGTTCGCGCAGGATCTGGAACATCATCTCGCCCTTACGCATAGTCGAGGCGTTTTCGATCTCCAACTCTTCGGCCATAGCCAGGAGGTCTTTGGGGCTTTTGGCTTTCAGATCGGCCAGATTCAGGGATTCATTGGGCATGATGCAAACCTTCACCGCTGACTGTGCGGCACGAAGTGGAATTTCAGTACGGAAGATACGCCGCCCGGACGGGCGTGTTGTGCGTTACATACGCATCCCGGTGGTCCGAGTCAAATGCTCGCTCAGAACTTCAGAACGACCGCCAGAACGATGATCACCATCAAAACGGTCGGAACCTCGTTCATCATGCGGTACTGCCGCCCAGTGAGCTTATTTCGCCCCTCTATGAAGTCCTTGCGTCGCGCCATCAGCCAATGATGGAACCAGGTCATCCCGATCACCGCAGCCCCCTTGGCCCAGGGCCAGGCCCAGTCCCAGCCAACAATGCCGGGTGTGAGGACCATGATCAGCCCGCAGACCCACGCCACGATCATCGCCGGACGCATGATCACGCGCAGCAGCTTCTCTTCCATTTCAAAGAAGATCTCCTGCGCTCCGTCTACTGCTTGCGCCTTTTCTACGTGATAGACGAACAAACGGGGCAGATAGAACAAGCCTGCCATCCAAGAGATCACAGCCATTATATGGACAGACTTCACCCACGGGTAGATTGCGAAAAGGAGGTCGGTCATGCTGGCTCCGAGGGTTGCTCAAAACCCTCCCTAATAAAAAAATAAGAAAAGAAAAAGGAAGATGGTTTTGTAGGGTGAACAATTTCCGTGGATTACTTTTTTACACAAGTGTTTTCCCCAGGTGGATAGAATCCAGCTTGAACACAACGATTCTGTTGAAGAAAAAAAATTATTTATAAAAAACAGTGTTTTAAATAATAGTTGAATGTGTACTTCTGGGGATAACTCTTTGGGTAATTAAGGAAATTCTGGTTATACCATTCGACAGACTTATCCTTGTCCCGGATGAACAGGATTTGGGCGACTCGGGGAAGTTTCAGTCGAAAACACCGGGCTTGCGTGTCAACCTGAAAACCATACAAACCATCCTAGAACGCTCAACGATTTGTACACGGGGTTTTCCACATGTCTGTCCCCATCATTCTGGCCTCGGGGTCATCCATTCGCGCGCAGCTTTTGCAGAACGCAGGCGTGCCATTCACCGTCCAAGTCGCACGCGTAGACGAAGAGACGATGAAACGCGCCTTGCTGGCCGAGGGTGCCAGCCCGCGCGACATTGCCGATGCGCTGGCCGAGATGAAGGCCCGCAAGGTCAGTGACAAGAGCCCCGGCGCGATGGTGCTGGGCTGTGATCAGGTGTTGGATTTCGACGGTCAGCTGTTGTCCAAACCCAAAACGGCCGAGGATGCTTTTGCGCAGCTTAAGGCGATGCGGGGCAAGCGGCACATGTTGTTATCTGCTGCCGTGATCTATCAAGACGGCGAGCCGATCTGGCGGCATGTGGGTCAGGTTCGCCTGCGGATGCGGATGAGCTCGGATGCGTATCTGCGCGACTATATCGACCGCAACTGGGAGAGTATCCGCCATGCGGTCGGGGCCTATAAGCTTGAAGAAGAGGGCGCGCGCTTGTTCGCCACCATTGACGGAGATTATTTTAACGTTTTGGGTATGCCTCTATTAGAGCTGCTGAACTACCTGGCTGTCAAAGGGGTGATTGATCAATGAGCAAGACAAAAATTCCTTTGGCTGGGGTGATTGGTCATCCGGTCGCGCATTCGAAGTCGCCTCAGTTGCATGGACATTGGCTAAAGACATATGGGCTGCCGGGTCACTACGTGCCGATGGATGTGGCCCCGGAAGATTTGCAGGATGTTTTGCGCGCATTGCCCAAGGCTGGGTTCGTGGGGACAAATGTCACTGTTCCACATAAAGAGGCTGCGCTGCGACTGGCCGACGAGGTTTCGGACCGGGCACGCAAGATTGGCGCGGCAAATACGCTGGTGTTCAAGAAAGATGGCCGAATTCACGCAGACAATACCGATGGCTACGGGTTTCTTGAGAACCTGCGCAGCGGTGCGCCGGATTGGTCCCCGTCGGGCGGACCTGCGGTTGTGTTCGGGGCTGGCGGTGCCGCGCGGGCGGTGCTTCAGGCTTTGGTTGACGCACAGGTGCCCGAGATTTTGCTGACCAACCGTACCCGTGAACGGGCCGAGATATTGCGCGATGAATTTGGACCCAGCATCAAGGTTGTCGATTGGGTTCAGGCTGGAAATGTGATCGAGGATGCGGAATTGGTGGTCAACACCAGTTCTTTGGGGATGCAAGGGCAGCCCGAACTGCGTGTGCCGCTGGACGGGTTGCAGCCCGGTGCGGTTGTGACGGATCTGGTCTACGCACCGCTGAAAACGCATTTATTAAAAACCGCCGAAGAGGTCGGCTGTACCACTGTCGATGGCCTAGGTATGTTGCTGCATCAGGCGGTTCCGGGTTTCGAAAGTTGGTTCGGCGTCCGCCCCGAGGTCAATTTGGACCTGCGCGCGGCTGTTTTGTCATGAGTTTCGCGCTGGGCCTGACGGGCTCGATCGGAATGGGCAAAAGCACGACGGCGCAGATGTTTGTCGATGAAGGCTGCGCGCTGTGGGATGCGGATGCGGCCGTACATAGACTCTATTCAAGGGGTGGAGCTGCCGTTGACCCAATGCAGGCAGCTTTCCCAGCCGCAATCGTTGACGGCGCCGTCAGCCGGGAGGCGTTGAAACAAATCATCGGAAATGACCCGGCTGCGCTGAAACAGATCGAAGGCATCGTGCACCCTCTGGTCGCCGCAGACCGTGCGTCGTTTCCGGCGAACGCCAAGGCGGATATTCTGGTTTTCGACATTCCCTTGTTGTTTGAAACCGGTGGAGACGCTGCGATGGATGCCGTCGCCTGTGTGTCGATCCCAGCCGATGAACAAAAGCGTCGCGTGATGGCGCGCGGTACGATGACCGAGGCGCAGTTCGAACAGATTCGAGCCAAACAGATGCCCAATGACGAAAAATGCGCTCGGTCGGACTATGTGATCGAGACGGACAGTCTGGACCACGCCCGTGCGCAGGTGCAGGATGTGGTCAGGCAGATACGGGCGGGGCTGGAAGATGCGTGAAATTGTACTGGATACCGAAACCACGGGCTTTGACCCCGAAAGTGGCGATCGAATCGTCGAGATCGGCGCGGTTGAGCTTTGGAACCACATGGCCACGGGCGAGACCTATCATGTCTATATCAACCCCGAGCGCGGGATGCCCGAAGAGGCCTTTGGCGTGCATGGTATCGGCCCCGACCTGCTGGATAACCCACGCCCGCCGGAAAAGGGCGAGGTCACGCTGAAAGATAAGCCGGTTTTCGCAAAGGTCGGTCAGGGGTTTCTGGATTTCGTGCAGGATTCGCGGTTGGTGATCCACAACGCCTCGTTCGACATGAAGTTCCTGAATGCCGAACTCAAATGGATGGGTTTGCCGACCCTGCCTATGGCACAGGCACTGGATACGCTGGCCATAGCGCGCAAGAAATTCCCCGGCTCGCCTGCGACTTTGGACGCGCTGTGCCGGCGGTTCAATATCGACAATTCGAACCGAACGCTGCACGGCGCGCTTTTGGATTCAGAGATCCTGGCCGAGGTGTATCTTGAACTGATCGGCGGACGACAGCCGGATTTTGGTCTGTCGACTTCGGCGGCGGCAACAGCAGCCGGGGGTGAGGAATGGCGGCCCACAGCCCGTCCGACGCCGTTGGCTTCAAGGATCACGGAAGAAGAGCGCGCGGCGCATGAAGGTTTTGTTGAAAAACTGGGCGAAAACGCCCTGTGGACCCGCGCCTGAAGGTGTCCCCGGCGCGGGTCAGATCGTTTAGGCTTCTGCTTTCTGCGCCTCGGCCTGACGGCGCATCAGCTCATTCCGGTACAAAGCTACAAAGTCGATATTGTCCAGATTGACCGGCGGATATCCACCGTCGCGTGTTACGTCGCTGACAATACGGCGCAGGAACGGGAACAGCATCCGGGGACATTCGATCATCAGGAAGGGGTGCAGCTGATCCTCGGCCACGCCTTCCACATGGAACAGACCACAATAGTCGATCTCGCACAGGAACAGGACGTCTTCCATCCCCTTGGCTTTGGACTTGAGGTTCAGCTTGACCGAGACCTCATACTGATGCTCGACCTGACGCTTTTTAGCGTCAAGATTGACCTGAACAGAAATCTCGGGCTGCACGTCGCCCGACACACCCTTTTGGGCCATCACGTTTTCAAAAGACAGATCACGAATGAATTGTCCCAGAACGCGCATTTGAATCTGAGGTGCAGCCGGTGCGGCTGCGGTGTTTTCTTTGGCGTCTTCTTCGGCCATGGGTCTACTCCGAAACTAAAATCCGCCATTGCTTAGCAAGTTGGGCGCGGCACCTCAATGCAGGTCACGGGCCATCCACCCATTTCGATGGTTTTGATGGGTCACGACGGGGTTGAACTTCGGTGTATTCCCCATCAATCACGTCATCACCCGATGGGTTGGGGCCACCGCGAAACTGCGTGCTCGTACCCATCTGGAATTGAGTTATCTGCACTTTTGATTTCAGATATCGAAATACAGCGACGCGAACCCCCGGAATAAGAAGGGCAAATCCGACCGCGTCGGTGAAAAAGCCTGGCGTCAGCAACAACACACCGGACAGCAGGATCATCGCTCCGTGGGCTAATGGCTCGGTCGGATCGTCAAGGTCAGCAAAGGAACGCTGCAGATTTGCCAGCGCCATGCGACCTTGTGTCCTGACCAAAGCAGTACCCATAACAGCGGTCACAACGACAATTGCAAGCGTGGGCCACAGGCCGATCAGACCTCCGACCTGAATGAACAGGGCGATTTCGATGATCGGAACCAGCAAAAATGCCAGAAACAGATACATAAGCGTTATCCTTTACTACAGGTCGGGCAGTAGACTTGTCCCGAACTGTCACCTACATAGTGGCATGAGGCCGCGTATACAAAGCTGCGGTCTGATAAAGAGGATGAAATGAACGAACCGATGATCCAGTTGCTGGTCCTGGCCGGAATTGCCGTTTTCCTGATCCTACGCCTCAAAAGCGTGCTGGGGACGCGTGAGGGTTTTGAGAAGCCCCCCGTTCAACAGCAGCCAGAAGCGCATAAATCGCGCCGAGACTTCGAGGTGATCGAAGGTGGCCCGGATCACGACATTACCGACCACGTCGCCGAAGACAGCGAGCAGGCCCAATCCCTGGCCGCGATGAAACGGATTGAGCCCGGCTTTTCTGTCAGCGAATTCGTCCAAGGCGCCCGCGGTGCTTATGAGATGATCGTCATGGGGTTCGAAAAGGGCAATCTGGATGAAATCCAGCCCTTCTTGTCCGAAGAAGTGTTTGACACATTTGTTTCGGTGGTCGCCTCTCGCGAAGATCAGGGTCTGACCATCGAGGCCGAGTTTATCGGTGTGCGGGAAACCGCCCTAGCTGATGTGAAGTTCGACAAGGACACCAACGAAGCCGAAATCACCATGCGCTTTGTGGGTGAATTGACCTCGGTCGTGCGGGATCGCGGTGGGGATATCATCGAAGGCAACCCCAACACCGTCAAACGCCAAAAGGACAGCTGGACCTTTGCCCGCGTGATGGGCTCGGACGATCCTAACTGGCTGCTTGTTGCCACGGACGCATGATTGCTGCGCTTCGGTCGCTTTTGCTGGGGGCTGTGATGGCAACCTCTGCCAGCGCCGAGGCGACGCGTTCCATTCTGTCATTTGACGATCTTGATGGCTGGACCGCCGATGACCACGGTGCGGCCCTTTCAGTTTTCTTGAACACCTGTGGTGATCTGGAAGATCCGGACTGGCGCGCCCTGTGTGCTGTCGCCCGCACCTACCAGGCGGATGCTGCACGTTCCTTTTTTGAACTGTTCTTTCGCCCTGTTCTGGTCGAGGACGGCGATGATGCCCTGTTCACGGGGTATTTTGAACCCGAGCTGGATGGCTCTCGCACGCGGACCGAACGGTACAAATACCCGATCTACAAAATGCCCCCCGAGGCACGGGCCGACGGACCTTGGTTGAGCCGCCGCGATATTCTGACAGGCGAGGCTATGAACGGCCGCGGGCTTGAGATCGCGTGGGTCGACGACCCGGTCGAGCTGTTTTTTTTACAGATTCAAGGCTCGGGCCGTATTCGCCTGCCCGATGGTGGTGGATTGCGCGTGGGTTATGGCGGGGCGAACGGCCATCCGTATCGGTCGATCGGGAAAGAGCTGATCCGACAAGGTGCATTGGCTGCACATCAGGTCAGTGCGCAGATGATAAAATCCTGGGTCCGCAAAAACCCCGAGGCCGGTGCTGAACTGCTGTTTCACAACCCCTCTTACGTGTTTTTCCGAGAGGTTACGCGCGTTGCACCCGAGTTTGGGCCATTGGGCGCAATGAACCGGTCTGTCACAACCATGCGCAGTATTGCCGCTGATCCCGCCTATACGCCGCTGGGCGCGCCGGTCTGGGTTGAAAAGGACGGCAAAGATCCTTTGCGCCGCTTGATGATTGCACAGGATACCGGGGCTGCGATCAAAGGCGCGCAACGGGCAGATATCTTCTTTGGAACCGGGGACGAGGCCGGCCGCGCTGCTGGTCGTCTTAAGGATTCGGGGCGCATGGTCGTTCTGCTGCCAATCCAGCGCGCCTATGCGCTGTTGCCGGATGCGTTCTGATGACCCGGCGCAAACTGACCGAGGACGAGATTGAGCTATGGCGCAAAGTTGCCAAACAGGCTGAACGGATGCATCCCGAACTGCCACAATCCGTGCATCCGACCCAACTGCCCAAGCCCAAACCGACCAAAAAGCCCAAAGCGCGGGTCGACCCGTTCGAGCTTGGCCAAACAGCGCCAGCCAAGCCATCGCGAAATTCGCTGCAGCCCTCTGTCACGGATCGGCTGCGGGCTAGCCCGGTGCAGATGGACGCCAAGGCATTTGGTCGCATGAAGCGGGGCAAGATCAAGCCAGAGGGCAAGCTGGACCTTCATGGAATGCGCATGGACACGGCCCATCCTGCCCTTGTCCGATTTGTGCTGACCGCGCAGGCACAGGGCAAACGGCTGGTTCTGGTGGTGACCGGTAAAGGCAAGGATCGGGATGAACCCGGTCCCATTCCCACCCGGCGCGGCGTTCTACGCAATCAAGTGCCGCATTGGCTGTCGATCCCGCCGCTGGCGCAGGCAGTTTTGCAGGTTACTCCTGCGCATATCAGTCATGGCGGTGATGGCGCGTATTACGTCTATCTGCGACGCACGCGCTAAAACTAGCGAACAGCGCGTGTAATTCCGATCCAGACCAACGCGCTAACGGCAATAAAGAAAACACCGATCCATAAGAACTGATTGTCCAGTGCCATACCTTGGTCAATCAGAACTCCTGTCAAACCGGGACCGATTGCTGAACCCAATACCATGACCGCCGTGGCCATCGCCTTGATCGCACCAATATGGCGGGTTCCATAAAACTCGGCCCAAAAAGCGCTTGGCAGGGTACTGTTTGCCCCGACGGTCAGGGCCAGAAAGATCAATGCCAGTGCCGCTCCTCCCAGTGTATCTGTGGCCGAGACGATCATGAAACCAATTGCCATAGGTAATTGGTAAAACGGCATAATCCGCGCAGTGCCCCATTTGTCCAAAGCCCAACCCGCTGCAAACATCGAAAGCAGCGAAACCCCGGTATAGACCGGAAACAGGGCCACCAGTTCAATATGTTGCCAGTCTTTGATTTCAGCCAGGTGCACTTGATGAAAGAAGAACGCAGTGATGAAGGCGGATGGTCCCAGTATTGCAGGGGTCATGAACCAGAAAAGCGGGTTCAGGAGTGCTTGCCTCCGGGTCCAGTGGCGCCCTTGCATACCGACAGAGGAATATGCGGTGGCAAGGCTTTGCGGGGTTCGTTCTTTCCGCAGCAGAAACAGTAGGACCGGGATTCCCAAAACCACTACTCCGGCGGACATCAACCAAAGCAATCGCCAGTCTAAAAACACCATCGCGGCCACAAAGATCACTGGCAGCAATGCTTCGCCCACTGCGAACCCGACGGAAGCGATTGACAGCGCCTTGCCCCGCGTCGCGGTGAACCAGCGCGCCATTGCGACCATGGCCAGATGGACGCTCATGCCTTGACCAAACAAGCGCAGAAAAAAAATTATGACCGGCAACAGGAACAACAGGCTATTGAGTGCCATGGCCAACGCCGCCAGCGCCAAACCGGCCAGAACTGCAGGCCCCAGCACACGCACACGGAAGATATCCGTCAAACCTCCGGCCCAGATCATGACGACAGCGGAAACTGTGGTGCCCAGCGAATACAACCCACCCCACGCCCCATGGCTCAGCCCATAGGCGTTACGAATCTCGCCCGAAAAAACCGAAATGAAAAAGGTCTGACCGAAACTGGACAGGAATGTCAGCACCACTCCCGCACCCAACCACGCCCCGTTGTCACGTAGAAACCGGGCAGCCTGAAACTGCGTCACGGAGAGCTGACCTGCGCTTGTCCTGTTTCGGTCAGAACGATCTCGGTCGCGCCGGTCGGGTTGCGGACGCTTGCTGGGGCAATCACGTCGATGCCCCGCTGTTCGGTGCCAAATGTATTGCTGACCCGGCGGGCCGACCCGATGATCGCAAGCAATGCAGGCGAGGTTGCAGCCACGAAATGCGAGGATTCTGCGTCATCATTAAAGGCCGTCGTGTCCAAAATGCTGATCTTGTACTCGGCCAGCGCGTCGGTCGAGCTGATATTGCCCAGCCGTTCGCCCTTGGTGGTGCCGCGCAGCCGCGCCGAGACGCTCAGCAGCTTGTCCTTTTGTGAAACGATGACGATGAAGGGGTCAGGCGGGGTCTTGATGACGTCCATCTGGGACCGGAACAGATCCACATCCAGATCAGGCGCGATCAGAACAACCCCCTCGATGTTGCGCTTGGACCATCCGGGTTCGCGCAGCTCGGCCTGTCGCATCATCTCCATCGTCAGGGCGGTGCCCATGGAATGCGCCACCAGAACCACGCGTTTGACACCCATGGATTTCAGGTGGCGGACGGTTTTTTCCAGCCCGTCGCGGGCAAACAGCATACTGTCCAGATCATAGGCATAGCCATATCCCGTGGCCTGACTGGGCCAGGAATAGACCATTGTCGCGCCGGGGATGTTCAGATCGTGACTAAGCTGAGCGGCACGAAAGGCGGTTTCTGCCTGAGTGGTGTTGTACCCATGAATAAATATCGACACCTCATCTGCGCCTTTGAGGCGTGATTTCATGTCTTTGGGCCCCTGCAATTCCTCGACCCCGGCCATGACAAACTGTTTTTCAGGGTTTGGATTGGCGTAAGAAAAATCCAGCGTTCCCGGCGTGTGGTTGGGCGGGATAGAGACCGTCATTTCCAGAAATTGCAGTGTCTCACCGCGTTTGAACCCATATGATCCATCCACTTCACGCGCGCGGGTGGTGGTGGCAAAAATGGTCTCGGCCGTGCCGACGCTCAGCGCAGATGGCACAGTTTTGGACACGGTGCGATCAACGCAGGCGGTCAGAGACGTCGCGGTCAGAATAATCAGAAGGTAACGCAGCACGGGGAACGGCCCTTTAGAGGTTTGGCCCTAGGCTAACGCATTCCCGCCCCACGTCCAGCGAGGCAGGTTGGCACAGGCGGCAAAAATCAGCCGGGTGCGTTACAGAACGTAACGGCTGAGATCGGTGGATTTGGTCAATTCGCCCAGATTGTCGTCGACAAATTGCGCATTCACGGTGATTTCCACTCCGGCCTGATCGGGTGCTGTGAACGAGAGTTCCTCGAACACGCGCTCCATCACCGTATAAAGCCGTCGCGCGCCGATGTTTTCGATGCTTTGGTTCACATCCGCCGCGATCTTGGCGAGCGCCGCGATGCCGTCATCGGTGAAACTGACAGTCACCTCTTCGGTGCCCATCAGCGCGGTGTACTGGCGGGTCAGGGCATTGTCGGTCTCGGTCAGGATGCGGACAAAATCCTCTTCGGTCAGGGCGCGCAGTTCTACGCGGATCGGCAGACGCCCCTGCAGTTCCGGCAACAGATCCGAAGGTTTGGCGATATGGAACGCGCCAGACGCAATGAACAGGATGTGGTCGGTTTTCACCGGACCATGTTTGGTGGACACGGTGGTGCCTTCGATCAGCGGCAGCAGGTCGCGCTGCACCCCCTCGCGGCTGACATCGCCACCGCGCGCATCCGAGCGGGCGCAAACCTTATCGATCTCATCCAGAAAGACGATGCCGTTCTGTTCGACTGACTCCAAGGCCACACGGTTGACGGTTTCGTCATCCAGCAGCTTGTCGGCCTCTTCCCCGATCAGCGCGTCATAGCTTTCGGCCACGGTCATGCGTTTTTTGACGGTGCGCCCGCCGAACGCCTTGCCGAATATATCGCCCAGATTCATCATCCCCATCTGGCTGCCGGGCTGACCGGGCAGGTCAAACATCGGCATCGGGTTTGAACTGTCGGCCAGCTCCAGCTCGATCACCGTGTCATCCAGCTCTCCGGCCTTTAGTTTTTTGCGGAACATCTCGCGCGTACCTTCGCGGGCGTCTTCCCCAGCGATGGCTTCGATCACCCGGTCTTCGGCGGCTTGATAGGCGCGCGCTTTCACATCCTCGCGCATATACTCGCGGGTCTGGATGATCGCTGCATCGGCCAGATCGCGGATGATCTGTTCGACGTCGCGGCCGACGTAACCCACTTCGGTGAACTTTGTGGCCTCAACCTTGATAAAGGGGGCGCGAGCCAGCTTCGCCAGACGGCGGCTGATCTCGGTCTTGCCGACGCCGGTGGGTCCGATCATCAGGATGTTCTTGGGATAAACCTCGTCCCGGATGTCATCGGCCAGTTGTTTGCGCCGCCAGCGGTTGCGCAGCGCCACAGCGACCGCGCGTTTGGCATCCTTCTGACCGATAATGAAACGGTCCAGTTCCGAGACAATCTCGCGCGGGGTCAGGTCGGTCACGGGTGCAGTCCTTTCGATCAGCGGTTTGGCTTACGTAGTCACCGCACAGGTGAAAACAACAGCGGCAGCGTTGGTTAGCAACGCCCTATCGTGTTTGCAATTGCTTTCCATAGGTGAAACGCGCCCATTCTGTTACGGTGGCCTGAAGGTCAGGAGCTTGAAAATGACGAAAATTGCCAAGATCACCCTGCTGTTTGTGGTGTTTGTGGACCTGCTGGGTCAGGGTCTGGTCTTTCCGATCATCAACTCGCTGATCATGGAGACGTCGTCCAGTTTTCTGCCCGAAAGTACACCGATGGGACGGCGGCATTTCTACTACGGTCTGGTGATCGGGTGCTTCTTTCTGTCGTGGTTTCTTGGGGTGGTTTATGTGTCCAAGGTCTCGGACTCGATCGGACGCAAGAACGCGCTATTGGTTTGTCTGGGTGGGGCGCTTGTGGGCTATGCGCTGACGATCGCCTCACTTTACCTCAACAGCCTGCTGCTGTTGATCATTGGGCGGTCAATTACTGGGTTCACAGCCGGAAACCAACCAATCGCGCAGGCGGCGATGATTGATGGCAGCACGGATGCCGCCGACCGGGATCGTAACATGGGGTACATCGTTACCGGCGTCAGCTTTGGCTTGGTCGGAGGGCCCATCATCGGCGCCGCTCTGTCCGACGCCACTTTGCTGGGCAGCTATGCCACGCTCAAGATGCCGTTCTACGGCGCGTTTGTTCTGGTGCTGATCGCCATCTTTATGGTGATGACCTTTTTCAAAGACACAAGGACCGAGCGGACTGCTTTCGTGTTTCGCCCCCGCGATATCACCGACAGCCTGATTGCGGTGCGCGGGCATCCGATGGTCCTGAAGATCCTGCCAGTCTATTCCTTCTTCATGATCGCCAACGTCACCTTCTATGTGTTCGTCGACAATTATCTGACCAGTCGTTTTGGCTATGGCGTCATCGGAGGGAGCATGGCCATGGTCGTCATCGGCTTTGCCCTGGCCTTTTCCAGCACCTTTCTGGTGAAACCAGCACAACAAAGGTTCAGCAAGCATCAGATCATTTATGTCTCGCTGATCACAATGGTGATTTGTGGCTTTGGTTTCGCCTTTAGCCCCAGCGGTGTTCTCAGTTACGTGCCGGTGTTCTTTTTCTATTTCTTCTTCGGGGTGTCTTATCCGACTTTACTGGGTTTGTTTTCAGCAAGTGTCAGCGAAACCGATCAGGGCTGGGTCATGGGCGTGACGACAGCCGTCTTCTGCCTGGCTGGAGGGATCATGTCTCTGATTGGCGGCGGATTGATGAGCATCGACATTCGCGTGCCCTACTACATCGTCATCGTCGCGGCGATACTGGGCCTGATCGGCATGCACCGCCGCTGGAAAGGGAAAGAGGTCAAGGCGCTATTGGCCTGAGATTTCCTCGACCGTCAGATTGCCGTTGGTGTAGACGCAGATATCGGCGGCAATAGCCATTGCCTCGCGCGCCACGGTTTCGGCGTTTTTGTCACTGTCCATCATCGCGCGGGCGGCGGCCAATGCGAAATTGCCACCCGACCCGATGGCGGCGACGTTGTGTTCAGGCTCTAGCACGTCCCCTGCCCCGGTGATCACCAAAAGGTCTTTGCCGTCGGTGACGATGAGCATCGCCTCAAGCTTTTGAAGGTATTTGTCGGTGCGCCAGTCTTTCGCCAGCTCGACCGAGGCGCGGGCCAGTTGGCCCGGCGTTGCCTCAAGCTTGGCTTCCAGACGTTCCAGCAGAGTGAATGCATCGGCTGTTGATCCAGCGAAACCGGCCACAACCTCGAATCCGCCGGGCGACAGGCGGCGTACCTTGCGGGCGGTACCCTTGATCACGGTCTGGCCCAGACTGACCTGCCCATCCCCGGCAATCACCACTTGGCCGCCTTTCTTGACGCCAATAATTGTCGTGCCGTGCCAACCGGGAAAATCGCTGTCTGCCATAGGGGCCTCCGTTTTCAACTGGCATCCTATATGGGCCGGGCGTGCGTTCAGCGCAACAGTTCACAAACTGCTCAAAAGATATGCATTGAGTGCAATTCGGGGTTACCGGACTAGCAATTGTGAGACTCGGGCTTTGATCCTACATGAGCCTCACAACCGACGAAGGGTCGGCTGTTTCAGTTACAAGGAATGCGCAAATGGCAACCACCGCAAATATCCATGCGCCGCTCGGAGCAGCTACCATCCTGCATGTAGTGGACGCGTTCTTCGGAACCTATGAAAAGGCACTGGCGTGGAATGAATCCCGCAAGACACGCAAGCTGTTGTGGGAACTCTCCGACACCCAGCTGGACGATGTCGGTCTGTGCCGTGCGGATATCGAAAAATTCTGATCCGCAATCAGGATACCCGCTTAGACAAGCCGCTCGAAGTCGAGCGGCTTTTTCTTTTTCAGGACAGTTTGTATTGGCCGTCCATGTCAGGCAGAAATGCCTCGATCGCAGCGGTGGCCACAACATGACGCCCCCCGTCTGGGTCAACGACATCAAGCCCACCTTGAACCGCACGAACCTGCGCCCGACCGCGCGGCAAATCAGCAGCCACCTGATTGCAGTCCACAGCTGAAGGCTGTTGTACCCCGATCGTCACCTGAACCCGCATCGCTGTGTGTTCTACACCAAGCTTGGAAAAAAGCGTGATCGAGGAATGGTGCAGCGCATCCTGCACTGCGCGTCTTGCGGCCTTTGTGTAATCCTGCCCGTACAGGTCATTTCCAGTGCCCATCTCAAGGATAATTCGCTTCTCGCTCATCAAACGGCCTCCATATCAAACGAGACTATGATTGCGGCATTGGCGATCACGGTGTGACCTTGCGCATCGGGTTTTTCTATACCCAATCCGCCCTGCGTGACCTGGATCGAAGGTCGCCCATAGGGAAAAACGGCCTTTAACGCCTCGACATCTACCTTATCCGGTTGGGCAACGCCGATTTCGGCATCAATGATCATGGCCTCTTTCGGAAAGCCGAACAGCTCTGCCATATTCACCGAGTTGTGCCACAAGGCATCCTTGATCGCGCGCAGCGCTGCCTCGGTATAGTCTTGGCGGCGCAAGGACGTTCCCATGCCAAATTCAACAAGAACACGTGTTTTAGCCATTTGATCCTCGGTCATAAAAAAGGCGCCCCTAGTGGGACGCCTTTTATTTCGGTTTATCCAATGGATCAGATGGACTCTTCGATCCAGCTTTGCAGCGCGGCTTTGGGTGCCGCGCCTGCGCGGTTCGAAACAACCTGACCGTCCTTGAAGATGAACAGCGCGGGAATACCGCGTACACCCATCGCTGCAGCGGCGTTCGGGTTACTGTCCACGTCTACCTTGGCAATTTTCACCTTGCCGCCATACTCGGTCGCCAGCTCTTCCAGAGCGGGGCCGATTTGCTTACAGGGGCCACACCATTCTGCCCAGAAATCGACAACAACAGGGATGTCGGAATTCTTGACTTCGGCGTCAAAGGTATCGTCGGTTACGGCTACGGTCGACATATTCTGTCTCCTGAATGGGGAATGCTTGGGTTCAGAACCTAGGCACGGGGTATCCCGAGGTCAAGGTATCTGGGCGCGGGTCAGTGCTTGGGTCACAAGTTCGTGTGGCAACCACATCAACTGCGCGGTGCGGGTCCAAAGGATGGCGGTTTTCACTTTTCGGTCGGGATAGATTTGGGCCATCGCTTGCGCATAAGCTCCCATCTGCCGCAAAAGACCCTCGGGGCACGCAGCCGGGGCCTCTGGAACGGTGGCGTTTGATTTAAAATCAATCACCTGTACCTCAGTTTCGGTTACGATCAGCCGGTCAATCACCCCATGCATTCGTTGACCGCCCAGATCTGCGCTAACGGGAACTTCGGCTAGCGTGTTTTCCGCAAAGACAGGCCGCAAGTGGCCCGAGGTCAGAACGGCCTTTGCCTCTGCCAGCAGATCGTTGCGTTCGATGTCTTGCATAACGGGAAGTATTCTGGCGCAAAGCTGCGGCCAGTCCTGATGTGGTGCGCCGGGCAGGTGTTCCAGCAACAGATGCAGGCGAGTGCCCCTGAGTTTGGCGGCCTCTTCATCCTGCCCCGCATCACCGGGCAGCGCCTTGGCTCCACCCAGATTAGAAGGGCTGAGCGTCTCGGACTGCGGCAAAGGCGGCGCGGCGGGGGATTCAAACATTGCGGGCAGATCAGTCTGCGTGGTTTCGGCCTGTTCCTGTTCGACAAGCGACAGCGCGTCCCAATTCCCATGCGACAGGCGCAGAGTTTCCGAGCGCGGCAGTTGCGTGGCCCCTGCCCGCGCCATTGCCGCCGCGACCATCTGATACCAGCTGGTGCCATCCTTGCCGACGTCGCCCGCGGCCCCGACGATCAGCCACTTTTCCGCCCGTGTCAGAGCCACATAGAGCAATCTCAGGCGCTCATTCTCTTCCCGCGCGCGGGCCTCAGACCGGGCTTGAGCAATCAACGCGGGCGAGGCATCCGCGGGCACTTTCCACAAAGGCACCCCCTCGCCCACCATGATCTCGGCATCGCGGGGGGCTTGACGTTTTCCGGTATCGGGCAGGATCACGATCGGAGCCTCCAGCCCCTTAGAGCCATGCACTGTCATTACCCGGATCATGTTGCCGACACCGCTCATCTGCCGTTTGATTTCCAGATCGTCGGTTTGCATCCAGACCAGAAAGCCGGTCAGGCTGGGAATATCCGTGCGCTCATAAGCCAGCGCCTGCGACAGCAGCGCGTTGATCCCGTCTTCGGCCTCGGCCCCAAGACGACCCAGCAATTTGCGCCGCCCGTCATGGCGCGTCAGGATGCGTTCGATCAGGTCATAGGGGCGCAGAAAGTCGATCTGGCCGCGCAGGTCATTCAGAATCTCGAGCGTTTCGGGGAAATCCTCGGCCCGGTGGCGCAGGGCGGCCCATAGAAACTGTTCCTGTCGCCGGTGTGCCAGATCGAATAGCTGCTGCTCGGTCCACCCGAATAACGGTGATTTCAGCACAGTGGCCAGCGACAGGCTGTCTTCGGGCGTGGCCAGAAAGCTGAGCAGCGCGGCCAAGTCTTTAACGGCCAGTTCGGCACCGACTTTCAGCCGGTCCGCGCCTGCGATGGGCAGGTGCAGGGACTTGCAGGCGCGGATGATCTCGGCAAACAGATCGGACCGGCGCTGCACAAGGATCAGGAAATCGCCCGGCTGCACCTTACGCCGCACGAACGCGCCGGGTGTGTCGCCATCCTCGGGGATCGTTTCACCCCGGTCGATCATCTCTTTGATCGAGTGCGCCACCTTTTCCGCCAGAATGACCGTGTGATGCCGCGCGCCGGGGCGATCGACGGGATCGGTCCAGTCGCCGTCTTCTTCATCCTCGACCTTTTCAACCACAGGCCACAGATCGACTCGCCCCGGCAGGCTGGTCTTGAACGCGCGGTGCAGGGCCTTATCCTGAAACCCGGCCTCGGCGTGGCCTTCGAACAGGATATTCACCAAAGACAGGATAGCGCTGGACGAGCGGAAGGAATATTCCAGCTCCAAACTCTCAAGTTTAGAGCCTGAATTGATCAACCGCCGCCCGAATTCCTGCTGCATCTGGTCAAAGGCTGCGGGGTCTGCGCCCTGGAAGGAATAGATCGACTGTTTCTTGTCGCCGACCACAAAGATCGTGCGCTCAACCCCGGATCTTGCCCCCTCCCCGCTGGTGAATTCCTTCGCCAGCTTCTCGACCACGTCCCATTGGTCGGGGCTGGTGTCCTGTGCCTCGTCCACCAGAATGTGGTCGATGCCACCGTCCAGCCGGTACAGCACCCATTCGGCCACCGCCGGGTCGTTCAACACCTGCCGTGCGCGCAAGATCAGGTCGTCGAAATCCAGCCAGCCGCGCAGCTGTTTGCGGCGCTCATATTCTGGCAGGAACGCGGAGGCGAACCGGTGCAGCACATGGGTCTTGCGCGCCGCCACCAGCGCCAGCCGCTGTTCCCGCGCAGCCTCAATGCGTAGCATCAGCGCCTCTAGCTGTGGCATCTGACCCGCCAATGCGCCTTCGCGCAGGGCTTTGGTCGGGAACGTGTTGATCTTGGCGGTAAAGGGTTCTTTGGCGGCCTTTCCGGTCAGAAACACGCTTTCCAAGATGGGCAGACTGCTGATCCGGGGATCGGTGAACGCCGACAGTTTTGCGGCCGCCTTGGCGTTGTTCCCGCCGCTTTCTGTCAACGCGGGCAGGATCGCGCGGATCAGGTCGACCTCACCGCCCAGAAATACACGCGCGATCAGGGCGTCTTCGTCGAACCCATCGGGCAGGTCGAACCGGTCCAACAGATCAGCCAAGCCCAAGGGCTGCGCAAACAGGTTGCGCTTGTGGGTGATCGCGGCGGTCAGATTGTCGAACCCGGTATCGGTAACGAAACGGGCCACATCCTCGATCAGAGCGGCATGAGGGCCTTCGGCAAAATCCTCGACGATTTCTTCGCGCAGCAGGGCTGCGGCGCGGTCTTCCATCTCGGAAAATTGCGGGCTGACTCCAGCCTCCAGCGGGAATCGCCGTAGAAGCGAGGCGCAGAAAGAGTGGATCGTCTGGATTTTCAACCCGCCCGGCGTTTCAATCGCGCGGGCAAACAGGGTGCGCGCCTGCGCCAGTCGGTCGGGATCAATCCGGCCGGGTACGCCCAGATCGGTCAGTTGCGCCAGCAGCGCCTTGTCACCCAGCATCGCCCATTCGCCCAGCCGTTTGAACAGACGGTTCTGCATCTCACTGGCGGCGGCTTTGGTGTAGGTCAGGCACAAGATGTGCTGCGGCTGCACCCCGTCCAGCAGTAACCGCGCCACCCTGTCGGTCAGAACCCGCGTTTTGCCCGAGCCCGCATTTGCCGCTAGCCAGGTCGAGGCATCGGGCCGCGCTGCCTGCACCTGCCGTTCGGTCGCGTCGTTGCGGGCGCTCATGTCAGATCCTCGGGCTTGGTGTCTGCGGTGCGGTCCCATTCGCCGAACCGGGCCAGATGGTCGTAATCGCCAGAGTCGGTGTCCTTGTGCAGCATCCGACGCGAGGAAAAGCCTTGGTTAGGCTCTAAATAAGCCGAAATCAGCTCTTTTAGCTCGGCCAACACCTTGTCCGTCGGTTCTTTCGCCAACGGTGCGGGCACTTCTTTGTAGCTGCCGCCCATGCCGATAAACACCGCCTCAGCCACGGGCAGAGGGTCAAAACCCTCGATCCCGCCCTGCTCGGCCATGGCGGCTTCGATCAGCAGTTGCTTGTCAAATTTGGACTGCTGGCTTTCGGTCGGAGGCGCACCGGTTTTGTAATCCACCAGCCGCAGCGCGCCCCGGCTGTTCAGGTCGATCCGGTCGGCGCGTCCTGCGATGGTAAAATTCAGCGGCTCTAGCACCAGTTTCATCGCGGCCTCAAACGCCACCGGCCCGCCATCGCTGCGCCGGGCGGTTTCGGCGCGTAAGAAATCATCGGCGATCCGCTCCAGCCGTGCCAGCCACAATTTGCGGGCGGTGGGCCACGCAACATGTTGATCCAGAAGGGTTTCTGCGCGTTTCAGAAATGTTTCGCGGGTCAGCAGTGCGGTGTCCAGTACGCTGTCCTTGACGAAATGTTCCAGAATCTCGTGGATCACGATGCCACGCAATAACGCATCGGGGGCCTGCACCAACGGGTCCAGAGGCCGCAGCCGCAGCACATGTTTGGCATAAATCGCATAAGGGTCCCGTATCAGGCGCTTGATCTCGGTCACGCTCAGACGACGCGGGCGCGACGTGACCGGAGGGCGAGGAGACGGGCGCGATGCCGCCGGAATTTCGGGCGCGATTTCAAGTTGTTCCGACCAGCTCAGCCATTTCTGCCCGCGCCCGCGCATGGCCGAAAGGACGGCTCGACCGCCCTGTTCCGGCAGGCCCTGCAACAGGTTCGTCAAACGGTTCAACCAGCGCGACGGCACGGTTTCGGCATCATCGGATCGGCTGGCCCGGGTCAGCCAGACTTCGGGCGCGCCGATGGCCTGTTGGAAATCATGCGCCGATAGACCAATCCGCCGTTCGGGCAACAACAATCCTGCCTTGGCGCGCATCTGGCGGTTCAGCCAGGGATCAGGGCTTGGGGCCTCGGGCCAACTGCCTTCGTTCAAGCCACCAAGGATAAGTAGATCTGCACCCTGTACTCGTGCCTCGAGTGTTCCCCAGATCATGATATGGGGATGCGGTGCGTCGCGGTCCCGGACCTCTTCACCTGACAGCAATGCACCCAGCAAATCCGCAAAGTCATGCGCCGTCATCGGACCACCATGACCAGCTTCTTCCGTAAGTGCGGTCAGAACCGACAAAGCCTTTTGCCCTGCGTTCTTGTCCCAAAGCGTACCGGGACCCCCGGTATTTCCGGCTGAAATCGCTTCGGCCAGATCGCGCAACCGGATGACCCAGTCCGATAGTGGCAGGTCTGTAGTCACCCGTTGGTCGCAGAAGTGATGCGACACCCAACGCACCCAATCGTCCGGCACCTCTTTGCGGATCGCAAACGCGGTCAGGCTGCGGCTGTCCGGGAACGGAGGCCCATGCCGCCGCAGGTCAAGCTCCAGATCGCGCGTGTGCAGCAGATGCGTACCGCGATCGCCACCATCGTGGCAAATGGGATGTTTTAGCAGTGTCAGCAGGGCCTCGCCATCCAGCCGTCGCGCAAACAATCCGGCCACATGGCGCAGGAATCGCCCCGGTGGTGAAAGCTGCAGCGGCAGACCTGCGCTGTCATCTGGCATAATGTTCCATCGATCCAAAGCAGCACTGACTTGCCGCGTCAGCATCCGGTCCGGGGTGATCAGAGCAGCGGTCTGACCTGTCTCGGCCGCTTGCCGCAAGCGGAGGGCAATGGCCAGCGCCTCGTCCCGCGGCGATTGTGCCTCGACCAGGGTCAGGTCTTTCGTCGCGCCGTCCAAATCCGTCAGCTTAGGCCCTTCGGACATCCAGGCATCCGTGATGGGTGCTGGGCGTAATGCTAGGGAAACCAAACGGTTACGCGCGGGTGACGGAGATGTATCAGGTGTCCACGGCGTGACTTGATCGGGCCTCAGATCAAGCTGAGTTATCAATTTGTGAAATCGGTATTGCGGGTGATCTTCCGAGGTCAGGGCATCGTCCAATCCCCGCCAGACGTGATCAGGCTGATCGAAGTCGTACCCCGGCAGGATCAAAGCACCCTGTGGAAGGCGCGCCACCGCCTCCATCAGCATCAGTGTGGTGCCGCGTGATCCGGTCGATCCCGCCAGAATGACCGGATGTTGTGGAGGTGCGTCCCGCCACCGCGCAATAAGGTTTTCGACGACGATGCGCTGCCGGGCCTGCGCGTCCAGCGCATCGGGCGCTGCGTCGATGAATTGATCTGCGATCCCAATAAAGGCCTGCGCGCGTGCCCAATGGCCAGACAAGTCGCTGACATCCAGCTGCCCGATTGCCTCGGGCGACACGCCCTCGCCCTGCATTTCGTCGATCAATGCGGACAGACTGTCGGACAAATCGAACAGCGAAGATCGCGCCGCCAGATCAGGTTGTTGGTCCAGTAGTTTTGAGACCAGCTGTGTCAACTCCAACCGCCTGCGTAGTGCCGGAATAGCTGGCGGAACGCTAGCCAGGTCAACGCTTTCGCCCAAGTCTGTGACCAAGGACAAACGCGGCAGAAGGCATGCTGGCCCTTGGTCGAACAACTCGCGCACACGTCGAGCCATTCGCCTTGTGTTTACCACCAGCTGCACCTTGGCCAATTCCTCGGGCGGATAGTCCTTGCTGCGGTCGCGTAACCCTTTCACCAAAGCGGCCGGAAAATCCGTGCCGGGGGGAACGGCAAATACACGGGGCAGACCGCTGGGGTCAAACATCCGCCAACATCCTTTCAGCCAGAGCGATCCCTTCGGGACGGCCCACATCGCACCAGCGCCCGGGATATGTCAGGCCAAATAACCGACCGTTCTGATGCATTCGGTCCCACAAAACATTCAACGAAAACGCCTTGTCCGGGATATCGGCCAATCCATCGGTTTTCATGATCTGCGCGCCACCATAAACCAACCCCGGGCCGCGCGTGATGCGGCCGTTACGATCTGCAGTGAAATCACCCTGACCCGCATGTCCAACGGCTTGGTCTGTTGGTATGCACATCAATAGCGCATCCATCTTTTCGGGATCCCAAGCATTCCGCAGCATCCCAAGTGGATTTGGCCCCGACCAGATCGCATCTGAATTCAGGGTGAAAACAGTACTAGACCCTAACAAAGGCAATGCTGCGCGCAATCCACCCCCTGTTTCAAGGATTTCGGGTTGTTCATGGGACAGCAAAACACCCTTGGGGGCAAGATGAGCCTCAAGCTGATCTGGAAGGTAATGCAGGTTGGCGACCTTACGAATTGGATCAAGGTCGTTGACCAAATCAAGCGCGTGGTCAATCAGTGGGCGGCCTGCGCATTCCACCAGAGGTTTCGGCCGATTCTTGGTCAGCGCACCCATACGAGTTCCGAACCCGGCAGCAAACAGCATGATGGCATCAAGCGTGTCGGTCATGATTGTCTGAGCTTTGCAAGGTTTTCCGGTGTCGGTGAAGGTAGCCCATCACGCAACAGATCGGACACAGTGACCAACGCGGGATGTTCCAGATCGCGCATCAAATGCGTCCATGTCGCGGGGATCAGGTCGACATATTGCGGTTTTCCATATTCCGTCGCCAATCGGGCAAATACACCGAGAATACGCAGGTTTCGTTGCGTTCCCAGAACGGCATATGCGGTGCGGAAATCGTGGTCGTTCACTCCGGTTGTCTGAATATACCTGTTAACCATCCGCATTTCGGTTCCAGGTGCTACATCCCGGCGCACATCTTGCAGAAGCGAGACCAGATCATAAGCGGGATGGCCCAGCATGGCTGTCTGAAAGTCCAGCAACCCAACGCGGGCAACGCCGTCGCGTTCAGGTAACCAAATCAGGTTTTCAGCGTGATAATCCCTTTGGACAACAACTTTTGTTCCCGCAGTTTCCCGGTGCAGGATATCTGCAAACCGGTGTTCGAACCGATCCCGTGCGTCCTCGTCATGCGATCCTTGAATCGACTGGGCGTATTTGGTGAACGACAGTGCGGCCAGTTCCGTCATCAAGGATGGGCCATAGGATGGCAATGAAAGCGTCGGTGCCTTGTGCAGCGTGATCAAAACGTCTGTGGCTGCCTCGTAGAATTCACGTTCCAACGTCGGAGATCGCCGCAGCACACGCGCAAATAGATCGTCGCCCAAATCCTCAAGCAACAAAAAGCCATATTCGGTATCTTCGGCATAAATTTCGGGCGCGCTAAGGCCGATGGATCGCAAATGGTTTGCCATTCGGACAAACGCTTCGACGGGTTCAGCCTGACCCGGTGGCGAGTCCATCAAAACCGCTGTCTTGCCGGTATCCGGATCGGTCAGACGCTCATAACGGCGGTTCGAGGCGTCCCCGGCCAAAAGCGCACGCTGCGCATTGGCCCACGGGGTTTGAGCGATCAGCGCTTCGGCCAGCACAGCTCGGTTTGTCATTGCGCGGCCTCCAGTCTGCTGGCCCATTCGGTATTTACCCACGAAAGGGTTATAAGGCGTTTTTCCACAGTGTTAGGGTCTGTTTCAAACGAAAGCGTCAAGGCATTTTCAGGTTGCATCGACCCGAGTTTGTCAGGCCATTCCACAAGGCAAATCGCTGTTTCAAATGCCTCGGTCAGGCCAAGCTCATCGACCTCATCCACTGCGCCAAGGCGGTAAAGATCACAGTGCCAGATTTCTCCGATTTCGGTGTCATAAACCTGAACCAACGTAAATGTTGGCGAAGGAACGTCTTCGGGGATGCTCATCACCGATTGAATAAGACTGCGGGAGAAGTGGGTTTTTCCGCTGCCAATTTCGCCTTCGAGCAAGAGAGTATCGCCCGGGCGTAGAATCCGGCCCAACCGAGCGGCAAAATTTGCCGTCTCACAAGGCGAGTTGAAGGTGATTGCAAAGGGCGCGGTCGTCATGGCGCCACAATGACGTCGCACCGGTTTGCCTGCAACCCGGTTCAGGCGCTGATCTGGTGTAACTTAGGTTGAAGAACTGTTTTATCTTCTGTTGCAAACCGGATAATTGTCGCTCCGTTTTGCATCGGGCAGATTGTGCATTCAAGCGAAGCACCATTGCGCATACGCAACTCTGCCGACCATTCTGCCCGTTTGTCGCGCATCCCTACAAACTCTCGAATCTCACCGAAAACAGGGGATGCAGTACAAAGTTCCTGCCATTTGCAGGTGACATCCAGAACTGAATCGGCGTCAAACCCCGAGTCTCCGTTGTCGCCCCACAGATTTTGATAGGCATAATTGGTAAAGGCCAGGGTTCCGTCATCGCCAAAAACGGCGACCGCATCCGCCAGTTTGTCCAGAACCGATTGCATCAGGTCCATTTCTGAACGGAACCGCCGGGTCAGGGTGATCTCGGCCGTGATGTCTTCGAACAAAAAGGCGACGGCACCGTCGGGATGGGGGCGACCGCTAACCGAATAAACCGACCCTGAGGGCAGCGACCACGTTTCCTGATAATTCCCGTCCTCGGCAGCCTCAAGCAGGTCATTCATCTGACTGCGCCAGCTTCGGTAGTTCTTGGGTTCGGGCATCATGTGTTGATCCCTTAGCCGGTCGAAGAAACTGGACAGGCTTGGCCGGCAGCTGAGGAAGTCCGGGGGCAGGGTGGTCAGGTCAATTAGGGCCGGGTTGAACAGGGCCAATTGTCGGTTGCGGTCGAAAATCGCCAACCCAATGGACAGTTGGGCAAAGGTCTTGGTCATCGTCTGAACGAATTTACGCTGGGCGGTTTCGGCGTCGACAATCGCGTTGATGTCGACGGCGTAACACAAGTGCCCCTCTGGATGGTGGACGCGTGTCAGATCGAACCAAAGCTTGATTTCGCTGCCGTCCGACGAAATTGAAACCCGCGTCTTTCCACCCAGTCGGGCATCTTCTTCGGATCCGGGAAACAACGGCGCGGTCAGATCCGTATCCTGACCCCGCACCTTGCGCACCAACGAAATATAGGCTGCGTTGCACCAACGAACTGTGTCGTGTTCACCCAGTAACCAGACGGGATACGGCGCGCGTTCCATTGCCAGGCGGATTGGATCGTTCGCCTCACGGTGGATGGTGGCAGGGCAGATGCTGTTTTCACGTAACTGAACCCTGACTATGCCGTCGATCCATTCGCACATGACGTCACGCTCGACCGTGCAGTCTATGGCGGGGATGATCAGATTACCCTCCTGGCGGATGCAGTCCGGAGTTTCGGGAAATGTGGGAAAGTCTGGCTGCAGTAAACGGCGCAGGTCGTGCCAGGACCGGACTTCTTCGAACCCTTCTAGCGCGATATCCGAGTGGCTGATCAGACGTTGATCGTCGAACAAAAACACCGCGTCAAACAAGGACGTGGGCGAGGATAGGCCGAAATTGTCACCCCTGTGCCGACGGCGCGGGAGCAGCCATTGCACCGCAAGGCCGGCAGAGACCAAGCTGATGACAGCCAGAATGAACCAGTCGACCATGAACGCCCCGCAACAGAAATTACGAAACCGGACTATGGTTACCAATGGTTAACGGGGTCTTAACTCAGACCTGAATCCGTTGGTTCGCGCCAGACGGGACCGGGGTGTCTCCTTGTTGCGCATCAACCAGATTTCTCGGCCAAGTGACCTTTACGATAGCCCCCCGACGTTCGGGGTTTTCGGATAAGGTCTGATAGGGGTCTGAACCGTTGGCAAATTCCAGTTCCGCTCCGCTGCGCTCCAGCAGGGTTTTGGCGATGAACAAGCCCAACCCCATGCCTTCGTATTCCGGGCGTGCGCGCTGATCGGTTTCGGCGCGACGGCGGCGCATGAATGGGTCGCCAATCCGCCCGATCATCTGAGACGGATATCCGCGCCCGTCATCCATGATGCTGACAATGATCTGATCAGAGCTCCATTCCGCCTCGACCCAAACGTTCGCGCGGGCAAAATCCACCGCATTCTGGATCAGGTTCCGCAACCCGTGAATGATTTCGGGTTTGCGCAGGATTGAGGGTTGCTGAACATCCCCGTCATCCGCAGGGCCTTCGGTAAAATGGACGGTTTTGCCCCGGTGAATGTGTGGTTCTGCAGCCTCGTTCACCACGGTTGAAAGAGGGGCCTGCCGCAGATGCAGATCATCCTTTCCGGCCCTGCCCATGTCGCGCAATATGTCCCGGCACCGGTTGGCCTGTTCCCGGATCAGCGCGGCATCCTCTTTCAGTTCGGGCCGGTCATCCAGCTCTTCGATCAACTCCGAGCTGGTCAATTTGATTGTGGCCAGCGGCGTGCCCAGTTCATGCGCGGCCGCAGCAACAACCCCACCCAGGTCAGTCAGCTTCTGTTCTCTCGCCAGGGCCATATGCGTGGCTGCCAGAGCCTCGGACATGGATTGAACTTCGGAACTGACACGATGTGAATAGGCACCCAAAAAGACGATCGCAATGACGATCGCGGCCCAGTTTCCGAACAACAGGATATCCGGGATTTCAAGATCCATTCCGACATCCGTGCGCAAGGGCACATGGAATTCGGCCAGCAGAGTGGTCAGAACAATTGCAACCACGCCAACGATCAACGTCGACCGGGTGCTCATGACATTGGCCGAGATCGTTACTGGCCCCACAAGCAGCAAGGCAAACGGATTGTTCAGCCCTCCGGTCAGGTACAGCAGAACGGTCAATTGCAACAGGTCGAACAGAACCATCAGGAAGTTCTCGAACTCTGACAAGCGCTTGTTTCTTGGGAAGATCAGGATCGCAGTCAGGTTGCCTAGGATCGAGACCCCGATGGCCAGATAGCACAGCATCACATCCAGCTCGACGTGATAGGTCTGTTGGGCGACGGTGATGGCTGTGATCTGGCCGATGATGGCAACCCAGCGCAGCAGGATCAGCGTGCGCAGCCTGATCCAGCTGCTGCGTTCCTGTCCACGCCATAATGTGATGTTGGAATTGGCCATGGGTTCACTATGTCCTGTTGCATCGGCTGATCATCTTGATAGGTGTCCGGGCCGAAACGATCAACAACCCCTCTGATCATTAGGATTGAAGTCATGGTCCGTCTTTATGCCGTTCTTGCCACCGTTGTTCTTGCCATTGGTCTGGGGGCCACGTGGCTGCTGACCCGAGGCGCCGGATCGGATGATCAGTTCGCACAATGCCGGTCCAGCCAAATCGCCGGTGGCACCGCAGCAATCGGCGGCCCATTCGAATTGATCAACGGAGAGGGTCAAACTGTCACCGACACTGACGTTATCACCGAGCCGACACTGGTCTATTTCGGCTATACGTTCTGTCCTGATGTCTGCCCGTTCGACATGTCGCGCAATGCTGAGGCTGTGGATATACTGGCCGAGCGTGGCCAGTCGGTGACGCCTCTGTTCATCTCAATCGACCCAGACCGGGACACGCCCGAAGTGGTGGCCGACTATGCCTTTAACATGGGTGGTAAAACCATCGCGCTGACCGGTTCGGCCAAGCAGGTCAAAGCCGCCAGCCAAGCTTACAAGACCTATTACAAGGCCCATGACAAAAGCGACGAATACTATCTGGTCGACCATTCCACCTTTACCTACCTGATGACGCCCGAGACCGGATTCCTTGAATTCTTCAACCGCAATGACTCGGCTGAACAGATGGCCGACAAGGTCGGGTGTTTTCTGGACAAACTGTGATCCGTTTGACCTTTGCAATGGCGCTGCTATTACTCATAGCTAGGCCAACGGCGTGAAATAGCGGAAAGAATAGAATATGGCAGACAGCTCTGATCTGGATATCGGCCCGGACAAATCCCTGCTTCTGGTAGATGATGATGAGCCTTTTCTGAGACGTCTGGCCAAAGCCATGGAAAAGCGCGGCTTCGAGGTCGAGACCGCAGGTTCGGTCGCCGCAGGCCGTGCCATATCCACAGCCCGCCCACCCGCCTATGCGGTCGTGGATTTGCGGCTTGAGGACGGCAATGGTTTAGACGTGGTCGAAGTGCTGCGTGAAAAGCGCCCGGATAGCCGGGTTGTGGTTCTGACCGGATACGGCGCGATCGCGACCGCCGTGGCCGCCGTTAAGATCGGCGCGACCGATTATCTGTCGAAACCCGCCGACGCCACTGACATCACCAACGCGCTGCTGGCCAAGGGCGACGAACTACCACCGCCCCCGGAAAACCCCATGAGCGCGGACCGCGTGCGCTGGGAACATATTCAACGGGTTTATGAGCTGTGCGACCGGAATGTGTCCGAGACTGCCCGCCGACTAAACATGCACCGTCGGACGTTGCAGCGGATTTTGGCAAAGCGCAGCCCGCGATAAGCTTGTTTGAGTCCTCGGCGCTGAGATTCAGTCTTTCTATGTGTTCTAGCCGGCAGTTAAGTTGCCGTGTGTCGTCATGTGTCACGCCTTCGTGACTTGCACCTCTGCGACCTGAGGCCAAGTGTTCGACTCGGGAAAACACTTAACAAGACAGGAACCTCTCAAATGATCGGTTACGTGACCATCGGCGTGTCAGACATGGAGCGCGCAAAGAAATTCTATACCGAGCTGCTTTCGGATCGCGATGCCAAGGTGACGCTGGATGTGGGGCGCATCGCCTTTATCGGCAACCAGCCCGGTGCGCCGATGCTGGCTGTGTGCGAACCCTATGACGGTGGTGATTGTGCGCCGGGAAACGGCACTATGGTGGCTTTTGCAGCGGATTCGAAAGAGCACGCGCAGGCGATGTACGACAAGGCGATCAGTCTTGGTGCCACTGACGAAGGCGAGCCCGGCCAGCGCGTGCCGGATGTGTTCTACGGGGCTTATGTCCGTGACGCGGACAACAACAAGATCTGTTTCTACGTCTTCGGCTAAAGCTGTGCCAACAGGGCGGCGTGCCGGTCAGTATAGGCGCGCCGCACCTCGACCGGAGGGCGCAGGACAATGTTCAGCCCCTCAATCACCGACTTGTCGGGGCGACCAAAAAACTTGCTCGCCTCGGCCTCGGAAAAGCCCGCGATCTGGGTGGCCTCCATCCAGGCGCTGATCTTGTCTGCCTTTTTGATCTGACGTTTCACTGTCTTCGGCACCGCAGCGGGCAGGCCAAAGCGGATGTGGATCGCCGCCGCCAACCGATCATCCAACGCGCCATAGTCGGGACCGACGGCGGATTTGACCGGCGAGATCATGTCTCCGATCACATATTCGGGGGCGTCATGTAACAAGGCGGCCAGCCGCCATTTGACCGGCGCATTGGGGGCGATGCGGCCATAAAGCTCTTCGACCAGCAGCGAATGTTCGGCCACGGAATAGGCGAAATCCCCTGCCGTCTGGCCGTTCCAGCGCGCCACAAAGGCCAGTCCATGCGCGATATCTTCGATCTCGATATCCACAGGGGTGGGGTCCAGCAGGTCCAGCCTACGGCCCGACAGCATCCTCTGCCACGCGCGGGGTTGTGTTGCCATTATGCCATGCCTCGTCCGTACAGCCGCGATTGCGCCTCAATTTTATGGTATGGTTTAGCTGTCAAGATCACCAGCTGCCAACTTTTTCTTGAGCATTCGTGCTTTGAACAAGTGCGCGGTGATACCGACATCAAGTACCGAGGGGGGCGCATGCTTCTCCCGGTGTGCCCCTCTCGATTGAAACCAGAATCGAAAGGAGCTTGTTATGTTCAAGCGTTTATTTGGAGTTGCCCTGGCTTTTGGAATGGCCGCGACTGCGCCTCCGGCTTTTGCACAGCAGAACACTTGTGCGCAGCGTGATCACGTAATCGCCAAGCTACAGGACAGCTATTCGGAACAGCTAGCCTTTGGCGGATTGCAGAAATCGCGCGGCGGGCAATCGGTGATGGAGGTTTGGACCTCTGAGGAAACGGGAAGCTATACCGTTTTGGTGACCCATGCGAACGGCCTGAGTTGTATCGTCGCCGTTGGCACCGATTTTTTTGAGGCGATCCCCAAGATCAAGGTAGACGGCACGCCAAGCTGATTTTAGCGACAAAAATCCCGTTTCCGGCCATCTGCGTTGCCACGCCCATAAAGGGATGTTAGGGGCAACCCGGAACAGTATTTACCGGAATGGAGTACCTGATGGCCGGGGACTATATCGTCAAAGACATTTCGCTGGCCGGGTTCGGCCGCAAAGAACTGGATATCGCCGAAACTGAGATGCCGGGCCTGATGTCCCTGCGTGCAGAATATGGCGAAAGCAAACCGCTGAGCGGCGCGCGCATCGTTGGCTCGCTGCACATGACCATCCAAACAGCCGTTCTAATCGAAACGTTGGTGGCGCTTGGTGCAGATGTGCGCTGGGCGTCGTGCAACATCTTCTCGACCCAGGACCACGCGGCAGCGGCAATCGCCGAGGCTGGCATTCCCGTCTTCGCCATCAAAGGCCAGACGCTGGAAGAGCATTGGGATTACCTGGACAAGTCCTTTATGTTCGATGACGGCCCGAACATGATTCTGGACGATGGCGGCGATGCGACGCTGTATATCCTGCTGGGCGCACGCGCCGAAGCCGGTGAAGACATCATCCCCGTTCCGGGCTCGGAAGAGGAAGAGGTGATCAAGAAGCAGATCGCCAAGCGTATGGCTGCAAGCCCTGGCTGGTTCACCAAGATGCGCGACCAGATCAAAGGTGTGTCCGAGGAAACCACGACCGGCGTGAACCGTCTGTATCAGCTGGTGAAAGAAGGCCACCTTCCTTTCCCCGCGATCAACGTGAATGACAGCGTCACCAAGTCGAAATTCGACAACAAGTATGGCTGCAAGGAATCGCTGGTCGACGGTATACGCCGCGCCACCGACACCATGCTGGCCGGTAAGGTTGCCGTGGTCTGCGGCTATGGCGATGTGGGCAAAGGCTCGGCCGCGTCGCTGGCCGGTGCCGGTGCCCGTGTGAAAGTGACTGAAGTTGACCCGATCTGCGCTCTGCAGGCCGCAATGGACGGGTTCGAGGTCACTCTGCTGGAAGACGAAGTTGCCAGCGCTGATGTGTTCATCACCACCACCGGCAACAAGGACGTGATCCGCATCGAGCACATGCGCGAGATGAAGGACATGGCCATCGTCGGCAACATCGGCCACTTCGACAATGAAATTCAGGTGGCCAGCCTGAAGAACCACAAATGGACCAACATCAAGGAACAGGTGGACATGATCGAGATGCCCTCGGGCAACCGCATCATCCTGCTGTCCGAAGGCCGTCTGCTGAACCTCGGCAACGCCACTGGCCACCCGTCCTTCGTGATGTCTGCCTCGTTCACCAACCAGGTTCTGGCGCAGATTGAACTGTTCACCAAGGGTGATGAGTACAAAAACGACGTCTACATCTTGCCCAAGCATCTGGATGAGAAAGTCGCCCGCCTGCATCTGGACCGTATCGGCGTGAAGCTGACTCAGATGGACTCGGAACAAGCGGCCTATATCGGCGTGAAACCCGAAGGTCCCTATAAGCCCGAGCATTACCGCTACTGATCGCGGATCGGGTGTGACGAAACGCACGGGACGCCGCCGGTTCATACAACTGGCGGCGTCTTTCTTTTCCATCATCGTATTTCTATTTCTTGTTGGCTCTGCCGGATTCCTTCTGGTGACACACCCGAAGTCACCCTTGCCTGACCATTGGAACCCCCTGCGCGATCTGTCGATTACGGCCCCGGTTACTCTGGTAACGCGGTTTCAGTTGAACCGTGCTCTGGCGGATGGGGCGCAATGCAAGGCGGTACTGTCTGCGGACGAAGTGGCGTTTGCTGAGATGGAGGATTTGGTCGTCGATCAGAATTGCGGTATCAGCGGACGGGGCCTTCTGTCGCGCCTTGTTACCGCAGATGTCCGAGGGGTCGAAACGCGCTGTACCACAGCTCTGCGTCTTGCCATGTGGGAACATCACGTGGTTCAGCCTGCTGCGCGGGACATTTTGGGCACTGAGGCGCGCGCTCTACGGCATCTGGGCAGCTATAACTGCCGCCGGATGCGGACCGCGCAGGGGCAGGTCAGCCGATGGAGCAGTCATGCAACCGCGGATTCCATTGATATCGTGGGGGTCGATCTGGCTGATGGACGCACACTAAACCTGTTGCGCGACTGGCCAACTAAAGGGCCCGAATCCGAATTCCTACGCCAGATCGGGCAGGGCGCTTGTGATTGGTTCCGCGTGGTGCTGAGCCCCAATTTCAAAAAGCTGCACGCGGACCACTTCCATTTGCAGGGGCCGGGCTGGGGCTATTGCAGATAATCCGGCCCCGAGAACCGGGGCCGAAGATTGGCTTAGCGTCCGCTGACCGCATCAGCCAGAGATTTGAACCGGACGATCTTGTAGATACCCTTCGAGGCATCTTCGCCATTGTTCAAAACGGGAGAGCGGTGCAACTCGTTAATCGTGGCATAGACATACCCATCCGCACCGATCGAAAACCCGTCTGGCCACGGCAATTCATCGTCCGACTGGAACAGCACTTCATAGCTGCCATCCGGCTTGGTGACGCCCAGCGCATTGTCCGTCATCGCGGTGATGTAAACATTGCCGCCGGTATCTACGGTCGAGCCATCCGAGATCGGCTTGTCGCCATAGCGTTCAACATTGGCCTCAAGATCGGCATCTGACAGGCTTTCATCCAGCAGCGCAGCGGTGGGAATGCGGTACATCGCACTTGCCGTCATTGGGGCGAAATAGACCCATGTGTTGGTCGGATCGACCGTGATCGGGTTGATGCCGATCTTGGCCGGATTGCCGCCCAGCGTGATCTCGCGCCCGTCGATCACCATCGGCGTATCCTCGGGAATGGTATATTTAGAGCCTTCCAGAACCCGCCGCGCGCGCCCGGTATCCAGATCAACCACGATTATGGCCGAGTTCTGCCCGTCGCCGGTATCCGAGATGTAGATGGCCCCATGATCGCGGTCTACAGCCAGATCGTTCAGGAAAGAGGTCGGGCGTGCGACAGGCGCACCGATATAGTGGATCGCGTGCAGCGTTTCGGTTTTGGTGTCCCAGCCGACCACGCGTCCGGTCTGGTTCTCGCCCTGACCATCCAGCATCCACAGGATTCCATCGCGATCCGCCCGCAGGCCCAACACGCCGTTCAACCCGTCCGCATCATCGTTCGGGGCGCGGGCCCAGTCTTCGGTCGGGTAGGGTTTGGTGGAGCCGTCCGGCATCACTTCAACCACGCGCAATTCGGGGCCATAGAATTCATGCACGGACATGAACATGCGCCCATCCGGGCCAATGGCCAGATTACCCGGAGGCATGGCCTTTTCAAACTCAAGATAGGTTTCCAACTCGGCTGCCGCTGCGGGCAGGGCCAGCGCAAGCGCGCATGTGGCTGCGTAAAGTGATTTCATCAGGTCCTCCTCTGGTCGTGGTTCAGCAGATACCATTTGAAATTTTCCGCGATAACTGGCTCAATCTTGAAACCAGCGTTAGGAATTTTCGAATGTACCATGTGAATGACCTGCTGACCTTTGTCTCGGTCGCGAAAACCGGCGGCGTAGGGTCCGCGGCCAAGGCGCAGGGGATCTCGGCGGCGACGGTCAGCCACCGCATTACGAAGCTTGAGGAGGTTCTGAACCTCAAACTCTTCCACCGCAACAGCCGCAAGGTGCAACTGACCGAAGAAGGTCTGATCTTTCTGGACCGGATCGAACCTTTGTTGGCCGATTTGCGCGACGCCGAGCTTGAGGCCGGCAGTGGCACTGGCGCATTGCGCGGACATTTGCGCGTGACGCTGTCACCCTGGATTTTGTCGCGCTTCATCATGCCGGTCATGAGCGCGTTTCAGGCCGAGCATCCGGACCTGACGGTCGAGTTTCTGGCCGTTGATCGCTATGTCGCGTTGGTGGATGAGGGTATCGACTGCGCGATCCGGGTGGGACAGATGGCCGACAGCACACTAAAGGCCCGTAAACTAAGCGATAATGACAGGATCATCTGTGCTTCACCGGTGTTTTGCGAAACATATGGACTGCCGGCCACGGCTGAAGACTTACGCCTAATGCGCTGGGCCTGTCTGCCGTGGCAAACTCGGCTCGACATCACGGATGGTCACGGTGCTGCGCAGTTTTCGATCCCGCGCGGGATTGCAGTATCGAACTCGGATATGTTGACCGAAGCGGCGGTACAGGGGTTGGGGCTTGCGGTCAAATCCCGCTTAGCTGTTCAGCGCGAGTTGGAAAGCGGGGCACTGGTTGAGGTCATGCCTGGTGTTTTGCGGTCACCTGACGCTCCGATCTCATTCGTGCATGCAGGGAACGCAACACCTGGGCGAAAGGTGCGCGCTTTCTCGGATTTGGCCAATCGCGCCTTTCAGTGAGTTTTACGTGTTTCCTTGGGGGGAAATAAACCAGTTTTTCCCGTTGTGACCTACCCTCAGCTGAATAGATTTCCCGCACTTGTTTCAACCTTTTGTGACTTCGCAGCAAGACGCTGCTTTACGGAAGAGCCAGTCATGGGAAAACGCGACGACTTGATTGCAAAATACGCGGAAGATCTGAAGAACAAATGCGGGATGGATCCCGATATGGACTTGCTGACCAAGGTCACGATCGGTTGCGGTCCGGCGATCTACGATGCCGACGCATCGACCGTGGCGGCCTCGCAAGAGGGCGAGATTGAGACTGTCAAAAACAACTTCCTGATCAAGAAACTGGGCCTGTCCGATAGTCCTGCGTTAGATGAGGCGATACAATCGGTGCTTGGCACTTATGGCATCTCAGAGCGCAATAAATACCGCGCTGTGGTCTATTACATGCTGACCAAACACTTCGGCAAGGAATCGGTCTACGGCTGATCCAATAGCGCCCGTCGCAGCGGCGGGCGTTTCCAATTTTAAGTACTTGGTGTTTGTATCGGCGCCGCTGTTTCGGCTAGTGTCATCTTGTGGCCAGGACGGTCAGAACCGAAGAATTTCTATACGCGTGTGGTGAGTCGGGAGCACGCGGGGTAGGGAAGGTTCTGCATCCGTCGGAACCTTCCCTTTTTTATTCCGCCTGAGTCTGCCCCAGATCGCAGATCACCTGCCATTCGGCATCCGTAACCGGCTGCACTGACAGGCGCGAGTTTTTCACCAGCACCATCTCGTCCAGCCGTCCATCGGCCTTGATCTGGTCCAGCGTGACCGGTGTTTTGAAGGGCCGTACGGCCTTGATATCCACACATTCCCAGCGGTCATCATCGGTGGTGCTGTCAGGATGGGCGGCGGCGCAGACCTCGACGATGCCAACCACCGCCTTGTCCTTTTGCGAGTGGTAAAAGAACCCCCGGTCGCCCACCGCCATCTGGCGCATGAAATTGCGCGCCTGATAGTTGCGCACGCCGTCCCATTCCTCGCCTGCGTCCCCTTTGGCAACCTGTTGGTCCCAGCTCCAGGTCGAGGGTTCGGATTTGAACAGCCAATATGCCATCAGCCGATAACCTTTTTCCACGCGATCAGGTCGACGGACTGGAACAAACCGGCCTTGGCATAGGGATCATTGTCAGCCCAGCTTTGGGCGGCGGCCATGTCTTCCACCTCAAGGATGATCAGCGATCCGATCATTGCGTCGCCATCCAACAGGGGTCCGGCCTGTGCAACGACACCGGTTTCTTCGATGTAAGCCAGGTGGTCGGCGCGATTGTCCAGCCGGGTTTGCAATGCGCCGTCCTTGTCACGGGCGATCAGAGCAATGAGCATATTATTCCTCCTTCAGGGGTCTGTTGAGCAGAGTATCAATGGCCTGCGCCACACTATATGTGCCTTGGCTCAGGTCGGCGACAGTAGCGCTGATAGGCATGTCCAGCCCCTCGGCCCGGGCAATGTCGGACATGGCACGCGCGGTTGCGACGCCCTCGACCGTGGTGGTGGTGTCAAAGGGCTGATTTCGACCCAAACACAGGCCAAAACGATAGTTTCTGGATAACTCGGACGAGCAGGTCAGCACCAGATCGCCCAATCCCGACAGGCCCATAAGGGTTTCGGGCCGCGCGCCGCGCATTAGGGCAAAGCGCTGCATCTCAGCAAATCCGCGCGTCATCAGCGCGGCGCGGGCGCTGTCGCCCAAACCGGCTCCGATCGCTGCTCCGCAAGCGATGGCCATGACGTTCTTCAACGCGCCCCCCAGTTCCGCCCCGATCAGATCGGTGGTGCGGTATAGGCGCAGGTTCGCCGTGGTCAGGTCATGCTGTAGCTCATGCGCATCCTCAGCGCAGGCCAGCGTCAGCGCGGTCGGCAATCCGCGTGCGATATCATCGGCAAAGCTCGGGCCGGTCAGCAGGGCAGGGCGCGCGTCGGGAATGGTCTGGCGGATGACCGAGATCGGACCCAGCCCGGTGGATAGCTCGATACCTTTGCAGCAGGCCACCAGCGTTTTCTCAGCCAGAACCACGCCGTGATCCGTCAGCACACCGCGCAGTTTTTGCATCGGCACCGAGACCAGTAACGTTTGACCGCGCGTTGCCTGCGTAATGTCCGCCGTTACGGTGATCGCATCCGGCAAGGTCACACCCGGCAGCCGCGCCGCGTTTTCACGCGTGCTGTGCATCACCCGCGCCTGTTCCGCGTCTCGCGCCCAAAGCGTTACCGGTCCGTTTCCGGCCAGCGAAATTGCCAGCGCGGTCCCGAATGCACCCGAGCCCAGAACCGAAACGCTCATGCCTTGGCCCCTTTTTTGCCACTGCCAAGCATTGCGGGGCTGGTCTGGTCCAAAGGCCAGCGGGGGCGGGCAGTCATGTCCAACCCGTCGCGCGCGCCGGTGCGGAATCGCTCGATCCCGGCATAGGCGATCATGGCGGCGTTGTCGGTGCAAAGGGCCAGAGGTGGCGCGGTGAAACGGGCACCTTTCTCATCGCAAACAGTCTCTAATGCTTTACGAATGGCCGAATTTGCCGCAACGCCTCCGGCCACGGCAATCACCGGCTCCGAGGGGTTTTCATTCAGATACAGATCTATCGCTCGGCGGGTTTTCTCGGCCAGTGTATCGACAACGGCCTGTTGGAACCCGGCGCAAAGATCGGAGCGGTCCTGACGGGTCAGCCCGCCTTTCTCAGCTACCACCTGATCGCGCATCCGCATCAGCGCCGTTTTCAACCCGGAAAAGGACAGATCACATCCGGGCCGGTCCAACAAAGGCCGCGGAAACCGGAACCGTGTGGGATCACCTGCGCGGGCCTCGGCCTCGACCGAAGGGCCGCCGGGTTGCGGCAGGCCCAAAAGGCGGGCGGTTTTGTCGAACGCCTCACCCGGCGCGTCATCGATGGTGCCGCCCAGACGGGTGAACTGGTCCGGCCCATGGGCGATCAGGTATTGGCAATGTCCGCCCGAAACCAGCAGCATAAGATATGGAAACGCGATGCCGTCGGTCAGGCGCGGCGTCAAGGCGTGCCCGGCAAGGTGGTTCACCCCGATCAAGGGCAACCCGGTCGCGGCACTGATCCCTTTGGCGCACATCACGCCGGACATGACGCCGCCGATCAAACCCGGCCCCGCAGTCACGGCGATGGCGTCCATGTCGGACAGAGCCAAACCGGCCTCCTCAAGCGCCTGCATGACGCAAATGTCCAGTTTCTCGGCATGAGCGCGGGCGGCAATCTCGGGGACGACGCCGCCAAAGGCACTGTGCAGGTCGTTTTGGCCATGAACGATCGAGGACAAAACCTCGGCCCCGTTTTCGCCATGGCGCACAACGGCAGCGGCTGTGTCGTCACAGCTGCTTTCCAACCCGAGGACAGTAAGTGTTTGCACCATTGGCCTGATCCGTTACACCTTGGTTGCCAAGCGGGGTATCACCCTGTGCGGATGCAAACAATCCCAAGGCCCAAGGCGCCGACCGTTGTATTTGTTGATGACCCGCCCGCGCGCGGCCTCTGAAAGGTTCGTTGCGCAACTTCCGACCCGCGTCAGGTCTCGGGTACAGGTTGTCTATTCCCCAATACTTGAAATCAAACCCCTGCCGGTTCGTGTGGATACGATTGATACGCGTGGGCTGATTTTCACCTCGGCCAATGCGGTGAACGCGGCGGCCTCGGCTGGGGTTGAGCGGTCTCTGCCTGCCTTCTGCGTGGGTCCTGCAACAACAGGTACGGCAAAAGGTGCTGGGTGGGACGCGCAAATGATGGGCCAGACCGCCGAGGAGTTAATCGCAGCCCTTTTGCAAACCCGACCGCTCAGTCCGCTACTGCACCTGCGAGGCGAGCACAGCCGGGGCAATATTGCCGCGCGGCTGACCGAATCCGGCCTGACCGTGCGCGAACAGCCTGTTTACCAGCAAAACCTGTTACCGCTGACACCCGAAGCGACTGCCGCCGCAAGCGGCAAATCCGCAGTTTTGGTTCCAATATTTTCACCCAGAACGGCGCGACATTTTGCCGACATCTGGCGCGGTTCTGCCCCGCTTTGGGTAGCTGCCATCAGCCAGGCCACGGCCGAACCCCTTTATTCTTTGCCCTATGCGCGGTTGAAGGTCGCGAAAGCGCCGACACCCAAGAAAATGCGTAAGGCCGTTAAAAAACTTGTGAAACATGCGTTGCGGGTTGAGGGCGACGTGGCCACCGACTAACTTAGCCGGGTCTGTTGTTCCAAGCATTTCGGATTCGATAAGGGGAATATTGCGGTGGCTGATAAGAAGAACTCCGATCAAAAACCGGTGGATGATCCCAAGACAGATGAGTCGGTTGAAGCTGTTTCCGCATCTGAGGAACCGACTATTGACGATGCAACAGCGTTAGAAGAGACCCTTTCCGAAGCCGAAGCCGAAGCCGAAGCCGAAGCCGAAGCCGAAGCCGAAGCCGAAGCCGAAGCCGAAGCCGAAGCCGAAGCCGAAGCCGAAGCCAATCTTGAACGTTTCAAGGAGAACCTGTCCGAACGTCAGTCGGAAAAGAAAGGTGGCTTTGTTCCGGCGTTGATCGGCGGTGCGATTGCAGCCGCAATCGGGTTCGCGGCGGGCAGCGCTGGTTTGTTCAACTCCGGTAGCTCGGACGCGTTGACCACGCTCGAGGCAAAGCTGACCGATCAAGCCAACCAAATCGACGCGCTCTCGAAATCTCTGTCCGATGGCTCGGACTTGGAAAGCAAGATTGCTGCTTTGACAGAACAGTTGGCTCCGATCACATCGGATCTGGACGCCGTCCAATCCGGCCTTGATGGTTTGTCAGGACAGATCCAGCCTCTGGCTGATCGCTTGGCCGCGCTGGAAAGCGGCGCGCTGACCCAAGGAGCCACCCCCGAAACCACAGCCGCATTTGAAGCCGAGCTGAAAAAACTGCAGGACTCGCTGGCTGCCCAACGCGCCGAGGTTGAAAAGATGGTTGCGGAAGCTCAGGCTCTGGAAGCAAAAGCTTCGGATGAGGCTTTGGCCGCGACCAATGCAGCGATACTGTCTAAGCTCCAAGGGCAGTTGGATGCAGGGCAACCCTATTCCGACCTTCTTTCCGAACTGTCTGCTGGCGGGGTCGAAATCCCGGGTGCGTTGTCCGCGGCCGCGGACAATGGAGTTGCGACGGTTTCGGCCCTGCGTGAGGATTTTGCGCCAGCTGCCCGCGCTGCTCTTGCCGACGCCCGAGAGGCGGAGAAAGGCACGGGGATCGTCGCGTTCCTCCAGCGCCAGACGGGTGCGCGTTCGGTAACACCGCAAGAGGGTGATGATCCGGATGCGATCTTGTCTCGTGCGCAAGCGGCGCTGTCCACCGGCGATGTAGCCGGGGCTTTGAACGAACTGAAATCTCTGCCCGAGGCGGCCCGTGCTGCGCTGGCTCAATGGGAACAAGCGGCGCAGACACGGGTATCTGCCTTGGATGCCGCAGATGCGCTTGCTTCTGGCGCGAACTCGAACTGAAGGACCTGCCATGCTGTGGTCACTTATAAAAATCCTTGTATTTGTTGCCATTGTTGGCCTTCTGGCTATTGGTGCCGGGTTCCTGATGGAAACCAGCGGCGGTATTCAGATCACGGCGGGTGGCACGGAATACACTCTGGGGCCTTTGCAATCGGTTATTGCGCTGGGCGTGTTGGTCTTTGCGATCTGGGTGTTCTTCAAACTGCTGACCCTTCTAATCGCCACGCTGAAATTCCTAAATGGCGATGAAACCGCCCTGTCGCGCTATTTCGACCGCAGCCGTGAACAGCGCGGCTATCAGGCGCTGGCTGATGGGCTAATGGCACTGGCTTCGGGCGAGGGGCGCATTGCCATGTCCAAGGCCACCAAGGCCGAAAAACTGCTGAACAAGCCTGAACTAACCAATCTGCTGGTGGCACAGGCGGCCGAGATGAATGGTGACACCAAGAAAGCCTCGGATACCTATAAGAAACTGGTGACGAACAACGCCACCCGGTTTGTGGGCGTGCGTGGTATCTTGAAGCAAAAACTGGCCGAGGGTGATGACGATACCGCCCGGAAGCTGGCCGAAAAGGCGTTGGCGATCAAGCCGCGCCACGCCGAAACGCAGGATATTCTGCTGGGTTTGCAGACCAAGTCGCAGGATTGGACGGGCGCGCGTTCGACTCTGACGGCCAAGCTCAAGGCTGGTCATCTGCCGCGCGACGTGTTCAAACGCCGTGATGCAGTGCTGGCTCTGTCCGAAGCCAAGGGCATTCTGGACGAAGGCGCCACGGTCGAACAGCAAGAACACGCGATCGAGGCCAACCGCTTGTCGCCTGATCTGGTTCCTGCCGCTGCGATGGCCGCGCGGGCCTATATCGAAAAGGGCAAGCCGCGCGCCGCGACCAAGATCCTGAAAAAAGCGTGGGAGGTGCAGCCGCATCCCGATCTGGCCCATGCCTTTGCGGAAATCGCGCCGGATGAAACGCCGGATGCGCGGATCAAGCGGTTCACCGCCCTGACCCGTATCCACCCGGAAAACCCTGAAACGCGCCTGATCCTGGCCGAGTTGAACATCGTGGCCGAGGATTTCCCCGAAGCTCGCCGTGCGCTGGGCGATGTGGTCGAAAAACAGGCCGATGCCCGCGCCTATACGCTGATGGCAGCGATTGAACGGGGCGAGGGCGCCTCGGACGCGGTGGTGCAGGGATGGTTGGCCAAGGCGCTGAACGCGCCGCGCGGGCCGCAATGGGTTTGCGACAACTGCCATGATATCCAGCCCGAATGGGCGCCGGTCTGTCAGAACTGCCACAGCTTTGACACGCTGAGCTGGCAAACTCCGCAAACGCCCGAGATCGCCTCGGCGACCGGTGTTCACATGCTGCCCCTGATCGTTGGCGCGCTTGAAGACAAGGTCGAGCCGGAGATTGAAGAGCCCGAAGAAGAGGTTGCGCCTGACGTGATCGAAATGGAGGCCGAACCCGTGCGCCCTGATGTCGAGCCTGCGATCGAAGAAAAGGTCTGAGGACTCGGATCAACGGACATTTTAGAACTTTGATGCCACTTAGGTGTCGCTGGGCAAATACGTCCAGCGATACTTTTGCGGGGTCGGTCCCTTGTTTCGGCCACCCTGCTGAGACTGTTCCCACGCATGTGCAAGAATGCCGACAGAACGGGACAGGCAAAACAGGCCACGCGCCAATGGCGCGTCAAAACCAAGCTCGGCATAGATCACCGCTGTGGCTCCGTCGATATTCATCGGAACGGGTTTGCCTTTGCGCTGCGCCAATTCGCCTTCGATGTCGATCGCGACAGATTTGTAGCGCCCATCACAGGCACCTGCCTCAATCGCTTCGTCCACAAGGCTCATTAAACGTGGTGCGCGTGGATCCGTTGGGGTGTGAAAGCGGTGACCGAATCCGGGCAGAATTTTCCCTTGCGCGGCAATCCAGTCATCCAGCGCCGGGCCAACGGCGGATGGGTGAGCATTGACAAACTGATACAGGGTCACCGCTTGTTCACCAGCGCCGCCGTGGATGTCCCCTAGCATATTCACCGCGCTTGCCATGGCGTTGTTGAGCGGCAGTCCGCACGTCACTGCCATGCGTGCCGTAGCGATCGAAGGGGCTTGTGGCCCGTGATCCACGGCAGCAACCAAGGCGGCTTCGAACAATTTCAACTGTGCGGCGGATGGCCTGTCTCCGCGCACCATGAACCAGATCATTTCCGCGAAACCAAGGTTGCCGATAAGGTCCTGAATAGGTGTGCCCCGCAGGTCTATTCGTCCGGGTTCCATGTCGATGATGGATGTTGACCACCAGTCAGCGACATCGCTCATATGATCCTCTCCTTCGTCAACGCGTTTATTTCGTCACGGCTCAGACCAAGCTCAGACCAGATCACAGCATTATCTGCCCCCAAATCCGGCGGGGCGGTCCGGGGCATTCTGCGTTGACCATCCATCACAACAGGGCTGCCGGTCAGTTTCAGCTCCTCGCTGTGGGACGGCAAAGATCCAATCAATCCGCGGCCTGTCAGCTGTTCGTCGGCCAGTGCTTCGGGCACGGTCATCACCTGCCCGGTCGGAACGCCAATCGCGTTCAACTCGCGAACCCATTCCCGAGAGGGTCGGGTTCGCAGCGTGGCTTCAAGATCGTCCCTAAGGTTATGGCGGTTCCTCTTGCGATCTTCACGCGAGGCATAGTCAGGGTTGCCCAGCAAATCTTCCCGTCCAAGGTGTCGAGCAAGCGCCTGCCATTGTTCGTCACGATTGGCCGCGATGTTGATCGGGTTATCCGCAGTGGCAAAGGTTCCTGACGGGGCGGATGTGGTGTTTTCGTTGCCATGCGCTGCCGGTGTGACATCCCCGATCAGGTAGTTCGACACCACCCAGCCCATGGTGGAGATCACCGCCTCGGACATTGCGATATCCAGAAACGTGCCGCGTGGTCTGGCGTTCAGGGCCGCACTGATCGCAAAAGCGGCCGTTAGCCCCCCGACGGTATCGGCCAGCGGGTAGCCGACGCGATAGGGCGCTGTATCGGCTGCTCCGGTGATCGACATGACACCGCTGATACCCTGAACGATTTGGTCGTAGGCCGGGTCTTTTTTACGAGGACCATCCTGCCCAAAACCGCTGATTGCGCAATAGATCAGGTTGGCATTTTCAGCGCGCAGAACGTCATAGCCAAGGCCAAGCCGGTCCATTACACCGGGCCGGAAATTTTCGACCAGCACGTCGGCGGTTTGAACCAGCTTCTTCAGCAAGTCTTTGCCCTTTGCTGGCTTCATATCCAGCGTGACGGATTTCTTATCCGCGTTCTGGGCGAGAAAACTGATGCCCATCCCGGCCTTGTTGCGGTCTGGGTCTGCGCCCAACACCCGAGCAAGATCGCCGCCCTCAGGCCGTTCGACCTTGATCACCTCGGCCCCCATCAAGGCAAGCTGATAGCAGCAATACGGGCCCGCCAGAACATTCGTCAGGTCAAGAACTCGTATTCCTGCTAAAGGCTCAGTCGCCATCGGCGATACCGGCAGCCCGTGCCCGTGCGCGACGCGCGCGATAGCTGGGCAGCAACACCAGCAGCGCGGCGATAACCAGCAGGCCCAGCGTCATGGGGCGTTCCCAGATAAACCCGATCCCGTCATAAAGCTGCATGGACCTCGCAAAGTTGTCTTCCATCATTCCGCCAAGGATGAACCCGATCAGAAGCGGGGCCAGCGGATAGTCGGCAAACTTCAAAGCCGTGGCGCAGACGCCGAAACCAACAAGGATCAACAACTCCGTTGCATTGTTCTGCCCAATATAAGCGCCCATCAACGTAAAGAACAAAATGAACGGTATCAGGTAGTTGCGCGGAACGGATAGCACCTTTGCGATGTAAGGGATCAGCGGCAGGTTCAGGATCAACAGGACAAGGTTTCCGATAAACATGGACATGATCACAGCCCAGAAGATTTGAGGCTCATCCAGCATCAGACGCGGACCGGGTGTCACGTTCAGAGCAATCAGCGCGCCCAGCAGGATCGCCGTGGTGCCGGAACCTGGAATACCCAAAGTCAGCAGTGGAACGAATGATCCTGTGCAGGCCGCGTTGTTCGCTGTTTCCGGGGCCGCCAGACCCTTGATCGAGCCTTTGCCAAATTCTTCCTGTTCCTCTTTCGGAGCGATGTTGCGTTCAACAGCGTAGCCGAGGAAGCTGGCGATTGTCGCACCGGCGCCGGGAAGAACGCCGATGAAGAAACCTTGTACGGACTGCCGTCCCACAACTGGCGCAATTGCTTTGGCTTCTTCTTTGGTGATGCGCAGGTCCTTGATCTCACCATCATCACCTTTCAGATCTTTTGGCTTCAGGACCAGAAACAGCGCTTCGGGCAAGGCAAACATGGCCATGGCCAGCGTGATGAAGCCAAAGCCGGATTGCAGGTCCATGATTCCCATGGTGAACCGAGGTAGGTTGAACAACGCGCCTTCGCCGACAGTTGCCATGATCAGCCCCAGGACTGTCATGATGACGGCCTTGGCGACTTGCCCGCTTCCAGCAAAGGCTGCGATGGCTGAAAGACCGACAACCATAAGCGCGAAATACTCGGCCGAATGGAACAACAGCGCCACTGATGACAGGGCAGGGGCAAACACCATTAGAAGCACAGCACCCAGCGTGCCGCCGGCGAAACTGGCGATCGCAGCGATTGTCAGCGCCTTGCCTGCTTTGCCTTGTCGTGCCATCGGATAGCCATCGAAACTTGAAGCTACCGTGCCTGCGACACCCGGCGCGTTCAGCAGAATCGAGGATGTCGATCCTCCGAAGATCGCTCCGTAATATACCCCAGCCAAAAGGATCAGAGCGGCGGATGGGTCGCCCATCGAGATCGCAACCGGGATCATGATGGCGATGATCGACATCGGTCCAAGACCGGGCAACATCCCGATGAACGTGCCGATCAGACAGCCAGCGATGACCATCAGAAGGTTTTGGATTGAGAATGCCGTTTGCAGGCCGATCAGAAGTCCTTCAAGCATGTCAGCCTCCGAAAATGCCCGGCAGCGGGCGCATGTAAATGCCAAGAACTTCCTGAACCAGATACCAGACGGCCCCAGTAGCGATGAAGGCAACAGGCAGCATGATGTGCCACTTGCGCTCACCCAGAATAAAGGAGCCAAGGATCAGGAATGCCGATGTGGAAATCAGGAAACCGACAGGACGCAGGCACAAAGCGTAGATCACCATCAAAGCCAGCAGCGTTAGCGCCTGATCCAGATGGTAATCACCCAGCCGGCGATAATCGATGTCGGCTTCCTTGATCTCGGACTTTTCAAAGCCCAGCAGGATAATTGTCGTCGTGACGATACCCAGAATGGACAGCACTTTGGGGAAGGTGCTTGGCCAGATGGGATTTCTTTGCATGAAGGGGGGAAGGCTACCGTCCATCGTGAACCAGGCGGCGTAGCCATATGTTAAACAAACACCCAGCAGAACGAGCGCGATCCAGCGATCCAACGCCATGATGCCCCCTCCTTTTTTGTTGTCTTTGGGGAAGGCAGAGCGGCGGTCCGCTCTGCCGATTTTCAGTTAGAGAAAGCCCAGCTTCTTCATCAGATCACCGATCTGCTGTTCCTGCTGCTCAAGGAACGTTTGGAAGTCAGCGCCCGAGTTGTGGATGTTCACCCAACCGTTGCGCGCCCGAACTTCTTCCCATTCAGGAGTGTCGTACATCTTGGCGATTGCATCTTGATATGCCGCCAGCTTGTCTTCCGGCAGGCCAGGTGCTGCGAAGAATCCGCGCCAGTTGACGAAGGTGGTATCGATACCCTGCTCCTTCATGGTCATCGCATCAGGAGCAGCGTCAACGCGTTCTTCCGATGTGACACCGATGATTTTGACTTCGCCCGCGTTCGACAGGTCAACAGCTTCCGAGAAACCGGTCGACAGAGCCGCGATTTCGCCGGACAGAAGCGCCGCCATGGCTTTGCCGCCTGCGTCATACGGAATGTACTTTACGCCCAGAGCGTCTTTGCCAGCTGCTTCCATGACCATGGCTGCAACCAAGTGATCCATGCCGCCTGGTACCGAGCCACCACCAATTGCTGTGGCCGAAGGATCAGCGTCAAAAGCTGCCAACAGATCGTCCATCGAGTTGATCGGGCTGTCTTTGCCTACGACGATCGCCGCATAGTCACCGATAGTGCCTGAAACCAGAGTCAGGTCGCGGAAGTTATGAGGGAAAACACCGGTCAGCGAACGGATAACGATGGGAGTTGAGTTCACCATCAATGTGCCGTGATTGCTGTCAGCGTTTTCAATCAGAAAGCCGATGGCCTTACCGCCGCCGCCACCTGACATGTTCTCATAGGATGCAGTGCCAACAAGACCCGCATTCGTAAGGGCTTCACCCGTGCCGCGGGCAGTTCCGTCCCAACCGCCACCGGCACCACCGGGGATCAGAAAGTGGATGCTGTCCACAACTTGATCTTCGGCCAATGTCGGGCCGGTCAGGCCGATTGCGGCCACAGCTGCGATTAGGGCGCGACGCCCCAGTTTAATCGTTGTCATGATTTCCTCCCGTTTGACAACCGGCCGCATGGCGGCTCAGATTGGATGGAACAAAAACACACCAACCTGACATCAACCTGTCACGCGGCAAAATACTGAAAAAGCCTGATGAAATTTCTACTTGTCGAAGACAACTTGGACCTCGCGAACGCGGTCAGTTCGCGCATGCGTCTGGACGGTCATGTCATTGATCACGCAGCGAATTTGGAGGACGCAACCGCCTTTGTCGAAACCGAAGAATATGACCTGATTCTGTTGGATATCATGCTCCCAGATGGGGATGGCCGAGACTTTCTGAAACGGCATCGGGCAAGTCGACTGGACACTCCCGTGATTGTATTGACCGCGCGCAGTCAGGTTTCTGATCGAATCGGTTCTTTGGATCTTGGGGCCGACGATTACGTCACAAAACCATTTGATCACGCTGAACTCGAGGCTAGATGCCGTGCCGTTTTGCGTCGCAAGTCAGGCATCACAAAAACGACGATCGAGATGGGCGGCATTGTCTTCGATCCGGTCGCGGGGCATTTGGTCGTCGCCGGGGACATCGTTTCTTTGCGGAATCGTGAATTGCGTATGATGGAGCTGTTCATCAACGCACCCGGTCATGTGTTCTCGAAACAGAAGTTGGCAGATCGGCTGTTTTCCTACGATGACAACATTTCAGACAACGCCATCGAGGTCTATGTGGGCCGATTGCGCAGGCATCTTGAAAAGTCGGACCTCAAGATAACTACTCTGCGCGGTCTGGGGTATAGGCTGGATCATGACAACTAATCCGACCGTTTCAGGGTCATTGCGAAACAGGCTGGTGCTCGCGTTGATTGGCGGTGCGGCTGTTCTTGCAATTCTTCTGTTTTTCACAGTTCGCAATTACGCGGCGCAGGTGGCACAACAAGGTCAGGACAACATACTTGAAGCTTCAGTCACATCAATACTGGATGCTGCGGCGCTCAGAGATGGTGCACTCGAGGTAGATATCCCGTACGCAGCATTTTCAATGCTGAGTACACCGTCAGATGACCGAGTGTTCTATGCGATCTTTCAGGACGGTGAGTTCCTATCAGGCTACGAAGACCTTCGGTTTGCTGGTGGGCTCGGAGAAAGCGATTGGTCGTTCAAAACTGGCGAAGTTCGCGAAGAACTTATCCGACAGGTCAGCGCCAGCCGGACTCTTGTTGGGCTTGACCGACAAACCGAGGTCGAAGTCGTACTGGGTCAAACACAAGATGCGCTTTCCGAAACTCTTGATCAGATTTCGCGCAACGCTGCTTTTCTTGGGTTGGGGTTCTTTCTACTCACCGCAGCTTTATCTTTCTGGATCACGTCGACAACCATTGGTCAGCTCAACAAGTTGACGACTTCGGTAACCCGAAGGGGGCCGCAGGATCTGAGTCCTTTCAAAAAACCAGTGCCACGAGAAATGGCGCCGCTTGTCATGTCCTTGAATTCCTTGATGGGCCGGTTGGATCAGTCGCTTAGCCAATCCGAGGACTTTATCGCCGAAGCAGCCCACCGCGTCAGGACACCTTTGGCGACTGTCAGATCATACGCCGAAGCCACGCTCCACCGTGTGGAAAGAAAAGAAAACCGCGAGGCGCTGCGTGCTATGGTTCGCGCGATTGACGAAAGCTCGCGCGCGGCAGGTCAGCTTTTGGATCACGCCATGATTACGTCTCGCGCGGACCGGCTAGAGCGCGAGAATGTTGACCTTGTCGAGTTGATCCAAGAGCTGGTTCAGCGTTTGACGCCTATCGCTGAAATGAAGGAACTGTCGCTCTGTCTGACAGGCGATAAATCGGTTCCATATTCTGGAGATCCTATTCTTATTCAAAACGCTGTCAGAAACATGATCGACAATGCTTTGAAATATGCCCCCGCAGACAGCATCGTAGAAATAGAGGTCACAGCGAAACCCGAGATTAAGGTCAGCGACACCGGGCCCGGTTTTCTTCCCAGCGAAGTTGACCGACTGACCCGACGATTTGAGCGTGGGGAAAACGCTGTAGGAACCATTGGCTCTGGACTGGGACTAACCATTGCAAAGGATGTGGCGACTGCACATGGGGGAATGTTGGTTTTATCGAACCGGCCCAAGGGGGGCGCATGCGTTACATTATCGCTTTGATGCTGGCTTTTCTGCCCGGCGCTGGATGGGCAGAAGACTGGGAAGATCAGTTGATTTTCAACGAGGGTGCAGAGGGTCCCAGGCTGCGGGTAATCTCGAGCACGGATACAGTTCTATTTGCGCCACTGATCGAGGAGTTTGTGGCGAAGAATCCCTCAATTAGTGTCGAATACCTGGTCTCGGGCACGGCCGATATCAACATGCGGGTCCGAGCCGCTGCTGATGCATTTGACGTGGTAGTGTCCAGTGCGATGGATCTGCAACTCAAACTGGCCAATGATGGGTATGCCCTACCAATCGACGACATCGATACACCACACTGGGCACAATGGCACAACAGCCTTTTCTCGTTCACCACTGAGCCGGCGGCCATTGTGATCAACAGGGCGGCATTTGAAGGCCAGCAAGTTCCCGTAACGCGCCAAATGTTGATCGAAGCTTTACGTAAACGCCCGGAAGAATTCCGTGGCAAGGTAGGCACTTATGATGTTCGCCAGTCCGGTTTGGGTTACCTCTTTGCAACGCAGGATGCGCGAGCTTCGGAAACCTATTGGCGCTTGATGGAAGTTATGGGCGGGCTTGATGTGCGGCTGTATTGTTGTTCGGGCGAAATGATCAATGATCTGGCCGATGGCACTATTTTGGTCGCATATAACGTGTTGGGCAGCTACGCCGCTGTCCGAGCCGAAGGTAAAGATGCGCTTGAAGTTATTTTTCCGACTGATTTTCAAACGATTATGATGCGTACAGCTTTGGTTTCCAATGCAACTCAGGAACCAGACGCAGCAGAAGCTTTCATCCGCCATCTCGTTGCCGAAAAGTCTGCCGCGCAGGAAACGCAGTCCTCCCTCCCGCCGCTGACGTCTCCGGGAGGGGTGACTGACAGAGAAACGATTGGATTGAACCCGGCTTTGCTGACTTTTTTGGATGACCTTAAGCGTAAAAAGTTTCTTTCCGCATGGGAAAATGCGGTGATTCAATAGGCAGCGGAGACCATCAAGTAGATCTGAGCGCGAACTTGTAGCGCGCTGAATTTCTAAGTCGCAAACGAAAAAAGGTTACGGCCGAGGCGAGCACCGAATTCGTGTTCAAGAGCCAATTGTCCCAATCAAATCCGTTTGCTAACGTCGTCCACGCGTCGGGGAGGGCGCCTAAACCAAAGATGCTGGACTATTCGCATAACGCTTGGCTTGTGGCAGCCTCGTTAGCTGTGGCGCTCATGGCGGGGTTTACTGGCCTTTATCTTACGCATGGCGCATCGAAGCTGGACGACCAACGCCGTAAGATCATCGTGGCGCTGGCTGCGGTGGTTCTGGGCGGCGGCATCTGGTCGATGCATTTCGTCGCCATGCTGGGCCTGCAACTTCCGATCCTGTTCTACTATGACGCGCTGATCACACTGATTTCGGCCCTTGTGGCGATCCTGATGGTAGGTTTGGCGCTGCTGTTGCTGCATTTCCGGCCACGTTCGGTGCAGACCATAGTGGGGGCGGGCGTGATCGTGGGCCTTGGAATCGTTGTGATGCACTATATAGGCATGGCCGGGATGGAACTGTGTCGCCCGGTCTACAACGTGTGGGACGTACTGTTGTCAACGCTGGCCTCGGTCGTGCTGTCGGTTGTGGCGATCTGGGTGGCCTACGACAACCGCACGCAGCGTAACATCTTGCTGGGAACGGCCTGTTTCGGATTGGCGGTGTTTACAATGCACTTCGTGGCCACCGGTCTGACCGATTTCACCGTCAGCGACAGCACCGGCGGGGCCGGTCCGGCACTGAACAATCAGGTGCTGGCGATGGGTGTCACCGTGGCGGTGTTCCTGATCTGTGGAGCGTTCCTGTTGACCGGCGTTAGCTTCCTTGAACCTGCTGCTGTTGTGGCGCCTGCTCCACCCAGCCCTGAACCTGCGACCTTGCGGGCAGGCATTCCGTTTGAGCGCGAAGGCCAGACCTTTTTCGCCACCCCGACCGAGATCGCCGCAATCCGGGCCGAAGGGCATTATACCGTGCTCTATATCGGGGCCGAGAAACTGTTCTGTCCCTGGTCCATCACCGAGGCTGAAACCCGCCTGACGCCGGACGGGTTTTTGCGCGCCCATCGCAGCTATCTGGTGAATCCCAAACATGTCTCCAGTTTTGAGCGTCACAAGGACAATGGCACTTGTTATTTCGACGGTGTGGATGCGCTAACCAAGGTGCCGGTCAGCCGGTCGCGCCTATCCGACATTCGCGACGCGCTGGGCCTTTGATCGCAACTCGTGCAGCCTATTCGCATTTCGTGAAACAAGCTGCGCGCCCCGTTCCCGTTGACTGGAACGGCTGACGCGGGCGTTCTTTCCTACCCACAGGTCCCCCAAGGCATATTGCTCGGACCCAGGGAGGAAAAACATGATACCAGCCGGTTTTGAGTATCACCGGCCAGGCGATATCGCCTCGGCCATCGGCATTTTGCAAGAACACGGAGACGAAGCGCGCGTGATCGCGGGCGGGCACAGCCTGATCCCGATGATGAAGCTGCGCATGGCCGAGATGGGCCATCTGGTCGATCTGCAAGCCATCGACGAACTGAAGGGCATCGAGGTCGGCGCCGACACCGTGACCTTGGGTGCGATGGTCACGCAGCACGAGTTGATCACGCATGACGGTCTGGCCGCTGCCATTCCGCTGATCCGCGAGGCGGCATTGCAGATCGCTGATCCGCAGGTGCGCTATGTGGGCACCGTCGGTGGCAATGTGGCCAATGGGGATCCGGGCAATGACATGCCGGGGTTGATGCAATGCCTGAACGCCACATTTGATCTGTCCGGTCCCGATGGCAATCGCAGCGTCGCCGCGCGTGAGTTTTACGAGGCCGCGTATTTCACCGCCCGCGAGGATGAGGAAATCCTGACCCGTATCTCGATCCCGGTGCCCAGCGCGGGAGTCGGTCAGGCGTATGAAAAGCAAAAGCGCAAGATTGGCGACTATGCCACGGCTGCGGCTGCTGTGATGGTGGGTAACGGAACGGCCTCGGTCGCGATGACCAATCTGGCTGACACACCTGTGTGGTCCGAAGGCGCAAGCGCTGCGCTGGCGGACGGTGATGTGAATGGCTGCGTTGCTGCCATGTTGGATGCGATTGATCCGGTTGCCGACAATCGTGGCCCCGTCGAGTTCAAGAAACATGTGGCAGGCGTCATGCTGCGCCGCGCCATCGACCGCGCCCAAAGCCGCGCGGGTTGAGGGGAGGAGAACCCATGTCAAAAATGCACGTCAAACTCACCGTGAACGGCAAAGAGGTCGAAGGTCTGGCCGAGCCGCGCACGTTGCTGATCCACTTCCTGCGGGAAGATCTGAAAATCACCGGCCCCCATATCGGATGCGAAACCAGCCATTGCGGCGCTTGCACCGTTGATATCGATGGCAAGTCCGTCAAATCCTGCACCACCTTCGTGGCGCAGGTGAACGGTGCCGATATCACAACGGTCGAAGGGCTTACCAACGACGATGGCAGCCTTGGTGTGCTGCAGGAGATGTTCCGTGAACATCATGGCCTGCAATGCGGTTTCTGCACGCCGGGCATGATCACCCGCGCGCATCGCTTGCTGCAGGAAAACCCGAACCCGACCGAGGAAGAAATCCGTTTTGGTATGGCTGGGAACCTGTGCCGCTGCACCGGATACCAGAACATCGTCAAGGCGATCTCGGCCTCGGCTGACATGCTGAACGCTCAGAAGGAGGCCGCGGAATGAACGATCAAACTCTGACCCCCGAAGAACGCGCCGCCAACCTCAAAGGGATGGGCAGCTCGCGCAAACGCGTCGAGGATGTGCGCTTTACCCAAGGCAAGGGCAACTACGTCGACGACATCAAGCTGGATGGCATGTTGTTCGGCGATTTTGTGCGCTCCCCCTACGCACATGCCCGCGTTGTCAGCGTCAACAAAGAAGCCGCGCTGGCGCTGCCCGGCGTGATCGCTGTTCTGACTGCCGAAGACTTATCGCCGCTGGGCCTGCATTGGATGCCGACACTGGCAGGCGATAAACAGATGGTGCTGGCCGATGGCAAAGTGCTGTTCCAAGGTCAGGAGGTCGCTTTCGTTGTGGCCGAGGATCGCTATATCGCGGCGGATGCTGCGGAACTGGTCGAGGTTGAATACGAGGAACTTCCTGTTCTGACCGACCCGTTCGAGGCGCTGAAATCCGATGTGGTCCTGCGTGAAGACCTTGAGGGTCAGACCGAAGGTGCGCACGGGCCGCGCAAGCATCACAACCACATCTTCACCTGGGAACAGGGCGACAAAGACGCGACGGAGGCTATTCTGGCCGAGGCCGATGTGGTGGCTGAAGAGATGGTCTATTACCACCGTACCCATCCTTGCCCGCTGGAGACCTGCGGGTCGGTCGCGAGCATGGACAAGGTGACCGGCAAGCTGACGCTCTACGGTACGTTCCAAGCCCCGCACGCGATCCGGACGGTTGTGTCGCTGATCTCGGGCATTGCCGAGCACAATATCCGCGTCATCAGTCCCGATATCGGTGGTGGCTTTGGTAACAAGGTTGGGGCCTACGCGGGTTATGTCTGCTCGGTCGTGGCCTCGATTGTTACCGGCAAGCCAGTGAAATGGGTCGAGGATCGGATGGAGAATCTGATGTCGACCGCCTTTGCCCGCGACTACTGGATGCAGGGCAAGATCGCGGCCACTAAGGATGGCAAGATCACCGGCCTTTGGTGTCACACGACGGCGGATCACGGCGGCTTTGACGCCTGTGCCGATCCAACCAAATTCCCGGCTGGGTTCATGAACATCTGCACCGGGTCCTATGACATTCCGACCGCCTATCTGGCCGTGGATGGGGTCTATACCAACAAGGCTCCCGGCGGGGTGGCCTATCGCTGTTCCTTCCGCGTGACCGAGGCCGCCTATTTCATCGAACGCATGATCGAGGTTCTGGCCATCAAGTTGAACATGGACGCGGCCGAGCTGCGCCGGATCAACTTTATCAAGGCCGATCAGTTCCCGTATCAATCGGCGCTGGGCTGGGAATATGACTCGGGCGATTATCACACCGCTTGGGACAAGGCGCTGAAGGCCGTGGACTATGACGGTTTGCGCGCTGAACAAGCGCAGCGGGTCGAGGAGTTCAAAGCCGGTAAGACACGCAAACTGCTTGGCATTGGTCTGACGCATTTCACAGAAATCGTGGGGGCGGGTCCGGTGAAGAATTGCGATATTCTCGGGCTTGGCATGTTCGACAGTTGCGAAATCCGCATCCACCCAACTGGCTCTGCTATCGCACGGCTGGGGACGATCTCTCAAGGTCAAGGTCATGCCACGACCTTTGCACAGATCATCGCCAGTGAGATCGGGTTGCCAGCCGATGACATCACGCTGGAGGAAGGCGATACCGACACAGCACCCTATGGTCTGGGGACTTACGGGTCTCGGTCCACTCCTGTGGCCGGTGCGGCAACGGCAATGGCCGCGCGTAAGATCCGCGCCAAGGCGCAGATGATTGCGGCCTATCTGCTGGAGGTCCATGACGACGATGTCGAGTGGGACGTGGATCGGTTCTCGGTCAAGGGCGCGCCTGAGCGGTTCAAAACGATGAAGGAAATCGCCTTTGCTGCCTATAATCAGGCGATCCCTGGCTTGGAGCCAGGTCTTGAGGCGGTCAGCTACTACGACCCGCCGAACATGACCTATCCGTTCGGGGCCTACATCTGCGTCATGGAGATCGACGTGGATACTGGCGAGTGGGACGTGCGGAAGTTCTATGCGCTGGATGATTGCGGCACGCGGATCAACCCGATGATCATCGACGGGCAGGTCCATGGTGGCGTGACCGAAGCGTTGGCCATCGCGATGGGTCAAGAGATTGCCTATGACGAGATGGGTAACGTTAAGACTGGCACGCTGATGGATTTCTTCCTGCCGACCGCGTGGGAGACACCGAACTATATCACCGACTATACGGTGACGCCGTCCCCGCACCATCCGATTGGCGCGAAGGGTGTTGGGGAAAGCCCCAATGTGGGTGGTGTGCCCTGTTTCTCGAACGCGGTGCATGATGCGTTCCGGCCCTTTGGGTTGGTGCAGAGCCATATGCCGCATGACCACTGGCGCATCTGGAAGATTGCCAATGGGCTGGGGATGCATGGGTGATTGGGTTCGGATCGGCTTGGCCGATCCGACCGAACGGAGGGGGCCAGCCCCCTCCGAACCTCCCCCGAGGTATTTTTTGCCAGATGAAGAATGGATCCTGGTTTTGACTTTGAGTGATGTGCAGAACGGATTGGCCGCGCAAGGCTATGTCGCTGATGATCGGTTGGCGATGGCACTGCATCTGGCGCAGGCTTTGGGGCGGCCCTTGTTGCTGGAAGGTCCGGCAGGGGTTGGCAAAACCGAGGTCGCCAAGGCTGTGGCGGCGTGGCGTGGGACGCGTTTGATCCGGTTGCAGTGCTATGAAGGGCTGGATGCCAGCCACGCGATTTATGAGTGGAATTATCAGCGGCAACTGTTGGCGATCCGGGCGTCCGAGGCGCAGGGAGGGGTTGGCGAGGCTGCGTTGTTTTCCGATGCGTATTTGCTGAAACGGCCTTTGTTAGAGGCTATTTCTCAGGATAAGCCTCCGGTTTTGTTAATTGATGAGATTGATCGGGCGGATGAGGAATTCGAAGCTTATTTGCTGGAAATCCTGTCCGACTTTCAGATCACCATCCCCGAGCTTGGGACGGTCGAGGCGACGACCCGGCCCATTGTGATCCTGACCGCCAATGGGACGCGTGATTTGTCGGACGCCTTACGTCGGCGGTGTCTTTACAGTTTCCTTGATTACCCCTCGAAAGAGGTTGAAATGGCGATCCTTCGGGCGCGGATGCCCGAGGTTGAAGGCGTGCTGGCGCGGCAGATCATTGGGGTCGTACAGGCGTTGCGCAAAGAAGATTTGGAAAAGACGCCGGGCATTGCAGAGATGTTGGACTGGGCTGCAGCCCTGTCAGGTTTGGGCGTCAACGACATGGCGCAATCGCGCGATGCTGTGCAGGCGACGCTTGTATGTTTGTTGAAGACGGCTGCGGACTATGACGCGGCTCCGCCCGAGGTGATGGACCGGCTGATCGGAAAGGTGGCGTGATGCAGGTCACGCGGTTTCCTTCTCGGGCTGATGGGTTGGCAGATCGGATGTCTGGGTTCATCGCGCATTTGCGGTCGAACGGGCTTCGAGTTGGTCCGGGTGAGACCGCGGATGCGTTGTCTGCATTGTCTCAGATCACGGCGACGGATGCGGATCAGGCCCGCCGGGCGCTATGTGTGTTGCTGGCGAGCGACGCCGAGGATTGGCGCCGTTTTGACGATTTGTTCGATGCATATTGGTTCAACGTTGGAAAGCAGCGAGAAGGGGTCGCACAAACGAGCCACGTGAGGGTGCAATCTGCCAAACCCATGATTTGGCAGGATGCCGCGCATTCCGACGAACAGGGTGCGGAAAGCGCAGCGCAAGAGGGTTCTGCCGATCAGGGCGAAGGCGATGCCGAGGGGACTGATGGCAAGTTGATTGCGACACGCACAGTCAACCTGTCACGCAGGGACCTGCGCGAGTTGATGGATGACGAGGCTCTAAAACAGGCTGAAAAGGCGGCCTTGATGTTGGCACGTGCCATTCGTGATCGGCGGTCGCGTCGCAGAAAGCAAGCGTTGCGGGGCGCTACGTTGGATATGCGGAGGATACAACGGGCAAGTCTTGCACGAGGGGGTGAGCCGATTGATTTGTATCGCCGCGCCAAGCCGCCGCGTCCGATGCGGATCGTAGCGCTGTGTGATGTCAGCGGGTCGATGACTGTCTATTCGCGGGTGTTTCTGGCCTTTCTCAAAGGTCTGATCGGTAGCGGGACTGAAGCGGATGCTTATCTGTTTCACACGCGCCTGATGCGGGTGACGGACGCCCTTCGTGATCACGACTCGATCCGTGCAGCTGGGCGGTTATCCTTGATGGCCGAGGGGTTCGGCGGCGGCACCGACATTTCGGGTAGCTTGGAAAGCTTTCTGAACGGCTATGGCGCGCGTGCTTTGAACGGGCGGACCATCGTTCTGATCCTGTCGGACGGCTATTGCAGTTCGGATCCGCAGGCGCTGAGCGCAGTTCTGGCGCGCATCCGGCGCAAGTCACGGCGCATCGTCTGGTTGAACCCGTTGAAGGGATGGAAAGACTACCAACCCATCGCAGCGGCGATGCAGGCGGCCGAACCCCATTTGGACGCGCACTTGCCTGCCAACACACTCGAGGCGCTGGCAGCGCTTGAGCCGCATTTTCGCAAGTTGTGAAAGGAGTCTGATATGGCAAATTTCGACATATTCGACACGATCGAAACCCTGCGCCGAACCGGTGAGCCTTTCTGCGTCGCCACGGTGCTGCGCACAGCGGATGCAACCTCGGCCAAGGCCGGGGGAAAGGCGGCGATTGCGCGCGACGGGCGGATATTGGGTCATCTGGGCGGTGCCTGTGTGCAGCGCGCGGTGCGCAGTTCAGCGATACAAGCGCTGGTCAGCGGTGCGCCGCAGATGATCCGCGTGAAACCCTCGGACAAGGTGGTCGACATGACGGACCCGGATGGCGTGCAAACCTTCAAAAGCGGCTGCCCCTCGGGCGGGACGGTGGATTTGCTGGTTGAACCGTATCAGCACGCGCCAAGATTGGTGATCTTTGGCACCTCGTTGATTGCCAAGGCGCTGGGCGAACACGGGACGCTCGCCGGGTTTCGGGTGACGAGCAGCACGCCCGAGACGGTCGAAGACTTGGGTATCGAGGCGCGCGACTTTGTTGTCGTGGCCTCGCAAGGTCAAGGAGACGGCGCAGCCCTTGGGGCCGCGCTGAACACGCAAGCCGCGCGGGTGTCGATGGTGGCCAGCCGCCGCAAAGCCGAAACACTCACGGAAAAGCTGATTGGTCAGGGTCTGGATCCAGCCCGCGCGGCGCGTCTGAAATCCCCTGCCGGGCTGGACATTCATGCTATAGATCCGCACGAAATCGCCCTGTCAATCCTGGCCGAGATCGTGATGTGGCGAAACACGGACAAATCGACGGAGGTTTCTCAGGATGAAAAACTTGCTTAAGCGCCTGTGGCCCGAGCGCCCGAAACAAACACCGGAACAGGCAACGGAAACTGCCCTTCTGGTTTTTCCGAAATGCTGTTGAACAGAGGAAACGTGAATGGAACTGAGTGACGAAATCCGCATCGCAGCCCCGCGCGACGTGGTTTACAAAGCGCTGAATACGCCCGAGATATTGCAGGAGTGCATTCCGGGTTGTGAAGAATTGATCCAGAACTCGTCCGAGGATCTTGAGGCCAAGGTGGTCCTGAAAATCGGTCCGGTCAAAGCGAAATTTGCCGGGCAGGTCACATTAGACAATTCCAACGCTCCCAGTGGATTTTCTTTGACCGGAGAAGGCAAGGGCGGAGCGGCTGGTTTCGCCAAAGGTGGCGCCGAGGTCACGTTGACCGAGGACGGGGCTGAGACAATTCTGGCCTACACCGCAAAGGTCGATGTCGGCGGCAAGATCGCCCAGCTTGGCAGCCGTCTGATTGCAGGAACGGCCAAAAAGCTGTCGGGCAAGTTCTTCACCCGATTTGGCGAAATCGTAGCGGAACAAGCGGTGTCCTGATCAAAAAAGGTCAAGAACCGGCACAAACTGCCGGTTCTTGCGCATTTGAGTTGACGACAGGCGTGATGAGGGCGATCACCTTGCTGGCAGGGAGTTTCTCTGTTTCAGGAGAGGTGTGATGTCCGTCGACGCGCAAGTTAGGCAGCTTGAACAATGGGTTGCGATTAAACCAGATGATGGTGCCAGTGTCCGGCGGCTTGTGAATCTGTTGGAAACACCCCGAGGATTCACGACAGCTTTTGGCGCATTCGGAACGGCCCAAAGCCGGATAAATGAATCTTTGGGGTTTGATTGGCGATTGGGCATGTTGGACCGCAGAGTATACAGCGATGCCTACCGTCAGTGGATGAGTATTCTGGAAACCTTGGGTATTACTCAGGTTGTCCCTGTGGCCCAGATGTTCTCTGGTCGGGTCTTGACCATCAATGGTCAGCATACGCATTGCGACGTGCGTTTGAAATTCTTCAAAGAAACCAAAGTTATCCCGAGCTTGTGCCACGATTGTTTCAAAGTTCAGATTTTGCCCGAGAATCTGGATGATCTTTTTCTGGCTTATTTTCTGCTACTCAACCTCGACCTGCCGAACGACAACGCACGAAAATGCATGATAGAGCTGAGGAGTGGCATAAAGTATCCCTACAAGGGTTATATTTATTGTCAGAGCCTTGCCGAAGCTAAAAGCTGTCTTGCTGCTTTTGACGACTTGAAAACCAAGCATGCGATCTGTGGTCTGCCCGCAAAAATCTCGCACGGGTGTTCCGAATTCGGACAGGAATATCCTGATTTCAAATACGAAGGTTCGGATGAGCAGAAGCCGTTTAAGACTCCGCAAGGCTGGGCTGCAGATGAAAAGAATTATTTCCGGGATCTGAAGCTTGCGAAACCTGGGCGGCAGACAAACAACAAGTCAATAATCAGTCTGCGCGATGTTTTTGTGTTCCGAACATGGGTCAGATACGCTCAGCTTATAGGGGACGAAACAAGTGCAAGATTTGGTGTCGACTCTGGTCCAAGTTTATTTCCCGCGTTCGACCAGCGTGTCAGGCGACAGTCAAAAACCAGAAACGCCGAAATGAACGAGCTGGAATGCAGATCCTGAACAAAAAGACCAGGCGTCTCCGTCATACGCATGCGGGAATACCAATTCTCAACTATGTGGAAGATACGGTGCCCAAGATAAGAAACACAAACTCTGCATAGTCAATTGGTTAGGTCATGTGGGCAGTATCAAGACGGACGTCTTGAAAGAAAACTCCGCTACGGGTGGCGTCACAACGGCGTCAAAAGTGCCCATGAAGCCCTTAGACTTAAATCACTGGTTTTCAAAACAGGTGCATTCGCCACTTGGCCAATTCTGAGGGGATCTTCGAAGGTTGATCACTTAGAGCAAGCATTCAACTTGAAAGCCCATTGCTCGTCTCAAGTAGGAAACCGCTTCATTCTAGTCCGTGCGCTCGGCTTTGTATCAGGCAGTTCGCACAGTCCGACTATTGCCGGAAAGATCAGGTTCTAGCGTGAATTTACCAACCATATTGCCAGAGGCTGTCAGACATTCGTTCAATTGGCTCAGAACGGTTTCGACTTCATCCCCATCCTTACGGATCAATGTCTGGACCGAGCCATTTACCAGCGCGCGGTCCTCGTTAGTAGTGTTTCAGGAGACCCCGAGGAATCCGCCTATAAAGTAGTAGATGCCGTTCTTGTTGAACGAAAAAGAGGACCGAATTGTCATACGCCATGTCCTTCACCCGCACAGTTAGGACAAGTAAACTGAGAACAATTAATACGTTATCGGGGGATTTGGTGCCCAGGAGAGGACTCGAACCTCCACGTCCATACGGACACTAGCACCTGAAGCTAGCGCGTCTACCAATTCCGCCACCTGGGCAGGTGTCGTGGAGGGGCGTTTAAGCCCACTGGCGAGGAGGGTCAACCGGATTCGGGAAGTTTTTTGAAAGTTTTTTGACCCCATCCAAAACGCACCCGAAAAAGGCAGGGTTTTTCCCCTACACGCGGCGTTATTGCGCCTTGTTCCGCGCCTCTTTGGGCGGTAGATCGGATCAGGAGCCAAAAGCAGGAGCCCTTCTATGTCAAAACTGGTCACGATTTATGGCGGATCCGGATTTGTCGGCAGGTACGTCGCGCGACGTATGGCGAACGAAGGGTGGCGTGTTCGGGTCGCTGTCAGGCGCCCGAATGAAGCGATGTTCGTCAAACCTTACGGCGTGGTTGGACAGGTTGAACCCATCCTGTGCAACATTCGCGACGATGCGTCGGTTGCGGCAGCGATGCAGGGCGCGGATGCGGTGGTGAACTGCGTGGGTGTGCTGAACGAGCTGGGCAAGAACGCGTTTGACGCCGTACAGGCCGACGGGGCCGAACGGATCGCGCGGATCGCAGCCGAACAAGGGATCACGCGGATGGTCCATATTTCTGCCATTGGTGCAGACGCGGATTCGGACAGTGAGTATTCGCAAACCAAGGCACAGGGTGAGGCCGGAGTGCTTGCTCATATGCCCAATGCCGTGATCCTGCGCCCCTCGGTTATTTTCGGGACTGAGGATCAATTCTTCAACCGCTTTGCCGGGATGACCCGGATGGGGCCGTTCCTGCCGCTGGTCGGGGCCGAAACGAAGTTTCAGCCGGTCTATGTCGATGATGTGGCCAAAGCTGCTGTTCAGGGCGTTCTGGGGCAGGCTGCGGCCGGCACGTATGAACTGGGCGGCCCTGAGGTCAAGACATTCCGTGCGCTCATGCAGCAGATGCTTGACGTGATCCACCGCCGCCGCGTGATTATCGGGATGCCTTTTTTTGCCGCGCGGATCATGGCCGGGGTTCTGGACATCATTAAGTTCGTCAGTTTCCAACTGTTCCCGAATAGCATTCTGACACGGGATCAGCTGAAAAACCTGCGCCGCGACAACGTCGTGTCGGATGGGGCGAAAAGCTTTGCCGATCTTGGGATCGAGCCGGCCACGCTGGAGTCGGTTCTGCCGGACTATCTTTGGAAGTTCCGCCCCTCGGGTCAGTATGACGAAATTCAAAGATCCGCTGACAACCTGCGGACCTGATCAACTGTAGGCAATGGCCAGCAGAATTACGCCCAGAACAACGCGATAAATTACGTATGGCGTAAAGCTGACGCTGCGCAGCAAGCGCATCATGAAAGACAGCGCCAGAAGGGCCGCAACAAAGGCAAAAAGCGCGGCGATTGCTCCGTCAATAGCCAGTTGAGCGTCGGCTTCTTTGATCACATCGACTGAAAGCAATATGCCCGATGCCAAGATAGTCGGGATCGACATCAACATCGCGATCCGCGCGCCGTCTTCTCGGGTGTACCCCAAGTGCCGGGCGCCCGTAATCGTGATGCCAGACCGGGATGTGCCGGGGATCAGCGCCAGCATTTGCCACAAACCCATAATGGCCGCATCTTTCAGACCCCAGTCATTTGCCTTTTTTCTTTGCTGTCCTTTCTGGTCCATCCAATAGAGCAGCAGACCAAATCCCAACATGGTCCATCCAATCACCGCCATCGAGCGCAAAGACTGGCTGAGCCCGGTTTGATAAAGAATGGCGCCAAGGATAACCGTCGGAATCGTCGCAATGATCAGACCAAGCGCAAGCCGTGCCTGTGGCGTGTCTGTTTGACCCCGCAGCGCGTCTGGCAAACCTGCTGCGGCTGATTTTACGTCAGACCAAAAATAAAGAACCACCGCGCCTAGGGTGCCCACATGAACCGCCACATCAATGGCAAGGCCTTGATCCGCCAGACTGGTCAGGTTGGGCAGCAGAATCAGGTGCCCGGATGACGAAATCGGCAGAAATTCGGTGATACCCTGAATGATCGCCGCAAGAATCAGTTGAAATAGACTCATTAACCTGCCCGTGCCATCGTCACCTGTTCTTTGCGGTTCATGGGTATAAGCGTGATGAAGAAAAGGAAAGAACGCATATAGGTCCGATTCGGATCTAAATTTTTGCTTTTTTCCATGCGACCCTAGGATTTTTGATCGTAAATTCACTAATTAGGTCAGCATAATTGACTTTTCATCCTACCTTGCATCACTTAAAGAAACTCGACCAAGCCAATTCATGGAGTCTGACCCGTGGCCAAGCAACCGATGCTGAAATTTGTGCAAGTCGATCGCGCCATGCCTGAAAAGCGTGCCGCTGACACGCGCAAGGAAGACTTTGACGAAATCTATGCCGAATACGCCTCGGCCAAAGCAGAAGAGCAAGCCAGCCGTTGCAGCCAATGCGGTGTGCCCTATTGTCAGTCGCATTGCCCGTTGCACAACAATATCCCCGACTGGTTGCACCTGACCGCCACTGGCCGTCTGGAAGAGGCCTATCAGACCAGCCAGGCGACCAATACGTTCCCCGAGATCTGTGGCCGCATCTGCCCGCAAGATCGTCTGTGTGAAGGCAATTGCGTGATTGAACAGTCCGGTCACGGGACAGTAACCATCGGCACAATCGAGAAATACATCACCGATACCGCGTGGGACAAAGGCTGGGTCAAACCAACCACCCCCACAGTCGAGCGCAGCGAAAGCGTTGGTATCATCGGTGCGGGCCCCGGCGGTCTGGCGGCCGCTGACATGCTGCGCCGCGCAGGTATTCAGGTGACGGTCTATGACCGCTATGACCGCGCCGGAGGCCTGTTGATGTACGGTATTCCGGGCTTCAAACTGGAAAAGGACATCGTGCAGCGCCGCAACGACCTGCTGGCCGATGGCGGCGTGACATTCGAGTTGAATTGTGACGTCGACGCCGCGAAATTCGAAGACATTCGTGGCAAGCATGACGCGGTTATCATTGCCACTGGCGTTTACAAATCGCGTGACCTGTCTATGCCGGGCAGTGGTCTGGCCGGGATCGAAAAAGCGATCGACTTCCTGACCGCCTCGAACCGCAAAAGCTTTGGCGATGCGGTCGAAGACTTTGACAATGGCCGCTTGAACGCCTCTGGTAAAAAGGTCGTCGTGATCGGTGGCGGGGATACTGCGATGGATTGCGTGCGCACCTCGATCCGTCAAGGTGCGACCTCGGTCAAATGCCTGTACCGTCGCGACCGCGCGAATATGCCTGGCTCGCAGCGTGAGACTCAGAACGCCGAAGAAGAAGGCGTGGTGTTTGAATGGCTCAGCGCGCCCAAGGGCTTTACCGGCGACGACAAGGTGCAGGGTGTGATGGTGCAGAAGATGCGTCTGGGCCAGCCCGACGCGACAGGCCGTCAGGCACCTGAGGTGATCGAAGGTGCGGATTATGTCGAAGACGCCGATCTGGTGATCAAGGCGCTGGGGTTTGAGCCCGAAGACCTACCCACCCTGTTCGGTCAGCCCGACCTGCCCGTGACACGTTGGGGCACCGTCAAGGCCGCCTTCCAGACCGGCGAGACCGAGATGGACGGTGTTTACGCCATCGGTGACATCGTGCGCGGGGCCTCTCTGGTCGTGTGGGCGATCCGTGACGGGCGCGACTGTGCCGATGCGATCATCGACCGTTTCAACGCCAAGGCTGCGGTTGCAGCCGAATAACCCAGAAATCAGGAGCGCCGGAATGCCCGAGTTGCAAGGCCAATGCATGTGTGGCGCGGTCACCGTGACCGCGACTCCCGCGCGCGATGCGCTGGGCGCGTGCCATTGCGACCAGTGCCGCCGCTGGACCAGCTCGATGCTTGTGACGTTTGAGGCCGAAGAGGGCTATGCCGCGTTAGGCCCCGTGAAAACCTTCACCTCGTCCGATTGGGCCGAGCGCGCCTTCTGCGCTGACTGCGGCTCGGCGCTATGGTACCGGATCACGCTTCCAGGTGAAATGCACGGACACACGCAAATCGCGGCAGGCCTGTTTCAGGATACAGGCCACACGCTGAAACTTGAACTTTACTTCGACAAAAAGCCCGAAGGATACGCGTTCGCAGGTGAACGCAAGCAAATGACCAAAGCCGAGGTTGAGGCCATGTATGCCTCCTCGGAAGAAGGAGACAGCCAATGACCAAATACGATGCCGATTGGGTGCGCGCCGAAGAAGCCAAACGTCAGTGGATGGCCGAAAACGGTCTCTATTCCAAAGAGGAAGAACATTCTTCCTGCGGCGTAGGCCTTGTTGTGTCCGTCGACGGCAAGCCTTCGCGCAAGGTTGTGGATGCGGGGATCGACGCGCTCAAGGCGATCTGGCACCGGGGCGCTGTGGATGCCGATGGCAAAACCGGCGACGGTGCCGGCATCCATGTGCAGATTCCGGTCCCCTTCTTCTATGATCAGATCCGTCGCACCGGTCACGAGCCCAACCTGGACGAGCTGATCGCTGTTGGTCAGGTCTTTTTGCCCCGCACCGATTTCGGTGCGCAGGAAAGCTGCCGGACCATCGTGGAAACCGAAGTGCTGCGCATGGGTTACTACATCTATGGCTGGCGCCACGTGCCGGTTGATGTGACCTGTCTAGGCGAAAAGGCCAACGCGACCCGCCCCGAGATTGAGCAGATCCTGATCTCGAACTCCAAAGGCGTGGACGAAGAAACCTTTGAGCGTGAGCTGTATGTGATCCGTCGCCGGATCGAAAAAGCGGCGGCAGCGGCTGGGATTTCGGGAATGTATCTGGCGTCGCTGTCGTGCCGCTCGATCATCTACAAGGGCATGATGTTGGCTGAACAAGTGGCCGTCTTCTACCCCGACCTGATGGATGAGCGTTTCGAATCCGCCTTTGCGATCTATCACCAGCGTTATTCCACCAACACCTTCCCGCAATGGTGGTTGGCGCAGCCCTTCCGCATGTTGGCCCATAACGGCGAGATCAACACGCTAAAAGGCAACGTCAACTGGATGAAAAGCCATGAGATCCGCATGGCATCCTCGACCTTTGGGGACTATGCCGAGGACATCAAACCGATCATCGCGGGCGGATCGTCGGATTCAGCCGCACTAGACTCGGTTTTCGAAGTTCTGGTACGTGCAGGCCGGTCTGCTCCGATGGCGAAAACCATGCTGGTGCCGGAGAGCTGGTCCAAGCAGGCGGTTGAACTGCCGCAGGCGTGGCGTGACATGTATTCCTATTGCAACTCGGTGATGGAACCGTGGGACGGCCCCGCCGCGCTGGCCATGACCGATGGCCGTTGGGTATGCGCCGGTCTGGACCGGAACGGCCTGCGTCCGATGCGCTATGTGGTGACTGGCGATGGTCTGGTTATCGCAGGGTCCGAGGCCGGCATGGTGCCGATTGATGAGGCATCGGTGACGGAAAAAGGCGCGCTGGGCCCGGGTCAGATGCTGGCCGTGGATATGAAGCGTGGCAAGCTGTACCGCGACACGCAGATCAAGGATAAACTGGCGCGTGCTCTGCCGTTTGGTGAGTGGGTTGGCAAGATCAACGATCTGAATGAAAGCCTGTCAGGCGTGACAGAGACCGCGAAGTTCAGCGGAGAGGAACTGCGCAAGCGCCAGATCGCGGCTGGTTATTCTGTTGAAGAATTGGAGCAAATCCTTGCCCCCATGGCTGAAGACGGCAAGGAATCATTGGCTTCGATGGGCGATGACACCCCGTCGGCAGTTTTGTCCAAGCAATACCGCCCGCTCAGCCATTTCTTCCGCCAGAACTTTAGCCAGGTGACCAACCCGCCGATCGACAGCCTGCGCGAATACCGCGTCATGTCGCTGAAAACCCGGTTCGGAAACCTGAAAAACGTGCTGGACGAAGACAGCAGCCAGACCGAGATCATCACGCTGGACAGCCCCTTTGTAGGCAACGCCCAATGGGACCGGCTGGTGGAAAATCTCGGCTCGCCGCTGGCGGAAATCGACTGTAGCTTTGAACCCGGTCGGGGCGCGCTGAGCGCTGCTTTGGTCCGTGTTAGAGCCGAAGCAGAAGAGGCCGTGCGCTCGGGCGCGGGGCATCTGGTGCTGTCCGATATGAACTCGGGCGAGGGCCGCGTGGCGATGCCGATGATCCTGGCGACCAGTGCCGTTCATTCGCATCTGACCCGTCAGGGACTGCGGACTTTCTGTTCGCTGAACGTGCGTTCGGCGGAATGTGTTGATCCGCACTACTTTGCCGTTCTGATCGGTTGTGGCGCGACCGTTGTGAACGCTTATCTGGCCGAAGACTCGCTGGCTGACCGCATTGATCGCGGCTTGCTGGATGGCACTTTGACCGAGAATGTCGCGCGCTACCGCGAGGCGATTGATCAAGGCCTGCTGAAGATCATGGCCAAGATGGGGATTTCGGTGATCTCCTCGTACCGCGGTGGCCTGAACTTTGAGGCCGTGGGCCTGAGCCGCGCCATGGTCGCCGAGTTTTTCCCGGGCATGACCAGCCGGATTTCCGGCATCGGTGTCACCGGTATTCAGGCCAAGGCCGAGGAAATCCACGCCAAAGGTTGGGACAGCGGTCTGGACGTGCTTCCCATCGGTGGTTTCTACAAAGCGCGCAAATCGGGTGAGACCCATGCGTGGGAAGCGAGCTCGATGCATATGATGCAAATGGCGTGTAACCGCGCATCCTATGAGCTGTGGAAACAGTACTCGGCCAAGATGCAGTCAAACCCGCCGATCCACCTGCGTGACCTGATGGATTTCAAACCGCTGGGCAAACCGGTGCCGATTGAAGAGGTCGAATCGATCACCTCGATCCGCAAACGCTTTGTCACGCCGGGCATGTCGCTGGGTGCTTTGAGCCCCGAGGCGCATAAGACGCTGAACGTGGCGATGAACCGGATCGGAGCCAAGTCTGACTCTGGTGAAGGCGGCGAAGATCCGGCGCATTTCGTGCCGGAGCCGAATGGCGACAACCCGTCGGCCAAGATCAAACAGGTGGCTTCGGGCCGCTTTGGCGTGACCGCCGAATACCTGAACCAGTGTGAAGAGCTTGAGATCAAGGTCGCCCAGGGTGCGAAACCGGGTGAAGGTGGTCAGTTGCCGGGCATGAAGGTCACCGACCTGATCGCGCGCCTGCGTCACTCGACCAAAGGCGTGACGTTGATCTCACCGCCGCCGCACCACGATATCTACTCGATCGAGGATCTGGCGCAGCTGATCTATGACCTGAAACAGATCAACCCGCGCTGTAAGGTGACGGTGAAACTGGTGGCGTCGTCGGGCGTTGGCACGATTGCCGCCGGTGTGGCCAAGGCCAAAGCGGATATTATCCTGATTTCGGGTCACAATGGCGGCACGGGCGCGTCGCCCGCGACGTCGATCAAGTATGCTGGTTTGCCGTGGGAGATGGGCCTGACCGAGGCGCATCAGGTTCTGGCGATGAACAACCTGCGCGACCGCGTGACTCTGCGGACCGATGGCGGGCTGCGCACCGGGCGTGACATTGTCATGGCCGCGATGATGGGGGCCGAGGAATACGGCATCGGCACCGCTGCCCTGATCGCGATGGGCTGTATCATGGTACGTCAGTGCCAGTCGAACACCTGCCCGGTTGGTGTGTGTACGCAGGACGAATCCCTGCGCGCCAAATTCACCGGCAATGCCGACAAGGTCGTCAACCTGATCACCTTCTACGCGCAGGAAGTGCGCGAGCTGCTGGCCAGCCTTGGTGCGCGCTCGATTGACGAGATCATCGGACGGGCCGATCTGCTGGCGCAGGTCAGCCGTGGCTCGGCGCATCTGGACGATCTGGACCTTAACCCGCTGCTGATCACCGTCGATGGCGCACATGACATCGTCTACAACCGCGACAAGGATCGCAACGCAGTGCCTGACACGCTGGACGCCGAGATTGTGCGCGACGCGGCGCGGTTCCTGAAAGACGGTGAGAAGATGCAGCTGTCCTACGCGATCCAAAACACGCACCGGACAGTGGGCACTCGGGTGTCCAGCCATATCGTGCAGAACTTTGGTATGCGGAACACGTTCCAAGACGATCATCTGCATGTGAAGTTGCAGGGCTCGGCTGGTCAGTCGCTGGGGGCTTTTGCGGCGCCGGGTCTGAAACTGGAAGTGTCGGGTGATGCCAATGACTATGTCGGCAAAGGTCTGTCGGGCGGCATGATCGTCGTGCGCCCACCGCAGGTCAGCCCGCTGAAGGCAGATGACAACACGATCATCGGCAACACGGTTCTATACGGCGCCACCGACGGCCACCTGTTCGCAGCGGGTCGCGCAGGTGAACGGTTCGCGGTTCGGAACTCGGGTGCCAAAGTGGTGATCGAGGGCTGCGGCTCGAACGGGTGCGAATACATGACCGGCGGTGTGGCCGTGATTCTGGGCGACATTGGTGCCAACTTTGGCGCGGGCATGACCGGCGGCATGGCGTACCTGTACGATCCCGAAGGCAAGGCGCAGGCGTTGATGAACATGGAAACACTGGTGACCTGCCCGGTGACGGTGGATCACTGGATGGACCAGATGAAAACGCTGATTGAACGCCATGCTTTGGAAACCAACAGTCGCAAAGCTGCAGATATCCTGCAACATTGGGATGTGGAAAAGGCAAACTTCCTTCAGGTCTGCCCAAAGGAGATGCTGAACAAGCTCAGCCATCCTCTGACCAACGAAGTTGAAGCAGTTCCTGCGGAATAAGACCCTGTCTGATCGTTAATCGAAAAACCCGCGTGTCTCCTGAAACACGCGGGTTTTTCTATTTTTGGGCATTTTTGACGGTTTTCTTGCGTTTTTAATCGTTTCACGCCTAGCTAACGAAAACGTTATCTCGGCGCTCTGGTCGCCAGTCCATTTAACGCGTCGCAGGGAGCAGGCACATGCCAACAACCTACACAGATCAGTTTTTTGTCATCGACCCGGCCAATCCCGGAGCGAACGGTACGACACCTGGCTCGACCCTGACGGTTCAGAAATTCGACATCGTCGACCAGAACGACAACGGCCTGATCAACCGGCTGAACAACGACTCGGTCGACGGATCAGACATTACGGCGTCCTATTTCGATGACATGGTGACCATTGAATTGGATGACGGCACTCAGATCACCTACACGGGTGTGACCTTCTATCTTGCCGATGGGCGCGAGGTGTTTACACCCACCGACGGACAAGTTTTGGAAAGCGGGACGTTCGTCAGCTCATCTGCGACTGATTTCAGCGACACCGGAGGTTCATTTGGTTCGGTCGATATCGGAGCCGGCGATCTGGGCCCACCGTGTTTCACGCCCGGCACAATGATCGAGACGGTATCCGGCCCTCGCCGGGTCGAGGACTTGCGTCCCGGTGATCTGGTTCTGACCTCTGACAACGGGGCGCAGCCTTTGCTTTGGGTCGGCAGAACAACGGTGAAAGCCCAGGGAAAACTTGCCCCGGTACGCTTTGAAGCCGGTGTTTTGGGGACGAACAAACCGCTGATCGTCTCTCCGCAACACCGTATTCTGATCGAGGACTGGCGCGCGCCCTATCTATTTGGGCATTCCGAAGTTCTGATTGCGGCGCATTGTCTTGTGAACGGCAAAACGGTCACGCGCGTCGAAGGTGGCGAGGTCGAATATCTGCATCTGCTGTTTTCACGACATGAGATCGTGACGGCAAATGGCGCAAAAAGCGAAAGTTTTTATCCGGGTCATGCCGTATCAATGGCCGACAGCCAAACGCAGGCCGAGATTCTGACCTTGTTTCCCGAGCTTGGTCGCGAAAACCCTGTTTTGCCGGATACCGCCCGTCCGGTAGTACGCCCGCGCGAAGCCCGCGTAATCGCGATTTAACCCGTTCCATACCCGTCTTCGGCGTCGTATAGCAACAGCATGGCAAAAAAAGCAGCGCGCAAATCGAGCAGCAAGAAACGCAAGGCCGCTAAAAGAAAAACACCGATTATTCCGAGAATCCGCAGCTGGGTAGGGCGTGGGTTTTTGGTGGTGATCGCATGTGTTGTTGGGCTGGTGGTTTTGTATTCGGTGGTGAATCCACCGGTGACCCACACGATCTGGTCCGAGTGGCGGCGCCTAGGCAAAGTCGAACGGGATTGGGTTCCGATAGAACAGATTTCTCCGGTCATGGCGCGCTCGGCTGTGGCGGCGGAAGACGCCAATTTCTGTCTGCACTGGGGCTTTGATGTCGAAGCCATTCGCGATGCACTCGAGGACGGAGGGTCAAGGGGTGCGTCAACGATTACACAGCAGGTGGTGAAGAATGTGTTCTTGTGGCAAGGGCGCAGCTGGGTACGCAAAGCGCTTGAAACCTCGATCACACCGGTTGTCGAAATCTTTTGGAGCAAACAACGTATCCTTGAGGTGTATCTGAACGTGGCCGAGACCGGGAATGGCGTTTTTGGAGTCGAAGCAGCGGCTCAGCGTAACTTCAATGTACCCGCCTCCAAGCTGTCGCCGGTTCAGGCCGCGCGGATCGCTGCAATTCTGCCCTCCCCCCGAAACAGATCGGTCACTGATCCATCAGTACGCACACGTAGGCGGGCGGCCTCGATCCTGGATGGGGCGGCCACCATCCGCGCAGATGGTCGCGCAGATTGTTTCGAGGATTGAAATACTAACCCTCTCGGCGCTAAAGCTGGATTGTATTCACTGGTTCGATTGGAAGCTCATGGCGCGTCTGTTTCACGTTCCCCTGTCCCCATATTGCCGCAAGGTCCGTCTGTCGCTAGCGGAAAAGAAGATCGAGGTTGAGCTGGTCGAAGAGAAGTATTGGGAGCAAGACCCGGATTTCCTGCGTCGCAATCCGGCGGGTAAAGTTCCCGTTCTGCGGTTGGACGGTCAGGTGATGGCGGAAAGCGCAGCGATTTGTGAATACATTGAGGAAACGCGCCCCGAGCCATCTTTGATGCCGAAAACCCCCGAAGCTCGGTATGAGGTGCGGCGATTGGTGGGTTGGTTCGATGACAAGTTTCATCACGAGGTGACATCGAAACTGTTGTATGAACGGGTCAACAAGAAGATGACCGGTCAGGGATACCCGGACAGCAAGAACGTGAAAGAGGGTGCCAAGGCCATTAAATATCATCTGGATTATATGGCATGGTTGCTGGATCATCGGCGTTGGTTGGCTGGCGATCAGATGACGCTGGCGGATTTTTCGGCGGCTGCGCATTTGTCGGCGTTGGACTATATCTCGGATGTGGATTGGAACCGGTCGGCGGCGGTGAAGGATTGGTATGCCAAGATCAAGTCCCGGCCCGCGTTCCGGTCGATACTAGCGGATCAGGTGCCAGGGTTCCGGCCTCCGCCGCATTACGCGGATCTGGATTTCTGATAGGGTGGCAGGGGGGCTGTCTGCCCCCCATCGCGCCGGGGCGCGATTCCCCCCGAAGGTATTTTTAGCCAGATGAAGAGCGGATCGGATTTAAAGCGCAAGGTGGTCGCTCGGGCATTGAGCGAGGGGTTTGTGTCCTGTCGGATTTGTCGGCCGTGGGATGTGCCCGAGGTGCCAGCGCGATTGCAGGCGTTTTTGGATGCTGGGTATCACGGGCAGATGGGATGGATGGCTGAGCGGACCCATTGGCGGGGCGATCCGTCGGCTTTGTGGCCCGAGGCGCAGTCAGTGATCATGTTGGCCGAGAGCTATGCGCCTGAACATGATCCTACCGAGGTTTTGAGCCATCCAGACCGGGCTGCGATTTCGGTCTATGCGCAGAACAAGGATTACCATGATTTGGTGAAAAAACGCCTCAAGCGGTTGGCGCAGTGGTTGATTGCCGAAGGTGGCGGCGAGGTGAAGGTGTTTGTTGATACAGCGCCGGTGCCTGAGAAGGCCCTGGGCCATGCGGCGGGGTTGGGTTGGCAAGGGAAGCACACCAATCTGGTCAGCCGTGATTGGGGAAATTGGGCCTTTATAGGCTCTGTTTTCACCACATTGGACCTGCCTGCGGATATGGCCGAGGTGGATCATTGCGGATCGTGTCGCGCTTGTTTGGATGCCTGTCCAACGAATGCGTTTCCTGCGCCCTATCAATTGGATGCGCGGCGCTGCATCTCTTATCTGACTATCGAACATAAGGGCCCGGTGGACGAAGAGCTGCGCGGCAAGTTGGGCAATCGGATTTACGGATGCGATGATTGTCTGGCGGCCTGTCCGTGGAACAAGTTCGCCGTTGCGGCCAGTGATATTCGCTATGCTGCGCGGGATGATTTGGTGGCCCCGCCTCTGGCTGAATTGGCGGGGTTGGATGATGCGGCGTTTCGGGTCAAGTTCTCGGGCTCGCCCATAAAGCGGATCGGACGGGATCGGTTTGTGCGCAATGTGCTGTATGCGATTGGCAATTCCGGTTTGCCCGCGCTGAAGCCGGTGGCGCAGGGGTTGGTGGAAGATCCGGATCCATCCGTGGCTGATGCCGCGCGCTGGGCGGTGCAACAACTGCCATAAGTGCCGCAAACAGGCTGGACGTGTCGGTCCAAACCGCTACACCCAATTCAGCGAACAGGAAGGAGAACCCGATGGCGCTGGCTTTGGGGGTGGATACGGGCGGAACCTATACGGATGCGGTGCTGATCCGGGATGAGGCTGAGGTGATCGCTTCGGCCAAGTCGCTGACCACGCGAGCAGACTTGGCAATCGGCGTGGGCAAAGCGATTTCGGCTGTGTTGGAACAGGCGGCAGTTGGCCCTGAGCAAATCTCCATGGCATCTTTGTCGACCACTTTGGCCACCAATGCTCTGGTCGAGGGGCAGGGCGGGCGTGTGGCGCTGGTCTATATCGGGTTCAAGGAAGGCGATTTGGATCGGCACGGGTTACGCGACGCGTTGAAAGGTGATCCAGCCTTGGTGATTGCTGGGGGTCACAGTCATGCGGGGAGCGAAGCCACGCTGTTGGATGTGGCCGCGTTGGAGGCCTTTTTAGACACTCGTAAAGGCATTTCCGGCTTTGCTGTCGCCGCGCAATTTGCCACGCGCAACCCCGCGCATGAGTTGGAAGCGGCGCGGATTATTACCGAGCGGACGGGGGCTCCGGTCACCTGCTCGCATCACCTGTCGGCCAAGCTGAATGGGCCGAAACGGGCGGTGACGGCGGTATTAAACGCACGGCTGATCGGGATGATCGACCGGCTGATCGGACGGGCGCAGGATCAGTTGCTGGCGCTGGGCATCACCGCGCCAATGATGGTGGTGCGCGGTGACGGCGCGTTGATGAGCGCCGAGCAGGCGCGGGAGCGCCCGATCGAGACGATCCTCAGCGGGCCTGCAGCCTCGATCGTGGGGGCCAGTTGGTTGACCGGGGCTGAGAATGCCTTGGTATCGGATATTGGCGGGACAACCACGGATATTGCGCTGATCCGCGACGGTAAGCCCGCGATTGATCCCAATGGTGCGCAGGTTGGCGGTTTCCGCACCATGGTCGAGGCGGTGGCGATGCGCACCCATGGTTTGGGCGGCGACAGTCAGGTCCATGTGGTGACTGAGGGGCTGGGAGGCGGCGTGGTCCTTGGGCCGCGTAGGGTATTGCCAGTGTCGCTGATCGCGGCCGAGGCCCCGGATGTGGTGCATGCTGAGTTGGACAAACAACTGCGCGCGACCACGGTAGGTGAACATGACACGCGGTTTGCCCGTCGCGTGCCCGGTATCCATGCCGAGGGGCTGGGTGCGCGGGAAGAGGTGTTGTTGGACCGTCTTGGCGATCAGGTTTTGCCGCTGAGCGACCTGTTGCGCACACGGATGGAGAATGGGGCTCTGACGCGGTTGGTGGATCGCGGGATCGTTCAGGTCTCGGGCGTGACGCCGTCGGATGCAAGCCACGTTCTGGGACGGCTGGACGCCTGGGATGCCGAGGCCGCGCTTAAGGCTCTGGAACTGGTGTCACGCAAACGGGTCGGGTCGGGTGATGTGCTGGCGAAAACGCCCGAGGCTTTGGCGCAGATGATCGTGGATCAGTTGACCGAACAGACCTCATTGATCTTATTAGAGACTGCTTTTGCCGAAGAAGCCGAGGATTTTGGTATCCCTTCCGCCGATCTGGCGCGGCATGTTCTAACGCGCAAGGGCTTGGCCGGGCATCGGGGCCTGCTGGCGTTGGATGCGGCGTTGAACGTGGATGTGATCGGGTTGGGTGCGTCGGCCCCCAGCTATTACCCGGCGGTCGGGGAGCGTTTGCATTGCAAGATGATCCTGCCCGAACACACTGGCGTGGCCAATGCCATCGGTGCGGTCGTCGGTCGCCTGACTTTGCGCCGGGCGGGGACAGTCACGTCGCCGTCCGAAGGCAAGTTCCGAGTGCATCTTGAGGACGGGCCGCAAGATTTCAACGATTCAGAGGCGGCGCTAACCCTGCTGGAATCCGTGCTAAGATCCGAGGCCGAAGGCGCGGTGCGTGACGCCGGGGCCGAGGATATCCGCGTGATCGTTGACCGCGACATCCGCACTGCCCGCGTCGAGGCGCAGGAGGTGTTTGTCGAAGCCATGATCACGGTTGAAGCCAGCGGCCGCCCAAGGGTTGCCGCCGGCTGATCGCTTATTCCGCCGCGTCGCGTTTGGGCAGAACCCAGTCGGGGCGCGGGAAGTGGCAGGTATAGCCGTTGGGGATACGCTCCAGATAGTCCTGATGCTCGGGCTCGGCGTCCCAGAAATCACCGACGGGCTCCAGCTCGGTCACGACTTTGCCGGGCCAGATGCCGCTGGCGTTCACATCGGCAATCGTGTCCAAGGCCACCTGTTTCTGTGCGTCATCCACATAGTAAATAGCCGAACGATAGCTCATCCCGCGGTCATTGCCCTGACGGTTTACCGTGGTCGGATCGTGGATCTGGAAGAAGAACTCCAGCAACTCACGATAGCTGATCTGCGCGGGATCAAAGAAAATCTCGATCCCTTCGGCATGGGTTCCGTGGTTGCGATAGGTGGCGTTGGGGACATCGCCGCCGGTATAGCCGACGCTGGTGCGGGACACGCCCGGCAGTTTGCGGATCAGGTCCTGCATTCCCCAGAAACAACCTCCGGCCAGGACAGCGCGTTCTTCGGTCATCAGATTTCCTCCACATGGATCAGATAGTCGGCATAGCCTTCGGCCTCCATGTCATCGCGGTGGACAAACCGCAAGGAGGCTGAGTTGATGCAATAGCGCAGCCCGCCATGTTCGCGCGGACCGTCGGGGAAGACGTGGCCCAGATGGCTGTCGCCGTATTTCGAGCGCACCTCGGTTCGGATCATGCCGTGGGTGGCGTCGTGAAATTCTTCCACATGTTCATGCACGATGGGCTTGGTGAAACTGGGCCAGCCACAGCCGGATTCGTATTTGTGGGTCGAGGCGAACAGCGGCTCGCCCGAAACGATATCCACATAGATCCCCGGTTCCTTGTTGTTCAGCAGCTTGCCGGTGCCCGGACGTTCGGTCCCGCTGTTCTGCGTGACATGGTATTCTTCAGGTGAGAGGGCGGCGATGGCCTCGGGGGATTTGGTGTATTGGGTCATGGATCCTCCGGTCGGTTGGGTTGCACCATTATTTGGGGGTTGAGGCGCAGAAATCAAAGCCTGATTCACGCACCTCGCGTCCTCGTGCGTTGATCCGGTAGGCGATTTGGCGCGTATACTGAGGCAGAGGAGAGTTCACCATGTTCCGCATCTTGCTGTTGACCGCTTTGATTCTGACCGGGCGCACCGTGCAGGCCGCGCCGCTGACCGGAGAGTTTCCGTCCATCGACGGCGGCACCCTGTCGATCGCGGATTGGCGGGGGCAACCGGTTTTGGTGGTGAACACGGCCTCGCATTGTGGCTTTACCGGTCAATATAGTGCGCTACAGCAGGTGCATGAGGATTATAGCCCGCGTGGGCTGGTGGTGCTGGCGGTGCCCTCGGATTCCTTCAATCAGGAGTTGGGCTCGGCGGAAGAGGTCAAGGAATTCTGTGACTTCAACTATAACCTGACCCTGCCAATGACCGACATCACCCCGGTTCGAGGCGCAAAAGCGCATCCTTTCTATCAACAGGTCGCGGAGCAGACAGGATTTGAGCCCAGTTGGAACTTCAACAAAATCCTTCTGAACACTGAAGGCGAAGTAATAGCGACCTATGGCGCAACCATGCGCCCCGATTCCCGGCAAGTGCTGTCTCAGGTCGAGGCTTTGCTGCCCTGAGCAGGTTGCCGCGATAACTGCACGGCCAAAATCCCGGCGGTGGTGATTAGTACGCCAACGGCATCCAGTGGGCCGAGTTTCTCCCCCAGTAGCAACGCAGCAATCGTCACGCCGAAAACAGGGTTAAGGAAGTGGAAGGTGGCTGCGCGGGTCGCTCCGATCCGGTCCAGCAACAGGAACCAGATCAGAGTGGCCAACAAGCCGGGGAAAAGGGTTGTGTAGGTGAAAGCCAGCGCCAACGGCACCGTGGGGTGGATATAGATCGTCTCGAATACGGGAGCCGCGACGAACAGAACGGCTGAACCAACCAGCATCTGCAACCCCATAACCATCATGAAATTCCCGCCCGAGGTCGCCCCGCGCACCGCCAAGGTGGCGAAGGTCAGCGCCAAGGCTCCAACACCGCAGAGCATCACGCCGAACATATCAACGCCCGCGCTGATGCGGCTGCTCATGATCAGGGCGACGCCTGCAAACCCTGCCAGAAGGCCGATCACGCCCATGTGCCGCAGACGATCGCCCAGAAACAGCCAACTTGCCAGCGCCACCAGCAGTGGCATGGTCGAGGCGATAATGGCGGCAACCGACGCCTCAATCGTTTGCATTGCGTAGAAATTCAGACCCAAATACAGGGCATTTTGGCAGATTCCAAACAGGATGGTCGCGTACCATTGTTGCGGCGTCAGCCGCCAACTCTGTCCCATTGCGCGTGCAATGGCCACGCCGATCAACCCGGAAATCAAAAAGCGCAGTGCCAGCGAAAACAACGGTGAAGCGTCCATCACGATGATCCGCGCCGAAGTAAAGGCCGACGACCAGATCAGTGCAAATGTCAGCCCCATGGCCATGGCGCGCAGATCCATCGCCCATCCCCCTTGTTGGTTTCGCGCACTGTTCCTTAAATCAGTAAGGGTCGCAAGATGTACCGTCTGGCCGTAGTAACTAGGAATCTCATGAGGGCACCAGACGCGCGGCGCACAATTTAATTCTTACCGGAGTTGGAGTTACTTTTCGGCACGCTAGATTATAAGTGACGATGACAAAGGCGTAGCTTGTTATGTTGCAAGAGAAGCGAAAAGACTTGGATTCAGAGCGGCAGAAAAAGCTGCTGTTTCGGCTTGTGGATGAACTCAGTCAATCTTCGCCTGATCTGTACTATCGCCCAACCAGTGAGATCGCGACGTACCTTGAAACGTATATTCGTAAGGAAGCAAAACTATCCGCAGACGATCGGGCCCTGATGAACCGGCTCAGCCGTCGTGATCTGGAAGTGCTGTTAAGTTTGCACTGATCCCAAAGAAAAAGGGCCCCCAACCGGCGGCCCTTGATCGTATCATTGCGACAGCTGAGATCAGCCGTTCACGCTGTCCTTCAGTGCCTTCGCAATGGTCATTTTAACCACCTTGTCGGCCTCTTTCTTGAACTGCTCGCCGGTGGCGGGGTTGCGCACCATGCGCTCGGGGCGTTCGCGGCAGTAGATTTTGCCAACGCCGGGCAGGGTCACTGCGCCGCCGGCCGAAACTTCGCGTGTGATCAGGCCGGTCATGGCCTCCAGCGCGGCGTTCGCGGCTTTTTTGTCAGTCCCCATTTCCTCAGCGAGAGCAGCAACCAGCTGAGTCTTTGTCATAGGCTTTGCCATTTCTTGGTCTCCTTAACGTGCCCGATGTCTTGGGCCTCACCGCGTAACTGTAACGGGATATTGTGGCCGAACACAACGAATAGTAGCGCGAAAAACCCTAAAAATAGGGGGAAAACGTTGCTTTTTTGCTTCAGAGAAAGGCTGTTTCGTCAAAAGAACGCAATTTCCGGCTGTGCAGACGCTCAAGCGGCATGCCTCGCAGGTGTTCCATCGCGCGAATTCCGATCGCCAAATGGCGGCTGACCTGTGTGGTATAGAAGTCCGAGGCCATGCCCGGAAGCTTCAATTCCCCGTGCAGCGGTTTGTCCGAGACACAGAGCAAAGTGCCATAGGGCACCCGGAACCGATATCCATTGGCGGCGATCGTGGCGCTTTCCATATCCAGCGCAATCGCGCGAGACTGGCTGAGGCGCTGCACCGGGCCGGACTGATCGCGCAGTTCCCAGTTGCGGTTGTCGACCGAGGCGACAGTGCCGGTGCGCATGACGCGCTTCAGCTCGTAGCCGTCCAGTTCCGTGACTTCGGCCACGGCGCGTTCCAGCGCCACCTGCACTTCGGCCAGGGGCGGGATCGGGACCCAGACGGGCAGGTCATCGTCCAGCACCTTGTCTTCGCGCAGATAGGCATGGGCCAGCACGAAATCCCCCAGCGCCTGCGTGTTGCGCAAGCCGGCGCAGTGGCCAACCATCAGCCACGCATGTGGTCGCAGAACTGCGATATGGTCGGTCGCGGTTTTTGCGTTGGATGGCCCCACCCCGATATTGACCAGTGTAATCCCCGACCCATCGGCGCGTTTCAGGTGGTAGGTCGGCATCTGAGGCAGCTTCAGAGGCTGCTCCAAAACGCCGTCGGCCGAGGTGATCTGCGCATTCCCGGTCGACACAAAGCTGGTATATCCGCTTTCGGGGTCGGCCAGTTGTTCGCGGGCGTAGTTCTCGAACTCGGACACGTAGAACTGGTAGTTGGTGAACAGCACATGGTTTTGGAAATGGCTGGGATCGGTGGCAGTGTAATGCGCCAGACGGGCCAGCGAATAATCCACGCGCTGGGCGGTGAACAACGCCAGCGGGCCAATCTCGGTTTCGTGGTCATGCACTCCGTTGACGATATCGTCATTGGTTGTCGTCAGGTCCGGCACATCGAACACATCGCGCAAGGTGAACCCCGCCGCGCCCTGATGCGGCACCACGAGGTCGGGGTTATTGGCCACGGCGAAATGGACCGGGATCGGAGTATCCGAGGCACCAATCATCACAGGTTGGTCATGGTTCTTGATCAGCAGGGCAATTTGTTGGGTCAGATAGGCCCGGAACAGATCGGGCCGTGTGACCGTTGTGGCGTGGGTGCCAGGTTCGGCGACGTGACCAAAGCTCAGACGGCTGTCCACATGAGCGTACGAGGTCGTTTTAATGCGAATTTCTGGGTAATAGGCTCTGAATCGTTCAGACGGAGTGCTTGCCTCCATCGCTTTGGCGAAGTTTTCGCACAGAAAACTTGTGGCCTTTTCGTACAGCTCTTCCAGGCGCGCCACGGCTGCGGCAGGATCGGTGAACTTCTCAGGGTTTGGGACGTCGGGTGTTCTTATTATTGTCATGCGAGGGGTTCCAAAAGGTCGATCTTTTCAAATGTCCGTACATCCACCAGCCCAAGGTCGGAAATCCGCAGTTCGGGGATCACGACAAGGGCCAGCAACGAGTGCTGCATATACGCGTTGTTCAACTGACAGCCGCAGTCCTGCATCGCCTGAACCAACCAGTCCGCCTTGGCGGCGACATCGGCGGCGGGACTGTCGGACATCAGGCCAGCGATCGGCAGTTCCACCAGCGCCAGTTCCTCGCCGTCGCGGAACAGGGTGATGCCGCCGCCCACCTCTGCCAGACGGTTCGCTGCCAGTGCCATCTGTTCGCGGTCGGTCCCCACAACGATCATGTGGTGGCTGTCATGCGCTACGGTTGACGCGATGGCCATGCGCCCTTGATACCCAAAGCCCGAAACAAACGCGTTCGTGACCCCACCGGTCGCGCGGTGGCGTTCGACCAACGCGATCTGGCAAACGTCGCCTTCGCCCTCGACCAGCCCACCGATGATGGGTAATTCCGCCTTCAGCGCCTTGGTCGGGGCCTGATTCTCCACCACGCCGATCACATTGGCCCGCACGCGGTTGGCACCCTCGGAGGCTTTGATTTCAAAATCCGTATCAGCCAGCACATGGCCCAAATGCACCGTATTGCGCGCGCTGTCCGGCCAGTTCAGATGTGGGCAGTCCACGGTGATCGCGCCATTTTCTGCGACGATCTGGCCGCGAGCGATCGCCACCTCAATTGGAAGCTCGCGCAAATCAGAACTGAGGATAATATCCGCCCGCCGGCCCGGTGTGATTGACCCGATCTCGCGTTCCAGCCCGAAATGGGTGGCTGTGTTGATCGTCGCCATTTGCAGTGCGATCAGCGGGTCACATCCGCAGGCAATCGCGTGGCGCACCACGCGGTTCATATGCCCCTCATTCACCAATGTGCCCGAGTGGCAATCATCTGTGCACAGAATAAAGCCGCGCGGGTCTAACCCTTTCTCGGTCACCGCCGTGATCTGGCTTTCCACGTCATACCAGGCCGAGCCCAGCCGCATCATCGACCGCATCCCCTGCCGCACCCGAGCGATGGCGTCGGCTTCGCAAGTTCCCTCGTGGTCGTCAGCGGGGCCGCCGGCAACATAAGCCGCAAAATCAGGCCCTAAATCGGGTGATGCATAGTGTCCTCCCACGGTTTTGCCCGCATTCTGAGTCGCCGCGATCTCGGCCAGCATCTTGGGGTCGCCGTGAATCACACCGGGGAAATTCATCATCTCACCCAACCCGATGATGCCGGGCCATTTCATAGCCTCGGCCACGTCTTCGGGGGTGATCTCATAGCCCGTTGTTTCAAGCCCTGGGGCCGACGGCGCGCAAGAGGGCATCTGGGTGAAGATGTTGACCGGTTGCATCATCGCCTCGTCATGCATCATCCGCACGCCATCCAGTCCCAGCACATTGGCAATCTCATGCGGGTCGGTGAACATTGACGTCGTACCATGAGGGATCACCGCGCGGGCAAACTCCGCCGGGGTCAGCATCCCTGATTCGATATGCATATGCGCGTCGCACAGACCCGGCAGCATATAGCGCCCATTGGCTTCGATGATCTGCGTCTTTGGGCCGATGCAATGCGAGGCATCCCGCCCCACAAAGGCGATGCGCCCGCTGGCGATCGCGATGTCGTGATCCGGCAGCGCCTCACGTGTGTGAACATTCACCCAGATCCCTCCGCGCACGACCATGTCGGCTGGATCACGTCCAGCGGCAACAGCGATCAATCGGGGGGCGGTATCGGGCCAACTTGGGAAAGGCGTATATTCCATGGCTCAACTTTTCTGAATGTGTCCGAAGGTGCAACCCCTGCCGAACATCTATCATCAAACCGTTATGCAGCGCGTCAGCGCTGCCCGGCCCAACCGAAGGAGGGCGCGCGCAAGCGTCCCTGACGATGGGCGGGAGCGCCTACCCCGCCAGATCGCGGGCAATTTCCCGCCTTACCCAATCGGCGAACAGGACGGCACCCGGCGTCTCCTCGGCCTGAGGCGACAGCAGCAGGTAATAAGCCTCGGGCATCTCCGCACGATACTCAAACGGAGCCACCAGTTGTCCGCGCTCGATCAGGTCGCGAGCTATGGTGTCATGGGTCAGGCAATACCCACCCCCGGCCATCGCAACAGACAGGCTAACCAGATAGGTTGTTGAATAGGTTATGGGCGAATTTTCCCAATTTAGATCCTGTTCACTGATCCAGTTCTGCCAGTTCGACAGCAGGTTCGAGCAGTCAAACAGGGGTTGTTCCTGAATATCTTCCAGCCGCACTTCATAGCCCGGCGCGCAGACCGGGTAATAGTGATCGGTGCGCAGTAACTCGGTGCGCACCGTGTCGGACGGGCGCAGGGAATAGCGGATTTCGACCGCCGCGCCCTCGGCCATTTCGCGCGGCTCCCAGAGTTCGGTGAAGATGTTCAATTGCACATCCGGGTGCGCAGCCCGGAACCGGGGCAGGCGCGGTCCCAACCAGTTCACGGCAAAAGTGATGTTGCTTTGAACCTGAACCGCGTTCTGCTGCGCGCCGGTGACGGCCTGCGTGCCACGCACCAGCGTGCGAAACGCCTCACGTACCACGGGCAGATAGGTGATTCCGGCCTCGGTCAGCTCTAGCGCGCGGGGACGGCGCAGAAACAGAGGTTGGCCCAGATAACCCTCAAGCGATTTTATCTGCTGACTGACCGCGCTTTGCGTCATGTTCAGATCACGCGCCGCACCGGTGAACGACAAGTGTCGCGCGGCGGCCTCGAACGTACGCAGCCAACCCAGCGGAGGAAGCGATGTCTGCATTGGTATAACCTCACCATTAGTTCAGCTTATGGAATAGGTGAGAATTTTTCGTTGGTCAAATCTGCCTTGCGTCGCCACCTTCTTGAGAAACCAGATGGAGGAGCCCGCCATGACCGTCACCGAATTGCGTCCCAATATCGACCACTGGCCCGAGCGGGTCGACCTGGCTGCCACCTTCCGCTGGACTGAACGCCTGAACATGCACGAGTCCGTGGCCAACCACTTCAGTTTAGCCGTCAACGAGGACGGAACGCAGTTCCTGATGAACGCCAATCAGATGCATTTCGCACGGATCAAGGCGTCGAATCTGTTGCTGCTGGATGCCAATGATCCCGATGTGATGGATCAGCCGGGCGCGCCCGACCCGACCGCTTGGGGCTTGCATGGCTCGATCCACCGCCATTGCCCGCATGCGCGCTGTGTGATGCATGTGCATTCGATCTTTGCAACCGTTCTGGCCTCGTTGGCCGATAGCACCCTACCGCCGATCGACCAGAACACTGCCACCTTCTACAACCGCTATGTGGTGGACCAGGAATTCGGCGGGCTGGCCTTCGAAAGCGAAGGTGAGCGTTGCGCCGCGATGCTGTCGGACCCGAAGAAGAAGGTCATGATCATGGGCAACCATGGCGTGCTGGTGACTGGCAGCGACCCGGCCGATACGTTCAACCGCCTCTATTACTTCGAGCGTGCGGCCGAGACATATATCCGCGCTTTGCAAACCGGCCAGCCCCTGCGTGTCTTGTCCGATGAGATTGCGGAAAAGACTGCGCAGGAACTGGACGACTACCCCGATCAGGCCGAGGCGCATCTGCGGGAAATCAAGGCTCTGCTGGATGCAGAGGGTTCGGACTACGCCAGTTAAAGGGATTTCCATGACTGATACTGCACAAGACCCCGAAGCCGCCCGCTGGCACTATCACCCCGAAGGCCCTGTGGGTTTGAACCCGCTGTTCGCGTGGCCTCCGCGCCCCGCCTCCGTGCTGAAGTGGTATAGCGGGGCGTGGTTGCAGATTACCTCACTGACCCTGTGTATGGGGCTGGCGGTCATTGCCTATGTCGTATTTTTCCCTGGGTTAGAGTCAATGAATAGCTTTGCTCCGGGGTGGATGTTCCGCATTTGGCTGCTGAACATGGTGCCTCAGATCTTGGTGGCGGGCGGGCTGCATTGGTGGCTCTACATGCGCAAGGGGCAGGGCATGTACAAAAAGTTCGACCGTCGCGACCTGACCCGAGACAACGGCAATTTCACCTTCCGCAATCAGGTCTGGGACAATATCTGGTGGACGCTGGGCAGCGCCATGACCGTGGCGACCGTGTATCAATGGGTGATCTATTGGGCGATGGCCAACGGATATGTGCCGACAGTCACTTGGGCCAGCGCGCCCATTTGGTTTGTCGTCTGGATGTTGTTCATCCCGATGTGGTCTGGCTTGCATTTCTATTGGGTGCATCGGCTGGAGCATCACCCGAAACTCTATAAACATGTCCATGCCGTGCATCACCGCAACGTCAATATCGGCCCGTGGTCGGGGATATCGAACCATTGGTATGAAAACCTGCTGTATTTCACGACCTATTTCATCCATCTGATCGTGCAGTCCCACCCTCTGCATCTGCTGTTTCACACGTATTTCCAGCAGATCAGCCCGGTTCTGTCTCATTCAGGGTTTGAAAAGCTGAAAGCCGGAGAAACTGAAGCGGCCCGTGCGGGGGACTTTTTCCACCAGCTTCATCACAGGTATTTCGAGTGCAACTATGGCACCTCGGAAATCCCCTTCGACAAGTGGTTCGGCACCTATCACGATGGGTCTGCCGAGGCGACGACGCGGACGCGGGCCTATAAAAAGCAGATGTATACCTAGCCGGATCGCATTGCGCGCGGGGTGGTCCCGAACTCGGTCCGAAAAGCGCGGGTCAGGGCGCTGGGGTCGTCATAGCCTGCGCGCAGGGCGATCTCGGTGATGGTCAGGTCGGTCTCGGCTGCCAGTTTCCGGGCCAGATTCAGGCGCAGGCGGCGATAGACCTGTGCGGGGCCTGCGCCCAGTTCGGTTTGCATTCGGGCCGCCAGTGCCTTTTGCGATCGTCCAACCCGGCGGGCGATCTCGGGGATAGGCAAGGGCGTTTCCAAATGTTCCTGCATCAGCGCCAGCGCTTTGTTCACATAGCTGCTGGTCGCACCCGCCCCGCCGGAATGAGACCTTGCGGAATCGCGTGTCATGAAAAGCTGCGCTACCTCCAGCGCCAAAGCCTGCCCGTGGTCTCGCCCAATCAGGTGCAGCACCAGATCAAACGCCGCCATCGCGCCAGAACAGGTAATGCGGTCGCCGTCGATCACGTAGCGTTCGCGCTGTGCGTCTATCTCTGGGAACCGCTCGGTAAAACTGCCCAATTCTTCCCAGTGGATCGTCGCACGGTGCCCGTCCAGTAATCCGGCCAGCGCCAACAACCAGCTTCCTGTGTCCAGCCCGGCCAGCGCACTGTAACGCCCCGCTGCGGATCGCAACCCCGCCAGCGTCCGCCACCCGCCATGGGCGCGAAACCCGTAAGAGGGCATGACGAGCAACGTATCGCCCCGTGCATTCTGCAAGATGTCATGTGGTGCGACTTGCAGCCCCGAAGATGACGTGACGGGCGCACGATCTAGTGACAGAAATTGCCAGTCATACAGCTTGCGCCCACCGATGGAATTCGCAGCCCGCAAGGGTTCGACCGTATTCGCCAGGCAGTGGTTGGAAAAGCCGTCGAACAGAAGCACTCCGAATTGCTGCGGCGCAGCGGGCGATTTGATCCATCTTTGCATGATTTAGGTCTATTTCTGCATGTTCAGCTTGGCAAGCCACGTCAGGATACCCGCAACCCCAGATGTGGAGACCCCAGATGCAATATGGCCTGTCCGACGAACAAGAGATGATCGCCGCGACCGTTCGCAGCTTTGTCGAAAACGAAATCTACCCGCATGAAGAGCTGGTGGAGCGCACCGGCGAGGTCCCGCACGAGATTGCCGCCGAGATCAAACGCAAGACGATCGAGTTGGGCTTTTATGCTTGTAACTTCCCCGAAAGCGTCGGCTGTGCCGGGCTGAACCATCTGGAGTTTGCGCTGGTCGAACGCGAGTTGGGCCGGGGATCCATGGCGCTGAACCATTTCTTTGGACGGCCGCAAAACATCCTGATGGCCTGCGAGGGCGATCAGGTCGACCGTTACCTGATGCCTGCCGTCCGGGGTGAAAAGATGGACGCGCTGGCGATGACTGAACCCGGTGCGGGCTCGGACGTGCGGGGGATGAAATGCGCTGCCGTGCGTGATGGGGGCGACTGGGTGGTCAATGGCACCAAGCACTTCATCTCTGGCGCGGAACATGCAGACTTTATCATCGTCTTCATCGCAACCGGTGAAGATCAGACGCCGAAAGGCCCCAAGAAACGCATCACTGCCTTTCTGGTCGATCGCGGCACTCCCGGCTTCACAATCCGGGATGGGTACAAGTCGGTCAGCCATCGCGGCTACAAGAACATGGTGCTGGACTTCGACGATTGCCGCCTGCCGGATGCGCAGGTTCTGGGCGAGGTCGATGGCGGGTTCGAGGTGATGAACACCTGGCTTTACGCCACCCGGATCACCGTTGCCGCCATGTCGGTCGGGCGCGCGCGGCGGGCGTTCGACTATGCGCTGGACTATGCCGCCACGCGTGAGCAATTCGGCCAGAAGATCGGCAAGTTTCAGGGCGTCTCATTCCAGATTGCAGACATGATCACCGAGATTGACGCCGCCGATCTGCTGACCCTTGCCGCCGCCGATCGTCTGGACAAGGGGCTGCCCGCCAACCGTGAGATCGCCTCGGCCAAACTGTACGCCTCTGAAATGCTGGCCCGGGTGACAGATGCGGCGATTCAGGTGCATGGCGGAATGGGTCTGATGGACGACTACCCGCTGGAGCGATTCTGGCGTGACGCGCGTGTCGAACGCATCTGGGACGGAACCAGCGAGATTCAGCGCCACATTATCAGCCGCGATCTGCTGCGGGCGCTGGGCGCATGACAACAGCGCTGGCCCGAGCGCTGAACCCTAGAACCATCGCCGTGATCGGCGGAGGCGCGTGGTGTGCGGCGGTCATCGAGCAGGCCCGCAAATTCGGGTTCAAGGGCGAGATTTGGCCGGTCCATCCCAAAGCGGTCGAAGTTGCTGGGGAGCGGGCGTTCGCAACGCTCGAAAATTTACCCTCTGCACCAGACATGGCATTTATCGGGATCAACCGCCACGCAACCGTCGAGGCGGTTACGGTTCTGTCCGCGATGGGTGCAGGCGGCGCGGTCTGTTTTGCCTCGGGTTTTACCGAGGCTCTGGCCGAAGACCAATCAGGCGCGGGCTTGCAGGATCAACTGATCGCCGCCGCCGGTGAGATGCCGATATTGGGGCCGAACTGCTATGGTTTCGTCAACGGTTTGGATCGCGTGGCCGTCTGGCCCGATCAGCACGGCATGCGGCCCGTGGATCGCGGGGTGGCGATCCTGACGCAAAGCTCGAACATTGCGATCAACATGACCATGCAACGCCGCGCTTTGCCGTTGGCCTTCATGTTGACCTGTGGGAATCAGGCACAGACGCATCAGGCCCAGATTGCCTCGGCGTTGTTGGATGAAGACCGCATTACGGCCATCGGCGTGCATATCGAAGGGTTTGGCGATCTGCGCAAATGGGAGGCGCTGGCTAAAAAGGCTCGTCAGCGCGGTGTCCCGATTGTCGCGCTGAAGATGGGTCGGTCGGTCCATGCCCAAGCGGCAGCGATTTCGCATACGGCCTCGCTGGCGGGTCAAGACGCGGGTGCGCAGGCGTTTCTGGATCGGTTGGGGATTGCCCGATTGGATGACATCCCCAGCTTTCTGGAATGCCTCAAGCTGTTGCATGTAACCGGGCGTCTGGACAGTAACGGGCTTGGTACGATCAGCTGCTCGGGGGGCGAGGCCAGTTTGGCCGCGGATATGGCTGAGGGGCGCGATCTGCACTTTCCGCCTCTGACGGATACGCAACGCACCGATCTGCGCGCAGCATTGGGGCCGATGGTGGCGCTGGCGAACCCGCTGGACTACCACACCTATATCTGGCGCGACACGCAGGCGATGACGCGCGCCTGGTCGGCGATGATGGGGCCTGAACAGGCTCTGACCATGGCCATTGTGGACTACCCGCACACGGATCAAACGGATTGGAGCTGTGCGACGCAGGCCGCGTTGAATTGCGTGGCACAAACCGGGCGGCCCTTTGCAGTGACCGCAACTCTGCCCGAGTTGATGCCCGAGGACGTCGCGCAGCGACTGATGGATGGCGGCGTTATTCCCTTCGCCGGGCTGCATGAGGCACTGTCGGCTGTCGAAGCGGCGGCGCGCCCTGCAGGTCAGGACTCTGATCCGGTGGTCCTTCCCAGTACTGCCAATCCAAACGTTACGCTGACCGAGGCGGAGGCCAAGGACCAGCTTGCAGCCTTCGGTGTGTCCACTCCGAAAAGGTTGGTGATTCAGGCCGATGCCGCCAGTGCGGGTGACCTGACCGGTCCTTTCGCCGTCAAGGGCGTTGGACTGGCCCATAAGTCGGACCACGGGGCGGTTCAGTTAGGAGTCAGCGCCGACGATCTGCCAGCGGTCGCGGCCCAGATCGGTACCTCTGAGGTTCTGATCGAGGAAATGGCGCCCGAAGGCGTGGCAGAGTTGCTGGTCGGTGTCACCTGCGATCCGGCCCATGGATATGTTCTGACCTTAGGCGCGGGCGGGGTATTGACGGAAATCCTACGGGACTCGGTGTCTCTGCTGATCCCGTCGCCTCGGAATGTAGTTGAAAAGGCGCTGGGCGAGCTGGCCTGTGCGCCGTTGCTGGCTGGCTATCGCGGCAAGCCTGCCGCAGATATAGGCGCGATCCTGGATACGGTCGAGGCCGTTCAGGCCTATGTTATTGCCAATGCCACCCATGTCAGCGAAGTTGAAATCAATCCGCTTATCTGCGGGCCGGAAGGTGCCGTGGCAGTGGATGCTCTGATCCGAAAGGCACGCACATGAACCCGGTCAAAACCCAGCGCGACGGCGCTATATTGCAGGTCACTCTGGACCGCCCCAAAGCGAATGCGATTGATCTGGCCACCAGCCGCGTTATGGGCGAGGTGTTTCGGGATTTCCGCGATGACCCGGACCTGCGCGTGGCGATCATCACCGGCGGCGGCGACAAGTTCTTTTGCCCCGGCTGGGATCTGAAGGCTGCGGCGGATGGCGACGCAGTGGATGGCGATTATGGTGTGGGCGGCTTCGGCGGGTTGCAAGAGCTGCGCGATATGAACAAGCCGGTGATTGCCGCCGTGAACGGAATCGCCTGCGGTGGAGGGCTGGAACTGGCGCTGAGCGCGGACATGATCATCGCCGCAGATCACGCCAGCTTTGCCCTGCCCGAAATCCGATCCGGTACCGTTGCGGATGCGGCCAGTGTCAAACTGCCCAAGCGCATCCCCTATCACATCGCGATGGAATTATTACTGACGGGCCGCTGGTTCACCCCGGATGAGGCCAAGAACTGGGGTCTGGTCAACGAAATCGTACCCGGCGATCAGCTGATGGACCGCGCATGGGAACTGGCGCGTTTGCTGGCCAGCGGGCCGCCTCTGGTCTATGCCGCGATCAAAGAGATCGTGCGCGAGGCCGAAGACTCCAAGTTTCAGGACGCCATGAACCGGATCACACGGCGGCAGTTGCCGACCGTGGATACTCTGTACGGATCCGAGGACAATCTGGAAGGTGCCCGCGCCTTTGCTGAAAAACGCGATCCGGTCTGGAAGGGGCGCTAAACTCGTTCGAACAGGGCGATCAAAGCCGTATCGTCCTTGTTTGGGCCGTTGGCAAGTTCGCCGTAGATTCGAACCTCGGGTAGGGCGAGATTCCTAATCTGGCCCTGTGCCAGTTTGTGCAGAGCTTCGGCAAACCCCAGTTTTTCATAGTGCTGAGCGTTGATCGACAGGGCGAATTGCGCTCCGGGGCGGGCGACGCGCAGCAAGGGCATCAAAGCCTCGGGGCCCAGATGGCCATGGGTGAAGGTGCCTGACGACACGACGCCCGAGTAGTTTTCGCGCGGAACCGGGATACCCTCGTTCAGGTCAGCTTCTATCGCGTCGCGGTAGATATCCTTGCGCATGGCCTGATCCAGCATCTCGGCGCTGATATCGGTGGCGTCGATAGGTCCGACACCCAAACCTGCAAGAACGGCTCCGCACAATCCTGTTCCGGCTCCGACATCCAGCACCGGACCCTGACCTCCTGCGCCGACAAACGCGCGGGCGGTGCTGATATGCAGCTGGTAATCCTCTCGGGTGGCAAAGCCTTCGTCATAGTCCCCGGCCCATTCGGCATATAGCCGTCGGTTATCTTCGGGTGTTTCAAGCGCATAAGCCGTGTGCAGATCGGGGGTTTTGTCACTCATGCCTAAAAGAAAGGCGCATTGAGAGATTCGAATCAAGTATCCCGTCGACCCCGCTTGCATCCGGTGGATTTGCGGATCATCAATGGCGGCATGACAGGTACTCTATTTTCGTTTGGTCATGGCTATTCCGCGCAGGAGTTGACGCGACTGCTGGCGCCCCATGGATGGCGGGCTATCGGAACCACGCGGGATCCGGCGCAATCACCGGCTTTACGGGCATCTGGGGCGGAACCAGTTGTCTGGCCGGGACAGCAGGTCAATCTGGACGGGGTGACGCATCTGCTGATCTCAACGGCACCCAATGCTGATGGCGATCCGGTTCTAGCAGCGCTGCAAGACGAAATCACGGCACGGGCTGCACAGCTCAAGTGGGTTGGATACTTGTCCACAACCGCCGTTTACGGTGATCATCAAGGTGCGTGGGTGGATGAATCCACGCCTGCGACGCCCACCGCCCAACGCGGCAAATGGCGGGTTCAAGCCGAGCAACAATGGTTGAGTATTCCGAACCTGCCGACCCATATCTTTCGGTTGGCCGGGATTTACGGCCCCGGACGCGGTCCATTTTCCAAACTGAAACGCGTTGGGATGCGGCGGATCATCAAGCCGGGTCAGGTATTTTCTCGCATTCATGTGGCCGACATTGCGCAGGTTCTTGCTGCGTCCATGTCTGCGCCCAATCCGGGGGCCATATATAACGTCTGCGATGATGAGCCGGTCCCTCCACAAGACGTAATTGCCTATGCGGCGGAATTGCAGGGGCTGCCGCTACCACCCGCGGTCCCGTTTGATGAGGCGGAACTAACCCCCATGGCGCGTAGCTTCTACAATGAGAACAAGCGCGTCAGGAACGACCGGATCAAGGATGAACTGGGCGTGAAACTTCTGTATCCTGATTACCGGGTTGGTTTGGACTCATTAACGCGAGACGGATGATCTATTTGTGATAATTTTTAGTTATCACAATCATCTGAAAACAAAACTTTTTAGCATAGCTTGAATTTGCTAGGAGTGGCGTCGACAAGACCCGAGAGTCGCTGTTGCCCGCCCTGCTGCCTGCGCGAATTTTCGCGGCGCCTGTAGGATGGATAAAAGTGTCATCTATATGTGTTCTTGACCGACCGAGTTTTTAGCGGCGCCACAGCGCCGGAATTTTGCCAGGAATGGAGATCGACATGGACGGAAGTGATAACCCCAAAGCAGGCGGATGCCCTGTCATGCACGGCGCAGGAACCCGGTCTAACCGGGACTGGTGGCCGAACCAGCTGAACCTGTCGATCCTGCATCAGCACGGACCGGCCTCGAATCCGATGGATGCGGATTTCGTTTACGCCGAAGCGTTCAAGGCTCTGGACATGAAGGCGCTGAAGGAAGACCTCTATGCGCTGATGACGGATTCGCAGGACTGGTGGCCTGCGGACTATGGCCATTACGGCGGGTTCTTCATCCGTATGGCGTGGCACAGCGCGGGCACCTACCGGACGGCAGATGGCCGTGGTGGGGCCTCGACCGGGAACCAGCGTTTTGCTCCGCTGAACAGCTGGCCGGACAACGGCAACCTCGATAAAGCGCGTCGTCTACTGTGGCCGATCAAGCAGAAATACGGCAACCAGATTTCCTGGGCCGACCTGATGATTCTGGCGGGCAACTGCGCCATCGAGTCGATGGGCGGCAAGACCTTCGGTTTCGCCGGTGGTCGCGAAGACATCTGGGCCCCAGAGGAGGACATCTATTGGGGTTCGGAAACCGAATGGCTGGCCCCGACGGACAACCCGCATAGCCGTTACTCGGGCGAGCGGGATCTGGAAAACCCACTGGCCGCCGTGCAGATGGGTTTGATCTACGTGAACCCAGAAGGTCCGGACGGACAGCCCGACGCGCTGGCCTCGGGCCGTGATATCCGCGACACCTTCGGTCGTATGGCGATGAATGACGAGGAAACTGTCGCTCTGGTCGCAGGTGGCCACACCTTTGGTAAGGCCCATGGTGCGGGTGATCCCGATCTGGTCGGTCCCGATCCAGAGGCCGCTCCGATTGAAGAGATGGGCTTTGGCTGGATTAACAAGTTTGGCTCGGGCAAGGGTGACGACACCACCACCTCGGGGATCGAGGGCGCGTGGACGGCCAACCCCACTAAGTGGGACAACGGCTATTTCGACCTGCTGTTCGGCTATGACTGGAACCTGACCAAAAGCCCCTCGGGCGCGTGGATCTGGGAACCGGTGAACGTCAAAGCAGAAGACATGGCCCCGCAGGCGCATGATCCGTCGAAAAAGGTTAAAACCATGATGACCACCGCCGATATGGCGATGCGCATGGACCCGATCTATGGCCCGATCTCGAAACGCTTCCACGAAAACCCGGAAGAGTTCGCCGATGCCTTTGCTCGCGCATGGTTCAAGCTGACCCACCGCGATATGGGCCCCCGCTCGGCCTATATCGGTGAAGAGGCCCCGACCGAAGAGCTGATCTGGCAGGACAACGTCCCCGCTGTGGATCACGATCTGGTGGATGACGCGGACGTAGCCGACCTGAAAGCCAAGATCGCGGCAACCGGCCTGTCGGTGTCGGAACTGGTATCGACCGCTTGGGCTTCGGCCTCGACCTTCCGCGGGTCGGACAAGCGCGGTGGTTCCAATGGTGCCCGTATCCGCCTTGCCCCCCAGAAAGACTGGGATGTGAACGAGCCGATGAAATTGTCCAAGGCGCTGTCCGCGCTCGAGGGTGTTCAGGCCGCGTTCAACGATGCGCAGTCGGGCGGCAAAAAGGTCTCGCTTGCCGATGTGATCGTTCTGGCAGGTAGCGTGGGTATCGAACAGGCAGCCAAGGCTGCGGGCCAAGAAGTTGAGGTTGCGTTCACTCCGGGCCGTACCGATGCGTCGCAGGACCAGACGGATGTAGATAGCTTTGCTGTGATGGAGCCCATCGCTGATGGTTTCCGCAACTACCAGAAAGGTGACTATACCGTTTCACCCGAAGAGTTGCTGGTCGACAAGGCGCAACTGCTGACCTTGTCCGCGCCCGAGATGACAGCGCTTGTCGGTGGCCTGCGTGTGATAGGTGCCAATTTCGGCGATACCAAGCACGGCGTGTTCACGGATCGAGTCGGTACCCTCAGCACCGACTTCTTCACCAACTTGCTGGACATGAGCACCGAATGGAAACCCGCAGGCAAGGGCGTCTATGAGGGCCGCGACCGCGCCAGCGGTGAGGTCAAGTGGATCGGCACCCGTGTTGATCTGGTCTTTGGCTCGAACTCGCAACTGCGGGCGCTGGCCGAGGTCTATGGCCAGTCCGGGGCCGAAGCCAAGTTCACCGCCGACTTTGTGTCCGCCTGGACCAAGGTGATGAATGCGGACCGGTTCGACCTGAAATAGTTAAGACTACCACCACTCACAAAACGACGCCGCGCGAGGGAACTCGGGCGGCGTTTCTTTTGGCTGGATCCAGCAGGCGTACCAAGCATTGGGTACGATTCCACAGAAAGCGATCGTGCTTCAGGATTAAGGCGCGTCCATGGTCGGGTTTTTGATCCTGTTTGTGAAGGTAACTTATTGTTTTTATTAAGGTCCGGAAGTTTCTTCTGAGAAATGTAAAGTTTTTTCAAAATGGGGGTTGCAGGTCCCAGACCTAATCCGTAAATACCCCTTCACCGGCGCTGCTGAGGCGGTGCTGGGGCGCTGGAGACGGTGCTGACGGACTGGAAAGACGGTTGAGACGCTCAGGATAGACTGG
>NZ_JBQFPK010000010.1:0-202574 GCF_056534465.1 Ruegeria sp. D3
CCAGTCTATCCTGAGCGTCTCAACCGTCTTTCCAGTCCGTCAGCACCGTCTCCAGCGCCCCAGCACCGCCTCAGCAGCGCCGGTGAAGGGGGTTCTAAGGTCTACCCCACAAAGCCGCAAGCAGAAAATTTGAAAAATTCGAAAAAACTCAGAATTTTAAAATTTAATTTTATTTTCAGTCTCTTATCGCTAAACCCATCTCCAAAACGAACTCCCTACGCCACCGTTTCACCGTGCAACCCAGGTTTTGCACAGGCTTACCCACAGACTCAGGCGGAATCGACCTGTCGGAATCGGCTGAGCGGGTTCGACAGTGGCAGACGCAAGGCCAGAAGGCCCAGAATCACGCTCAGATAGATCAGTGGCTCGATCTGGAACCCTTTCGCCAGCATCACGTAATGCAGCCCGCCCAAAATCGCAGCTGGATAGACCAGACGTTGCAGGACGCGCCAGCGTGGACCCAAACGGCGCACCGACAGATTATTTGAAGTCACAGCCAAGGGCAGCAGCAGGAGGAACCCGGCCATGCCCACTGTGATATAGGGACGTTTGAGGATGTCGGCCCAGATCTGGCTTGGCAGTTGCACATCCAAAACCAACCATACCAACAGATGCAGACTGACATAGACAAAGGTCAGCACCCCCAAAGCCCGCCGGAACTTCGTCAGGTTCAGCCCCGCAAACCGCCGCAACGGAGATATCGCAAGCACAGCAATCAACAACTGCAACGCCAGCTCGCCATAGCGATGTTCCAGCGCTTCGATTGGATCAATACCCAATCCTCCGGTCAGACCCTGATAGAACAGCCATGGTGCCGGGATCAGGCCCAGCAGATAGACGGCCCAAACAGGCACCCGGCGGAGTATCTGGTTCACGGTCTGCATGCGCTTAGTAGTATTCCGACAGATCCATGCCTTCGTAAAGACCGGCGACTTCGGCCTCGTAGCCGTTGAACATAAGCGTCGGGATACGCTTTGAGAACAGCCCGCCCCCGATGGTACGCTCAGACGCCTGAGACCAACGCGGGTGATCCACATTCGGGTTCACATTACTATAGAAGCCATATTCACGCGGGTTGGCCATGTTCCAGCTTGTCGGAGGTTCAACATCCGTAAGGGTAATCCGGACGATCGACTTGATCGACTTGAACCCGTACTTCCATGGAACAACCAAACGCAAAGGGGCGCCGTTCTGGTTCGGGATCGGACGATCATAGATTCCCGTCGCCATGATCGTCAGCGGATGCATGGCCTCGTCCAGCCGCAAACCTTCACGGTAGGGCCAGTCCAGGACCGGGAATTGCACGCCGGGCATCTCATCCGGGCGATAGGCAGTCTCAAACGCCACATATTTGGCACCTTCCTGCACACCGGCCATATTCAGCAGATCAGCCAGTTCGAATCCGTTCCAAGGAACAACCATCGACCAAGCCTCGACACAGCGGAACCGAAAGATCCGCTCTTCGACTGTCATTTCGGACATTATGTCTTTGAAGTCGTATTCACCGGGGCGGTCCACCAGACCATCAATCTGAACGCTCCAGGGTTCGGTGACCAGCGTGTGGGCGTATTTCGCAGGATCATCCTTGCGGGTGCCGAACTCGTAGTAATTGTTGTAGGACGTGATCTCTTCCCAAGTGTTCGGCGTCAAACCCTCAGGAGACTCTTCCGCGGAACCCTTTTGCGCAATCCCCGCCAGCCCGGCACCTGCAAGCCCAGCCATCACCTGCCGCCGGTTCATAAACATCGCCCTTGGGGTGACATCTGCATGTGTCAGTGTATTGGTCCAGCGACGCGCCATCTCTGTCTCCGTGATCGTACATTGTTAATTGTCAGTTAGTGCGCTCTTAGCACAGGACCAAGGCAACATGCGTCACGATTGGGAGACGAGGCTGTAACGAACCATCAAGCGGCGCAACAAAGGCTCAATACAATACTAAACGTATAATCATTCATAAACTTCGGCTAAAAGTAGCCGCTTTTTCATACGAAATGTACATTTAACCCAACAGAACCTAGCGTCACCCTTGATATTGGCGCTAGCCAACCCGCAGCCCAGCCGCTTAAGTTTTCCCAAGGCGTGAAGGGACGGAGTTGAGATCACCCCAAGGCTGATCACGCAGATAGCGCCACAAAAAATACGACGATATGATCGGAAAGGACGAGACATGAAAATGAAGCTGGTAGCTGGCCTGTCGCTGGCCCTGTTCATCGCGGCATGCGCTGAAAAAGAGACCTACCCAATCTCTGGGTGCGACTCGAATGAGACATTCCCCGTGACCTGCGAGGAAATCGGTGAAGATACCAATCTCGATGAGAGCAACGCACAAGACCTGAATGCGTTGCCGACCGGCACCTAAGATTTCCGATCCTTTGGCCCCTCTGGGTCATGCACGTATTCAAGAGCCTGCCATTCGGCAGGCTCTTGTCGTTTGCGGTCCTTGAAATCAGTTATTCGTTGGATGCAACGTTAACCAAAACGCACAGAACCGATCACGGTGAGTTGAAGCATCGTTCCCCGAAACACTGCAGCCTCTCCTACCGCTATCTTTACAACTGCTTCTCGCAAAATGCAGTCTGTTCCGAAGGGGTCTTGTAGGGATCCTTCGAAACCCGACAACCGGGACAGCCGAAAGGGAGAAGACAAATGTGTGACATCTGTGTGATGAACGCGGTCAAGGACCGGATGCTTTCAAGGCGGAGTTTCTTCAAAGCCGCCGCAGCCTCGGGCGTGGCCGTAGCGGCGACCAGTGCAGCAGCGCCAATGGCGATGGCCGCGGGGCACGGCAAGGTTGAGGATATGACCCACACGATCAGCCCTGACTTTCCCACCTATTTTGGTGAGCCCGGCTATGCGTCCGAACAACTGTTCAATTTTGGCGACCACGGCTTCAACCTGCAACGCATGACTGTAAACGAGCACACCGGAACTCATATTGATGCGCCATTGCATTTCTCGGCGGATGGGGCAGCGGTCGACGAAATCCCGGTTACAGATCTCGTGGCACCGCTTTGTGTTGTCGATATCGCTGCGCGGGCGGCCGAAGATGCCGATACTTTACTGACACCGGACGATCTGAAGGCGTGGATGGCAACCCACGGAGATATTCCGGACGGCGCCTGCGTTGCCCTATACTCTGGTTGGGCCGCCAAGGTCGACAGTGACGGCTACCGCGGATTTGACGGGCAGGCGCAGCACTACCCCGGCTTTCATGTCGAAGCCGCTCAGATGCTGATCGAGGAAACAGGCGCGCGGTCGTTGGCTTCAGACACCCTGTCGCTGGATCACGGAATGTCGGCCGACTTTGCCACCCACTACGCGTGGCTGCCAACGGGCCGCTTTGGGATCGAAAACATCGCTGGGTTGGACCGCGTCCCCGCTTCGGGCGCAACGCTGGTTATCGGAGCGCCAAAGCACAAAGGCGGCACAGGCGGACCCGCGCGCATTTTCGCGATGGTTTGAATGATAACGGTCGAAAAGGATCGAATGCCCGATCCTTTTCGGCACCGCCAATGAGCGGGTCTTGAACATCGAATAAACCTGCCACAAAGTCCGGACTGCAACTCCAATCCCAGACATGTAGAAACCACGATATGATCACGACCGAGCGGATGATGAAGGCAACTGCCCTGCCTGAAGTGTCCGGACTATCCTTCGACGCGTTTTCCCAAAACGATCTGGTCAATCTGATCATGCAAAGGTCAGAGATCATTCATGACCAACCCCGCTCCGGCAGGATTAACCGCGCCTGGGCCGCCGGAAATCCCGAACCCGCCCTATCGCTTGTGCGGGATCACGGAACCGATCTGGCGCGCCGCGCTGCCGCAATTATCTATTTAGAGTACCTGGAACTTCGGGATACGATACAAAGCCTCGCTCCGTCATCGATTGCAGATATCGGCTGTGGTTATGCTATGTTCGATCTGTTTTTGTGGCAGGACCACAAGTGTCACCTGAACCTGATTGATTTAGAAACCACTACAGAACGGCATTTCGGATACGCGGAAACCGGCGCGGCCTATTCCAATCTGTCTGTCGCGCGATCGTTCCTGATGGAAAACGGCGTCCGCGCCAGCGACATCAACTGCCTGAATCCCGGTTCAGACGAACTCTCATCAATCGGCACCGTTGATCTTGCGATGAGCTTTATCTCGTGCGGCTTCCACTATCCCGCGCAGACCTATGCAGGTTTTTTTCGCGACGTGGTCGAAGACGACGGTGCCGTCATTCTCGACGTGAGAACCCGCAAACTCCGCGAAGGTTCTGCGTTTCTGGAAACCTTGGGTCAGGTTTCTTTACTTGTGGATGCGGCGCAAGGTGGTGCGAAACGGCTGATTGTCCGAAAAGGCCCGTAGGTTTATTGCGTGGGCAGCTTTGGCGCTCGGGCGCGAAAGAAAACGATCGTTTTTCTGGGCAACAAAACACATGCTTTCGCAAACGAAAAAGACCTACCGAATGGGTAGGTCTTTTAAGGCTTAAAGCTCAGTGCACGACCGCATCATCCGGCCTTGGACGATCCGACGTTCCCAATCGGTCGCCGATGATCAGGCCATCAGAACCGGCCGAGACCGGAACTGTCTCACCATCCTTGATCTCACCGGCCAGCAATGCCTCGGCCAGGGGATTCTGCAACGCGCGTTGGATCACGCGTTTTAACGGACGAGCACCAAAGACCGGGTCATAACCTTCATCGGCCAGCCATTGCTTGGCACCATCGTCCAGCGCCAGCTCGATCTTACGGGCGGCCAGACGTTTTTGCAGACGCGCCATCTGGATATCGACGATGCCATCCATGTCAGCCCGCTTGAGCCGGTCAAAGATGATCGTCTCGTCCAGACGGTTGAGGAATTCGGGCCGGAAATGGGCCCGGACCGCATCCATCACATCGCGCCGCGCCTGCGCGCTGTCTGCGCCTTCGGGCAACTGACTCAGCGCCTGAGACCCAAGGTTCGACGTCAGGATGATAAGCGTCTGCTTGAAGTCGACAGTGCGGCCCTGACCATCGGTCAAAACGCCATCGTCCAGAACCTGCAACAGCACGTTGAACACGTCCGGGTGCGCTTTTTCGACCTCGTCAAACAGCACGACCTGATAGGGCCTGCGCCGCACGGCCTCGGTCAGCACACCGCCTTCATCATAGCCCACATAGCCCGGAGGGGCACCGATCAGACGGGCAACCGCGTGTTTCTCCATGAACTCGGACATGTCGATACGAACCATCGCGTTGTCGTCGTCGAACAGGAAGTTCGCCACGGCCTTGGTCAGTTCGGTTTTCCCCACACCGGTGGGCCCTAAGAACAGGAAAGATCCCAGCGGGCGTCCTTCGTCGTTCAGCCCGGCACGCGCACGGCGCACTGCGTTGGCCACGGCAGTCACTGCTGCATCCTGACCGATCACGCGGGAATGCAGATCATCTTCCATCCGCAGCAACTTCTCGCGCTCACCTTCCAGCATTTTCGAGGTCGGGATACCGGTCCAGCGCTCTACGACGGAGGCGATCTGTTCCGGGCGCACCGTTTCCTCGGCCATCATGGCGTTGCTTTCGGCATTCTCGGCCTCGGTCAGCTTTTTCTCAAGCTCGGGGATGACGCCATAGGACAGCTCCCCCGCCTTGGCGAGGTTACCTTCACGCTTGGCGATCTCCAGATCAGCGCGCGCTTTGTCGAGCTGTTCTTTCAGATCACGCGCACCGGCCAGCTTATCGCGTTCGGCCTGCCACTGGGCGGTCATTTCGGCGGATTTCTCCTGCAGATCGGCCAGATCCTTTTGCAAGGTTTCCAAACGATCCTTGGAGGCAGCGTCGTCCTCAAGCTTCAGCGCCTCTTCCTCGATCTGCATCTGCAGGATCTGGCGATCTAGCTGATCCAGTTCTTCGGGCTTGGAATCTACCTCCATCCGCAACCGCGACGCGGCCTCATCGACAAGGTCGATGGCTTTGTCGGGCAGGAAACGGTCGGTGATATAGCGATGCGACAGCGTCGCCGCCGACACCAGCGCCGAGTCGGAAATACGCACGCCGTGGTGCAGTTCGTACTTTTCCTTGATGCCGCGCAGGATGCTGATCGTGTCCTCGACCGTCGGCTCTGTGACCATCACAGGTTGGAATCGGCGTGCAAGGGCCGCGTCCTTTTCGACGTATTTGCGGTACTCATCCAGCGTGGTCGCGCCGATACAATGCAGCTCGCCGCGGGCAAGCGCAGGCTTGATCAGGTTGGCGGCATCCATCGCGCCGTCGGACTTACCAGCGCCCACCAGCGTGTGCATCTCGTCGATGAACAGAATGATCTCACCAGCAGCCTCAGTGACCTCGGTGAGAACGGCCTTGAGGCGTTCTTCGAACTCACCACGGTATTTCGCACCAGCAATCAGCGCGCCCATGTCGAGCGCAAGCAGTTTTTTGTCCTTCAGCGATTCCGGCACGTCGCCATTGACGATGCGAAGGGCCATGCCCTCGGCAATCGCGGTTTTACCGACACCGGGTTCACCGATCAGAACAGGGTTGTTCTTGGTCCGTCGAGACAGAACCTGCATCGAACGGCGGATTTCCTCATCCCGCCCAATGATCGGGTCGATCTTGCCCTCAGCCGCCGCCTCGGTCAGGTCACGCGCGTATTTCTTGAGCGCGTCATAGCCTTCTTCCGCCGACGCGGTGTCGGCAGTGCGGCCTTTGCGGATATCGTTGATCGCCTCGTTCAGTTTCTGCGCGGTGACTGCACCGTCTTCCAACGCCACCTTGGCTTTCGATTTCACCATGCATAGCGCCATAAGAATGCGCTCGACCGGGACAAAGCTGTCGCCTGCCTTGGTCGCGATTTTCTCGGCCTCGTCCAACACTTTGGCAGTCTGGCCGTCCAGATAGACCTGTCCTGTGTCGCCTTTGACCTTTGGAATACGCGCCATCGAGGCATCAAGCGCATTCACGACACGGCTGGGCGCACCACCGGCCCGCGTGATCAGGTTGCTGGCCAGCCCCTGATCGTCATCCATCAATGCTTTCAGCAAATGTTCGGGCGTCAGACGCTGATGCTCTTCCCGCATCGCAATAGTCTGCGCCGCTTGCACGAAACCCCGTGCCCGCTCGGTGAACTTGTTCAAGTCCATAGTATTCTCCTTTTCCAAGCGCCCTGTGTCGATGCGCCCGCTTGGCGGCACGCTTCTGATCTGGGCCTCACATTCAATCTGGGAAATATCTGTCCCGGTTCAAGAGGTCGAAACGCTATTTCCGCCCTACCTGCGCGGAACCGAATAGACAGTGTATCCCCCGGTTTCAGCCACTTCTCGCGCGCCATACATCTGGACCAGAGATTGCGCCGCTTCACCACCTGTTGGACAGGATACCAGATCAGCGGCATCATCCAGAAAATCAATTGTAAACGCAGTCTCACCTGTGATCTGACAATCATCATCGGTCGAACGATAGCCTCTAAAAAGCCGCAGGTTGTCGTTTGTGGGGGTCCTTACGACCGTGTCAGCGGCCTCGGTTTCCAATGGCATATCCTGACATCCTGTCAGCAATACGATGATTACGGCGGGTGCAAACTTTTTCACTTTGAATTCCATTCCTTCAATCCGCGCACATTATACCACATCTGGTAAACTCTGCCGTGAACTGAATCACCTACTCGTCCCACATGGACAGAACCTTGCAAACCCGCTAGGACGCAGACGTTTGCCAAAAACGGAGCGCCCCCATGTCCGACGATCGCCTTATCGTAGCCCTAGACGTACCCAACGCCCTGCAGGGTTTGGCCATGGCCGAAAGGCTGGGCGACAGCGTCTCTTTCTACAAGATTGGTTTGGGCATGCTTACAGGCGGCGGGCTGGCACTGGCCAATGAGCTGAAACAGGATCACGGAAAGCGCATCTTTTTGGATATGAAACTGTTCGACATCGGCAATACCGTCGAAAACGCGGTACGTGGGCTGGCGCAGTTCGATCTGGATTTCCTGACCGTCCATGGCGACCCCCATGTAGTGCGCGCTGCGAAAGAGGGTGCCTCGGGCAAGGATCTGAAAATCCTCGCTGTGACCATTCTGACCTCGCTGAACCGCGATGATCTGGATGCCAGCCTGTTGAAGGATGGCGACGTGCAGGAACTGGTCGTCGAACGCGCGGCAAAGGCGCTTGAGGCCGGGGCAGATGGTGTCATCGCCAGCCCGCAAGAGGCCGCGCTGATCCGGGCCTTACCACAGGCCGAAGGTCGCCTGATTGTGACCCCAGGTGTGCGCCCGGCAGGTGCTGCGCTTGGCGATCAAAAACGCGTCGCCACCCCAGCGACCGCGATCGGTGACGGTGCAGATCACATCGTGGTCGGCCGCCCAATCTATCAATCTGACGACCCGAAAGCCGCCGCCGAGGCGGTTCTTGCCGAGTTAAATTCCTTGACACGGCACTAATCGCGGACGTCAGAAACCGCGGAAAAACCCGGTTTCTGTCAGCCAAACAGTTGACCTTACGTAACTTTTAATGAAAACCGCGCCAAATCGTCCCTGTGCCCGAAAACACACATGAAAACTGCCTGTTTTCCTTGTGTGAACTCGATCCTATCGAAACCTCTGATTTTCAGCGAATCTGGTCCCGTGATACTCCCCGCGGACCGTCTCTTCCTGAGGTCCGTCACCTCCCCCCGCAACGCGCGGGGGGTCTTCTTTTGCATCAAACAACCACCCGGCGGGGTTTTTCTTGACCAATTGGGTGGTATATTCAAACCCCGCGAATTGATCGAATGAAAGACGGGAACACCGCATGCCCGGTCTGTGCCGAGACTGCCTGACCACTGTGACGGACGACCGCCGCTGCCCTGCCTGCGGTAGTCCGCGCATCAAGACGCATCCTGAACTGTTTGACCTGACCATCGCGCATATGGACTGCGATGCGTTCTACGCTTCGGTCGAGAAGCGCGACAACCCTGAACTTGCCGACAAACCCGTCATTATTGGCGGCGGGAAACGCGGCGTCGTGTCGACGGCCTGCTATGTGGCGCGTATTCGCGGAGTGCGTTCAGCGATGCCCATGTTCAAAGCCCTGCAACTGTGCCCCGATGCTGTGGTCATCAAACCCCGCATGTCGGTCTATGCGGAAGTCTCGCGTCAGATTCGGGCGATGATGGACGAGTTGACCCCAGTCGTCGAACCTTTGTCATTGGACGAGGCTTTCATGGACCTGTCCGGCACCCAGCGACTGCACAGTGCACCACCCGCAGTGATGCTGGCGCGCCTTGTGAAACGGATGAAAGATGAGCTGGGCGTGACTGGTTCAATCGGGCTTTCACATAACAAATTCCTCGCCAAGGTCGCATCCGACCTCGACAAACCACGTGGCTTTTCCGTAATCGGCGAGGCCGAGACCGCTTCGTTTCTGCACGACAAGCCCGTCCGGCTGATCTGGGGCATCGGACCAGCTGCACAAGAATCGCTCGAGCGCGCAGGGATTCGTACGTTCTCGGACCTGTTGCGCTGGGATCAGGAGGCCCTGACAGCCAGATTCGGCGCGATGGGGTATCGGTTGTGGCATCTGGCCCGAGGACAGGACAAGCGCCGCGTCTCTGCCCATGAACCGATGAAGTCCATCAGTAATGAAACTACCTTTTTCGAAGACACAGCCAGCCTTGACATACTTGATGGTCATCTGTGGCGCATGTCCGAAAAGGTGGCGGATCGTGCCAAGGCCAAAAGCCTGGCTGGCAGGATCGTGACCCTCAAGCTGAAGAAAGCCAATCACAAGATTATCACCCGCCGTGTCTCGTTACGTGATGCGACGCAGATTGCCGATCGCATTTACCGCACGGCCCGCAGTTTGTTCGATCAGGTCGGAGATCAGGGACCCTATCGCTTGCTTGGCTGCGGTTTGTCGGATTTGTGCCCCGAGGATCAGGCCGATATCACGGGCGACTTGCTGGACCCCGGCGCAGCGCAGCGGTCGCAGGCCGAACGCGCCACGGATGAAATCCGTCGCAGATTCGGACATGATGCTATCTTGAAGGGGCGATCTTTGCGCTGATCTTATTCGGCCGCAAGGCGCAGAGGCTCTTCACCGATCAACGTAATTTCGCAAATGACCTGCCGCAACAGCTCGCGAAAGGCGGTGAAATTCCCATTTGGCTCAATCCGCGCTTCGTCCATGTAAAGCGAACGGTCTATTTCGATCTGCACCGCGTGCTGATCGCGCGCGGGTCGACCATAGGTCTGCGTCACATACGCCCCAGCAAACGGTGCGTTTCGCGCCACTGTCAGACCAGCGGCCACAAAAGCGGCTTCGATACGGTCCACGACTTCGCCAGAGGCTGCGGCGCCAAACCGGTCCCCTAACACAATCTGAGGGCGCGAATTTGCGGTGCCGGCCATGGCCACAGCTTCGTGCGGCATCGAATGGCAATCCACAAGGATCGCCTGCCCGAACGCCTTGTGCGATTCGGCCAACAATGCCTTGAGTCGCGTGTGATATGGCCGCCAGCAGGTATCGATGCGCAGCCGCGCCTCGTCCATTGTTAGCTTACCGCGATAAATCGCGCGACCATTCGCAACCACACGGGGGATTACGCCAAGCCCCGAGGACACGCGCGGATTGTGCCCCTGTCGACGCGCGCCTTCCACAAGCGCCGGATCCAACTCCTCGGCACTGCGGTTAAGATCCAGATAAGCCCTTGGCTTTGTCGCAGAAATCAGCGGCGCTCCAAAATCCGAAGCGGGTGCGAACAACTGATCCACGAACGCATCCTCAGAGGATCGAATCACGTCGCGGCTAAGAATGGTTCGCTCCATCAGCTCCTGAGGGTAGTTCCGGCCGCTATGCGGGGAAGCAAAGACCACACAAGACGTGCGCTTGGCAGGCATATCCAATACATAGGCGGCGTTAGGCATGGTGGCTCCTTGGTTCGGTCTGAACATAGACCGGAAAATAGTTATACCAAACCCCTTGAACCCCTTTGCGACTCCTTTTATAGACCCCGCTACCGGCGCGGGGTTCCGCGCCCCATTTCGTTATGGGGCAGGGCACGCAAAGGTAAAGTGGGCGGTTAGCTCAGCGGTAGAGCACTTCGTTGACATCGAAGGGGTCACAAGTTCGATCCTTGTACCGCCCACCATGATTTCACTGTTCCGGGGCTCCGGGACACCCGATTAACCCAGGCGCTGGCCACGTCTTTGATGAAGGCGCCGCAGATTGGAGACAGACCCATGAAGGTCAAGAACTCGCTCCGCTCGCTCAAGAACCGGCACCGTGATTGCCGGATTGTGCGTCGCAAAGGCCGCGTCTACGTGATCAACAAGACGCAGCGCAAGTTCAAAGCTCGCCAGGGCTAAGAACTGCACAAATCGAATTCAGGGAAACCGCGCCGGTTGGGTGCGGTTTTTTTGTTTTCAAATCGCATGTTGCGTTGATTTCCCGCTTAGCTGGTCGCTTGCATGTTTCAGATACTCACATTCCCTTGACGCGATGTGAGTTGGCAGCGCCCCCTTTGTCTGCGCAGCATCCTGCAGTCGCAGAATGAGATAGGGAATTCGCTATGACAATCAAACGCCGCCAATTCGTACAGCTGGGGCTTGCTTCCGCAGCCGCTCTGACACTGGGAACACCTTCTGTATTTGCCGCAGGCAAGGAACGCACCGGCAGCCTTTCCGGCCGCAGCGGCTATAAGGTGAAGGGGACGGTTTCCGTTTCCGGCGACACCGTCACGCTCAAAAGCGATTATGTCTTCGACCCCAGCAAGAACCCGCCAGATATCAAAATCGGCTTTGGCAATGGCGAGAAATACGCGAAGGGCTCCAAGATTCACGACAAGCTGACCGTTAAAAAGGGCGAAGCCTCATTCAAGATCCCTTCCGGCATCGACGTTTCCAAGTACAACGAGCTGTATATCTATTGTGAGAAATTCACTGTGATTCTGGCCGTCGCGCCACTCAGCTAAATCTCGCCTTGCGCTGTTTGAAATCCGCCTGCATGCGTGGGCGGGTTTCTTATTTGCCCGGCTTTGCGGAGGGCGAACATGTACAGTCAGGATTCCTTTTTTGATCTGTCCGCTTGGGGACAGGTCGGGCTTGTCTTCATCAGCCTCACTCTGTTTCTGATGATGGTGCTTTTGGCACGGCGCTGCCTGAGACGTTTGCCAATATGGGCAAGGTTTCTGTGGGCGCTGACCCTTTTCTGGGTGTTCGTGTTGGCCTCGCCGCAGGTTTACTACATGTACTATCGCATGATCATTCCGGATTTACCGCTGCAATGGGTCATCTGGCCACCCAAAGACGCCCTTATCCCCTTTGAAATTTTGCTTTTTTCACACCAGCAAAACCTCAGCGCACACGGGCAGGGTATACTCGGATGGGCTATTATTCTGGCCGCTGTTTTGCAACGTAGGCACCCTTAACGCCTTTCGGAGGTTCCCCACGTCAAGGTCAGTGCGTTGCGCCTTTCCAGCAGCGACCATTTTGACCAACTAATTTTGTCAGTTTTTCTTGCATCCCCGCCAGAATCGTTTAATTGACCAAATCAGTCGGGTTATTACCCGCCACGACATTCAAAGTTGGGACACATGATGCTGAAATCCTCCACTTGTATTGCTGCCGCTCTGACGGCCCTTATTGCGACCTCTGCCGCGGCTGAGGGCGAGCTTAACCTCTATTCCTCGCGCCATTATGACACCGACGAACGCCTTTATTCGGATTTTGAAGAGGCCACTGGCATCACCATCAACCGTATCGAAGGCAAGGCCGATGAGCTGATCGCCCGAATGGAAGCCGAAGGTGCGAACTCACCTGCCGACATTCTGCTGACCGTCGATACTTCTCGCCTTGCCCGCGCCAAGAATGCAGGCATCCTGCAAGTGATCGACAGCGCGGTTCTGGAAGAGCGTATCCCTGCCAACCTGCAGGACGAAGACAACCAGTGGTACGGTTTCTCACAACGCGCGCGAATTATCTTCTTTGACAAAGCCGACGTCGCGAACCCGCCGGCCAACTATCTGGATCTGGCCAAGCCGGAATACAAAGGTTTGGTCTGCATCCGGTCGTCCAGCAACACCTATAACCAAACGCTGCTTGCTGCGATCATCACCAACCATGGTGCCGAGGCCGCGAAAACCTGGGCCGAAGGCGTTGTCGCCAACATGGCACGTGACCCGCAGGGCGGTGACACCGATCAGCTGCGCGGGATCGTCTCGGGTGAATGCGAAATTGCCGTTTCCAACTCTTACTACTTCGCCCGCGCACTGCGTAAAGACGTGAAGGGCCTGAGCGCGGATATCGACATGATCGGCATTCAGTTTCCCGCACAAGACGCGGAAGGCGCCCATATGAACCTGTCAGGTGCGGGCATCGCAGCCCATGCGCCGAACAAAGAGAACGCAGTGAAATTCCTTGAATACCTCGCAGGCGAACAGGCACAGGTCTACTTCTCGAACGGCAATGATGAATTCCCCGCCGTCGAAGGTGTCGCACTGGCCGAAAACGTTGCTTCGCTGGGTGAGTTCAAAGCGGATACAGTGAACCTGTCCGAAGTTGCCAAGAACATCCCCGAAGCACAAAAAATCTTCAACGAAGTTGGCTGGCAATAATCCTCTAGACCAGACAACGGGAAAGGGCGCGGTTTTCCGCGCTCTTTTTTGTTGTATTGGAATAAAAATCGCCAATAATCTCAAAAAAGGAAATGATTCTCATATTTGATAAATGTTGGATGATCTATCGAACCGCCTTGCCAACCGATTAAACGAGCTGCGCCTGATGCGCGGTTGGTCCTTGGACCAATTGGCAGAACGCAGCTCTGTCAGCCGCGCCACTTTATCCCGGCTCGAAAAGGGGGGCGTGAGCCCGACCGCAGAAACGCTCGGCCGGTTGTGTGCCGCCTACGGCTTGCCCATGTCGCGCCTGTTGATGATGGTGGAAGACAGCTTTGCACCACGGGTTCCCTTGGAACGTCAACCTGAATGGCGCGACCCTGAAACCGGGTTCACGCGCCGGTCGGTTTCGCCCCCGGCCACCGGTTTGAACGGTGAGGTCATGGAGGGGCACCTGCCGTCTTCGACAGTTATCACCTATGACGCACCCCCGAAGCCGGGACAGGAACACCATCTGATCATGCTGGACGGCGCTTTGACGCTAACAGTGGACGGCGTGGCGCACGACCTGACGGCCGGAGATTGCCTGCGTTATCACCTTTCCGGTTCGACCCGGTTTGAAACCTCAACCAAGCGCGGTGCGCGTTACTTGTTGGTGCTGATATGATCGAACGTTTGACCTCATCGGATCTGGACGGCGCATTGGACGATTTGGCGGGTATTCTGCACGCCTGTGTGCATGACGGTGCCAGCGTAGGATTCATCCTGCCCTTTCCGCCTGAACAAGCACGCGCCTATTGGCTAAACCATGTATGGTCCGGTGTTGCCGGGAACGAGCTGGATCTATTTGTGGTCCGCAACGCCCAGTATGTCTTGGGGACGGTTCAACTTATACCGGTCAAAATGCCGAACCAACCGCACAGGGCAGATGTCGCTAAACTGCTGGTGCATCCAAACGCCCGCCGCCAAGGACTGGGCCGCGCTTTGATGGCCGCCTTAGAAGAGCGCGCTGCTCAACTCGGGCGCAATGTGTTGGTTCTGGACACGCGCAGTTCAGACCCGTCGCTGCGACTGTATCAAAGCCTTGGTTTCCAGATCGCCGGCGAGATTCCGAACTATTGCCGCAACCCGCTCGATGACCGGCTGGAACCCACAACTTTCATGTACAAAAACCTGCACTAGGCGCTAGTTTTCCGGACATTTGCGGCAAAGCAATAGCCGATCCCGTGAACGGTCTTGATGAAGGCCGGCGCGGCGGGATCAGCTTCGATTTTCTTTCGCAGACGCATGATATGGACGTCGATGGTCCGGTCTCCGACGACGATGTCTCGCCCGCGCGCCTTGTCCAGCAGCTGATCGCGCGAGAACACCACATGAGGATTGGTGACAAAGGCCAACAGCACCTCGAATTCGGTGGTGGTCAGTGGTGTGGCCTCGGGCGCGCCGGACGCGGTCAGGGTCCGCTCGTTCACGTTCAGCACCCAGTTCCCGAAGGTGATCGTTTGGGACTCAGAACCGTTGGTGGGTTTGTCGTCAGGTTTTGACCGACGCAGAACGGTACGGATGCGGGCCAGAACCTCGCGCGCCTCGAACGGTTTCGTGATGTAGTCATCCGCCCCAAATTCCAGCCCGACGACCCGGTCGAAAATCTCATCCCGGCCGGAGACCACGATAATTGGAATGTTTGAGTTCATCCGCAACTCGCGCGTGATGTCGAAACCGTTGCGGCCAGGCAATCCGATATCCAGCAGGATCAGATCAACCTCGGCCCGCGCCAGAACAGCATCCATCGCATCGCCATCGGCCACGCACGTGACTGCGCAGCCCTGCTTTTCAAGGTAACGCTGCAGAAAAGACGTGATCTGCGGGTCGTCATCGACCACAAGGATATGTTCTTGAACCATATTCGAGTCCGGGCGGGCAAAGTGGGCTGGCGCGGAACTGTTGTAGCCGCAGCCCCCCGACACTTGCAAGAACGAGCTCTGCCCCGGCATCAGAACCGCAGGAAAGACAAGCTATGGCCCTGCGGCAAGGCTTCGGTTTCCGCAGGGATCACCGCCAGCCCATCCGACTGCGCCAACAGCGCAACACGTCCGCTGTAGGACGCCGCCATCAGGCGCAGACGCGGTGTTCCGTCAGGCTCTGCCCCCTCAATCACAACGGGTCGGTATTCCTGACGACCGGCCCGGCGGCTCAGCGGCTCGGACAGAACCGCTTGTTCCGGGGTCTGAGACGCGTGATGCAAACCGGCGCGCCGCGCCATCATGTGCGATCCAACAATCTGCCATGTGACATAGGCCGAAACCGGATTGCCCGGCAGCCCAACATAAAGCGCATCCCCGCGCCGCCCGAACATTATCGGCTTGCCCGGTTTCATCGCCACTTTCATCACATCCGGCTTGCCGCCGATGGCCTCGAACAGACGCGGCATGTGGTCTTCATCTCCGACCGATACGCCGCCCGTGGTAATGATCAGGTCAGAGCTGTCGCAAGCCTCTCGCAGCACCTGTTCCAGCTTGGCGGGGTTGTCCTCGACCGGGCCTTTGTCGGTCAGGGCAATCCACGGCTTGTCCAGCAGCGCCCGCAGCATGTAGCGGTTCGAGTTGTAGATCTGTCCCGGTCCCAACGCCTCGCCGGGTTGTTGTAGCTCGCTACCGGTGGAAAAGATCGTGACTTTCAGCTTGCGATAAACCGTGACCTCGCCATAGCCGGACGATGCCAGCGCGGCGGCCTCGCGCGCCGTGATCTCACAACCACGGCGCAGGATCGGGGCGCCAGCCTTCAGGTCTTCGCCCACACGGCGGATGTGCTGGCCTGGCTTGGGGCGGCGCGAGAACCGAATGCCTGAGACGGTGGCATCACAGTCTTCCTGCATCAAAATGGCGTCGAAATCCGGCGGGACCGGCGCGCCCGTGAATATCCGCAGCGCACTGCCCGCAGGCGCGTCATGCGCCCCGCTATCCCCGGCAGCGATTCGTCCCGCGACGGGCAGTTCAAACAGCGGACCATCGCCCAAATCGGCAATGCGCACCGCATAGCCATCCATGGCCGAGTTATCAAAAGCGGGCATATCCACCTTGCTGGTGCAATCCTCGGCCAGCACCCGCCCAATAGCGTCAATCAACGGCAGGGTTTCCGTTTCGGTGATCGGGTCGGCCACCGACAGGCCCTTGGTCAGGGCCTGGGAAACCGTCAGAAACATATGAGCCTGCCGGTCGCAGGCGCAGCCATCAGCCATTTTGAGCCTCCAGATATGTAAAGAGTTCCTCGAACCCCGCGCGCTCTGCCTCGCCGATATTGGGCAGGTGGGCGCGGGCGTCCTCGAGATTTGCGTTGGGGTCGCCCACCACCAACAGCATAACCATGCCATGCCGGCCATGAACGCGGCAGCGAATGCCATAGACGCCTTCATGCTCGAAGGTCAGATCCAGCTCGGGCTTGCCGCGAATTTCGAAACTGCGTGCGTCCTCGGGGATCATCGGACGGATGGATGTCACCGTATGCCGCCCGGTCGAGCCCTTGAACCGCACCGTGGAACCAGCGGGTACTTGCAGGAACTTGGGTTCGAATCGAAACGCATGGGCCGGGGTGTCTGCACTCAGGTCGATGATCTGGTGAACGACGGCAACGTCAGGGAGGTCATCGTCATAAAGGGCGGGAGCAATGGTCATTGCGCCCGCCAATATCGCTGCAGCCAGTTTCAGCGAAATGCTCATCTGTCCCTCCGGGCATTCAGGCTGCCCGTGCAGGTTCCCCCAACAGATCAGCCAATGCGTTTATCATCACCGGCCATTGCGCGCGTCGGTCTTCGTCGCGCAGTTCGGCCAGCAGTTCGCGGCCAATGGACACGATCGCTGGGGCGCTGTCCTTGACATAGGTCACAATACGCTGCTCGGGGTTGGCCAGCAGGAAAGGTACGATGGCCGCCCCTGCCTGATCCGGCGCGGTTTCCGACAGCAGCCGCATGGCTGCCTGACGGACAGGGGCCGAGACATCATCCAACAGGCTGCGCGCCACGTCAGGCGTGCCGTCCCATCGGGTCAGGATATGCATCGCGTCGATGCGGAACGGCGTATCGCCGGTTTTCACCATCGCACGCAGCTTACCCCGCAGGTTGTCCTGCGGCGGCAGATCAGCCTGTTGCAGCAGCTTCAATGCTTGCAGAGAAAGCGCGGAGTCCGTGTGCGACAACCCCTTGGTGATCAAATCGACTAGCTGGTCTTGATCCAATTCCGCACCATGGCGCGCGACGGCCACACCCAGCGCGGCAAACGCCTGCTGCGCGATCTCGGTTTCCGGGTCTTGCGCAATCTGCGCCAGCATGACCTGCATTCCCTTGACCTCGCCCAACAGGCGGATGGCGGACATGCGGGTTTCACGCTGCAGCGCATCAGCATCGTCATCCAGCGCCACGCGGCGGCGTTTGGGGTGACGGGTCGCCTTGGCCAGCAGCGCCTGTTCGCGCGGAGTCAGGGGTTGCACCTCATCCTGTTGCGCTTCCTGAGTCATCTCGGCGGCAATCGCGTCATGTCCCAGAATTGCTCCGAGGCTTGAGGTCGGACCATTCTCACCACCCTCGGACACATCCAACCCGGCCTCTTCCAGCGCGGCGATATCGGTTTGCGGGGTCTCTTCTTCTGCGGCTTCGTCGGCAGCCACAGGCATCGGGGCCAGCGCAAAGGACAGCAGCAACTCGCGCCCTTGTTGCTGGTTCACATGCGGACGGTCGGCATCCGTTACGATCATCGCCAGCGACGCAACGGCCTTCAACCGTACTGACCGGAAGGGCGCGCGGCAGGCGCGTTGCAGCCATTCTGCCGCCTCACGAAGGGGCGAGTTCGCCAGCGCATCGACGATAGCCCATTGCAGGCGCTCGGCCTTGAGGTCATCGGCATCGACCGAGAAAAGCGCATTCAGCCGATCCGCCACCAATTCCGGAGCCAGCGCCGCCAGCAGGCCTAGCGCCTGCGCGGACACTTCGGGCTGTTGACCGGTGGCGAGGAAATCCAGCACCTGCCAGCGCAGATCGTCCTGGTCGGCAATCGGCGTTGTGCGATCCAGCCGCTCAATCAGCGCCAGTTGCACCTTGGCACCGGGGTCGCGCATCATGCGGTCCAGCAGCTCGGGTTCCGAAAACCCAGCCTGGTTCAGCGCGGCAATACGGATGTCCTCTACCGCGTCCGTCAGCGCCTGTTCGACCACAGCAGCATCGGTTGGCATCAGCGCCTCATAACCGATCAGACGCACGGCCCCATCCTTGTCGGTGGTGGCTTTGCGCAGGATCGCTTCGGCTTCGGCCCCGCCGATGGTGGCCAGAGTGCGCAGGGCGCGGTGGCGCAGGCGGCGGTTCGAGGATTGGGTGAACACGCCCAGCGTCGGCACTGATGCCTCGCCAATCCGGCCCAGCGCCTCACACGCCACATCGCCTAGTTCCTGCCCGTCTTCGTCCATCAGGGCCATGACGATGGGTTCGATCGCCGCCACGTCGCCCATCCGGCCCAGCGCCTTGATCGAAGCGATCTGCGTGTCCAGCCAATCGTCCCATTCGTCCTGGTGCAGCTCATCCTCGTCCCACGTGATGTCCTCGCCGCGCCCGGTGACGAGGGTGCGCAGATAGGGCGCTGCGTCTTCGGATTTCAACTCGGCCAGAGCGGTGACGCAGGCCAGTTTTACCTCGCCACACGGATCGTGGATCAGGTTTTCCAGCAGTTGCGGTGCTGCGTCCTGAACACCCAGCGCGCCCAGCGCTTGGGCGGCGTCCTGACGGACGTCTTCATCGTCATCCAGCAAAGCCTCGACCAAAGCCGGACTATTGGCGGCGCCAATGGCACTCAGGGCCTGAATGGCGCGCAGGCGGATCACGTCATATTCGGATTTTGCGTAGTCAGAGAACAGGCTGGTGGCCTCATCACGCAGGGCGGTATCGGAATGCATGTTCATATCGGGTCTGCCATGTTTTGCGGTTGGGTGGGGTTGGGTGGGGTTGGGTGAAAGTGGAAGGCAGATTTCCCAACCGATACCTGCCTTCCAGTTAGGCCGGGGACGCCCGGCCCATGGTCCCTTCTGCAGTGGGACCAGACCCGGGGGGCGGCATGGCGACCGCCCCCCGGAAAGCCGTCAGGCGATGTCGCGCGGAGCGAAGGACATCGTGCGGAACGAGGTCTTGTAGGGGCTCGGCCCCAGTTTCCGCAGCTTGGCAACGCCCATCTTGTAGTTGTAGTTGCCACTGATCCAGTCGACGATCCGGCCCTCAAGCGCGTTCGCGGGCTGCTGCATGTGCAGGAAGTCCATGTAGACCACGCTTTTCTTGATGGCGGGCGTGACCATGGCCACGGCTGTGATCGCCGCTTTGGTCAGTTCGATATGCCCGTTCTCCATCAGTTTCGAGAACTGGAAGTCGTCGCCTTCCACACCCAGCAGCGTGTGCTTGTTGCCCGGAACACGTTCCGAATACACCATCACATAGTCGCCGCTTTCGATGCCACGCTCAGCTGCATCATCGGGGTGGATTTCAACCCAGTTTTCCGGCCAGCGCTGCACGATATACGGGCGGCGACGGTCATCAAAGCCAGACTGCCAGCGTTCGTTGATCCGACCGGAGGTCGCCCACAACTCGCCTTCTTCCTTGTTGGGTTTCAGCCATTCCCAATAGTCCGAGAACAGACCCCACGGCGATTTCTGGATGTTGCACTTGCCGGTCTGGCTGTTGAAATGCGTCAGCTTCTTGTTGAACACATCCGCGCCAGCCGCACCGGTATCGGGCAGTTCGCGGGTTGTGTCGTGCAGACGCTTGGTTTCAATCAGCGTGACCCCATCGGTATCCAGCATGACCGGGCATTGAACCCCATCGGTGCCAAACTCACGGACCTTCTGGTGCAGGCCTTTGCCCTCTTTCTTGGCCAAACGATAGACGGCGTGGAAGTCCTTGCGCGACCCGCGGGTAAAGCGCACGGCCTCTTCGGCGACCTCGTTCGAGTTCTGCCAGTCGAACCCGTCAAAGCCCATCCGCTGTGACAGTTGCGCAATGATCCACCAGTCGGGTTTCGCCGCACCGGGCGCATCATAGAACTTCTGGTACAGGCGCAGACGGCGTTCGCCGTTGGCGCGCAAGAAGTCCTCTTCGCCCCAGGTCGCTGCGGGGAACACGATGTCGGCGTAACGGTTGCCGATCGGGTCCTGCAGATAGATGTCCTGGTTGATCACCACCATACCGCCGCTGTCGGCGCGGGCCTTCAGCGTATCGATCATCTCTTGCTTGTCGAAAGAGGCAATCTGGTGCGGGTTGCGGACGGTCAGCTCCTCGAACTTGTCGGCCAGTTGCTGGCTGCCGCACATGGACTGGATCCAGGTGGTGCCGATCACATGGGCCATACGGGTATGACCTGCGATCAGATACCGGTCGGTATCCATGGCGCGGCGACGGCGGCCCGGCAGTTTCTCAGGCGATTTGTTGCGCGGGTATTTCCCGCCCTTCACGCCGCCCCGCTGGTGACCACCGGCCCGGCCAATGACTTGACCCGGACGACCGCCACAGCCACAGATGATGCCCAGCGCGGAAATCGCCTGTGTGTTGCCGGTGTTGTTGGACCAGTAGAACCCTTTCTCGATCATGACCGAGGTTTTGGGCCGTGTGCCATCCGCCTTGGGTTTGGCCAGCCATTCGGCGGCAGTATAGATTTTCTGCACGTCGATTTCGGCCATGGCGGCAGCATTTTCAGGCGAGAACTCGTCCTGCGACAGCAGCCACTCTTTCCAGTCTTCAAAGCCTTTGGTCTGGAACTTGCCCCAGGTCGTACGCCACTGCCATGGCGTGTTCCGGGTGCCCTGACCGAAGCCGGATGAGCTTTCCCACTTGTTGTTGACCCATTTCTTGATCCAGTCGCTGTCTTCCCAGCCATTTTCCACGATGACGCGGGCAATGGCGTTGACGACCAGCAGGTCAGTGCCAGGCAGAACGTCGATATGCAAGCCACCCATCTTGACCGCATGGGCCACACCGGCCGAGCTGCGCGGGATCAGATAGATCTCTTTCTGACCGTTCTGCATCCCCTTCATCATCCACTGGGTATAGAGGATGGTCTTGGTCTCATACGGGTCGGTGCCGCAAACCAGAAGGGTTTCCGCATCACGCCAGTCTTCGTAGGACGGGCCGAAGTTGTCGAAACCCGCATCCCGGAAACCGGGGGTCGAGGTCACGTCGGACGGCGTGTCGTGGAAGGTGAAGTTCGCGGTGTTGATGTGGCGCAGCGCGTATTTCGAGATCGCATAGGTGTTCTCGATATACTGATAGCTGAAGGTTTTCACGCCATAGGCATTGGTGCCGTGCTTGGCGATGACGTGGTTGCCCACCTCAGCCGCCACATCCAGCGCCAAATCCCACGGAACCGGCATCAGCGTGCCATAGATCCGCATCAGCGGTGTCTTCAGGCGATCACGAGTCGGTGTCTGCGGGTTATAGCATTTCTGCGCAATACACCCGCCCCGCAAGGAACTGTCGCCGTCGGTGTTGACGTATTGCGTGTCCTTATCCGGGATGATCACCACGTGGTGCGGCTGACCTTTGTGCAGAACGATATTGTGCTGGTTCGGCGCGACCCATGCACCCAGCGGTGCAACAGGGAAATCCTCGCCAAAGGCGTTTTCGTCTGCGGTGGGGCCACCGGGTTTGGCCGTCACGGGCCAGCGGTAGACTTTGTAACCACAGGCCACGATGCAGTAGTCGCAGGCGGTCGAGATGACCTCGGCGCCTTTGGGCGGCAGCGGGACGTTGGTTTCGGGTACGTAATACGGGGTTGCCATGTGAGTATCCCCTTCCCTTATGCAATCAGGTTGTCGTAGCGGCCGTAGATCAGGCCGAACATGCCGACGGCGTAGATGTCATCACCGTCCAGTTCCAAAAGGACCTGCGGCAGCGACTGATAGGCTTGCCCCGAAACGAGGATGCCATGCCGTGTCACGTCATAGGTGGACAGGTGCAGCGGGCACGGGCCCAGCACCTTATGTTCGGGTTTGTAGCTGTCATACATCGACCCGCCCTGGTGGGTGCAGGTGAGGTTGAAGGCCACAACGTCCTTTTGCGGACCGATGCCACCGCCGCTTTCCACTCCGGTCTTGACCAGGATCGAGTCCGAGTAGTCGCCCTCATCCGGGTAGTAGAACTCGACCGGGACATCCTGTTCCAGCTCGGACAGTTTGCCGATCAGCTTGCGCGGATAGGTGGATACCAATGCGGGCACCTGTTCTGCCTGACCGTGGCGAGTGGGCATGGCCACCATCACGGCAAAGGTTGTTGCGCCCGAGGCGAACAGGAACTGGCGGCGGTTCACGGTGCAGGCCTTTTTGGCCTCGCCAGAACAGCTGCATCCGGTTGCGTTATGATCTTTCATGACGCTTACTCCTCTGCTGCAACCGCAGAAAGCGGCTGGTAATCCGGCAGATCGGGCTCTTCGACCAAGATCTCGTCACCGGACAGGGATTTCAGGAAGGCCACCAGATCCGCCTTTTCCTGATCGTTCAGGCCAAGCGGCTGGATCAGATCGGATTTGGTTGCTGCGAATTCATTCTCGCCACCGCCCTGGTTGTAGAATTCAACTACGTCCTCGAGCGTCTCCAACATGCCGTTATGCATGTAGGGTTCGGTATAGAGGGTGTAGCGCAGGCTTGGCGTGCGGAACTTGCCCAGATCGGCCTTTTCCTTGGTGCGGAAATAGAAACCGGGGTCGTCTTTGGTATGGCGATAGAAATCCTCGGTCGAGCCTTTGGCATAGAGCTCATACCGGAAGGTCACTTGCGCCAGACCGTCATCTTCCCAGCCGCTATAAGGTGGAACGCCGGTGTTGTAGTACTTCTCATCCGACAGTAGAGCGCCGTTGTGGCATTCGGAACATTGCGCCTTGCCGGTAAACAGCTCCAGCCCGCGTTTCTGTTCCTCGGTCAACGCCGCATCATCCCCGCGCAGGTAGTTGTCGAAGGGCGTGTCGGTCTGAACGATGGTGCGTTCAAACGCAGCAATGGCGCGCCACGCGTTGCTGATGCGCGGCCATTGATCGCCGAAGACATCGTTAAAGCGTTCGACATATGCGGGCACAAAGGCCAGACGGGCCTCCATCATGTCGGCCTCGCCGTTGCCGGCGACCGCACCGCCTGCAGCGGATTTGGCCTGGCTTTCAAGGCTTTTACTTGATCCCGCCCAGAACAGCTTGCCGTAATAAGCCGAGTTCACGATGGTCTGGCTGTTGCGCCAGTGAGTCGTGCCCGGATAACCGAACGAGATCGGCGCTTCGACGTCCCAGCCCACATCGGGCAGGTGACAGGCCGAACACGGCGTTGTCTCGTTCCCGCCCAGACGCGGATCGAAAAACAACATCTTGCCCAGCTCGATCTTGGCCTCGGTCTGCGGGTTGTCCAGCGGGATGGGAGGCTCGCCTAGCGCCACCAATGGCGCATCAGGGTCGGGGTCTGCGCCGCCGATACCGGCCTCAATCGCGATACTGTCCGCAGCGAAGGCTTGCGAACCGATGGCAGCAAACAAGGCAGCGGTGGCGATTGTGCCTGAAAGGTAAGACTTAAGGTCTTTCATGGGTCCACTCCTCAGTTTGTCGTTTCACGCCAGTTTTCGATCGGCGCGTAGTCCGTATCGATCTCTTCGGCGACGAATTCGGGCCCGGTCAGCGGCTCGCCGGACAGTGCCTTCAGGAAGGCCACCAGCTGCGCTTGTTCGGTCTCGGAAAGGTTCAACGGCTTGATGCGCGGATCCTTGTTTTCATCGTCACCGCCACCGGCGTTGTAGAAGGCCACCACATCTTCGAGCGTTTCCATCGTGCCGTTGTGCATATACGGCGCGGTATAGGTCAGCTCGCGCAGTGTGGGGGTTATGAAGGTGCCGAAGGTGTCTGCAGTGTGGGTGCGGATATACGCTCCGGGGTCGGCGCGCAGGTTCATGTAGTTCTCGACGCCGAGAAACTTCATCATCGTCACGAAGGTGATGTGACGGGTCGGGTCCGCCCAGATGTCAGGGTTGTCACCGACGCCGATATTGTGCGGCAGGTCATCGGTGAACCGTTCGCCCGAGTGGCACGAATTACAGCCGCTGGCGTTGAACAGCTCATACCCCGCCTTGGCCGCGTCCGACATCTCTCCGGTGTCGAAGGGCGCACCGCGCGAGATCAGCGTTTTCAGATATTCCGGGATCGCGTTGCGGACGCCACCGTTCGAAGGCTCACCAAATCCAGCAGCTTCGAACATCTCGACATAGACCGGGTCCTGCTTGATGCGTTCCTGCATCAGACGCATGTCCATGTTCATGGAATATGTCTCGGTGATGCTTTCGCGGGTCACGTCATTGAGGTTGGTGCCTATCCGCCCGTCATGGAACCATGCCTCGCGCTTGGCGCTGTTGATCAGCGTGGGCACATTGCGGAAATGCAGGTTGCCCGTATAGGCATCCGACAGGGCCTGCCCGTCGGTGAACCCGTTTTCCGGCTGGTGGCAACTGGAACAGGACAGCGCAGCGTCGCCGGACAGTCGCGGATCAAAGAAAAGTCGTTTGCCAAGGGCCGCCTTGGCTGGGTCGAACTCTATGGCTTCTACCGGGCCCGGCTCATCCGCCTGGGCCTGGTGAACCGGGAACGCAGCGCTCATCGTCAGCAGCGAAACTGTCGACAGCGCCGAGAACCATGTTCTGGCTTTGGTCATCATCTAAAAGCCCCTTTATCGCTATTCCGATCACTCGGTTTGGCCGAGGACCGGCTGAGCGAACCTTAGGGGGCAGATGTGTCACCAGAATTTGAAATGGATTAAAGAGTGTGAAGAGTTGTGAAGAAATGTAACGAGACCCTAGGCCATAAGGCTCCGGATAATACGTGCAAGACTTTGAACATCATACGGTTTTTGCACCCGCACCGTTTGATCGCTTTCAGCCGGACTGTCTGCATCATCGAAATAACTGCTGACAAGAATCGTCGGAACATCCGGTCGGACGGCCTGGACCGAGGCGATAAGGTCAGTGCCCATAAGCTCTGGCATCATCAAATCTGACACGATCACATCATAGCTGTCGGGCGCCGCCCGAAAGGCGTCCAACGCGCGCATTGGTTGCGAATAGGCCTCGACCCGGTAGCCATAGCGCGTCAGCAACCGGCGCGTGACATATAGAATGTTCTCATCGTCATCGACCAGCAGGATGTGTTCGTCCCCGGTGACGGCGCGGGCCTCTTGCTGCTGTTGCGCACTCAGAATCGGCATCATGGGATAGAACAGGCTGAACCGGGTCCCCTTGCCCGGCGTCGAGGAAAGTTCGACCCGCCCGCGGCATTCCTCGACGCTGTTGCGGACGATCGCCATACCCAGACCGGTGCCTTTCCCGACCGGTTTGGTAGAAAAGAAGGGTTCAAATATCTTCTCTTGCACCTCGGGCGTCATCCCCGGCCCGTCATCGGTCACATCCAGTCGGATCACCCCAATCGCATCGTCCGGCAGATCGTCAAGGGATTCATCCTCGGCCTGACTGATGCGCAACACAACGTCGCCCGGGTGATCGCCGACGGCTTCGAACGCGTTGTGGCACAGATTCAGCAGGGTCTGAAAAAACAGTGTACCGTCAAATTCAGCAAAAGCCTGTTCAATGTCGATGTCAAAGCGGGTCTTCACGCTGGGAGGCGCGGCAACCTTGATCAGGTCCAACGCCTCTTGCGTGGCTTTGACCATATCGCCGCGTTGCGGATTTCGAGGCCGCTGGCGGGCAAAGGTCAGCATCTTGCGCACAAGCGCCTGAGCGCGACGTGCCGCGATACGAATATGGTTGACCGAGGTCTGAATGTCCTCGTTGTCCTCGGCGTCCAACTCGATCAGCTCGGCATTTCCGATCACGCTCATCAGCACGTTGTTGAAGTCGTGCGCGACCGAACCTGCCAGAATGCCCACAGCCTCCATCTTCTGGACCTGCGCGAATTGCTCGCGCGTGCGGCGGGATTCGGTCATGTCCTCGCCGATACCGATATAGTGGGTGATGCTGCCATTCTGATCGACCAGCGGGAAAATCGCGGTCGAAACCCAGTAATGCGTCCCATCTTTGCGCAAGTTGCGAAACACACCGTACCAGCTTTGGCCACTTTTCAGCTTGGCCTTCAGGTCGCTATAGACCCCCTGCCCCGAATGCCCCGATTGCAGCATTTTGGGCGAATGGCCATAGACCTCGTGCGGACCGTACCCGCTGAGGTCAAAGAACTTTCGGTTGGCGTATTCAATCCTCAGATCGGTGTCGGTGATGATGATCGAGGCCGGGCTTTGTTCAACCGCCCGCGCCAGTTTGCGCTCGGCCAGTTCCACTTGTTCACGCAATGCAAGTTCGGCCTTCAGGCGACGGTTGGTGCGCAAGATATTGGCGATCAGCAAAGTGGTCAGGATCGCGATCACGCCCACCAAAACGATCAACCCCACCAGCAGAAACGAGAAATTTCGGACCAGACGTTCTCCGTCCAAGAACGCGCGCACCATACTGGACAGACTGCGGTCGCGTTCTTGCACCCACAGGGTTTCGAGGGTCTGCAACGCCGCCAGGGCGTCGCGGTCATCCACACGCACCAACGCATCGATCTGCTCTGCGCTCAGGCCTGCGGCGATACCCTCCTCGATCAAAGGGATATTGCCAGTGTATTCCATGGCCACGGCTTCGATCTGCGCTAACGCTTCCAATTCAGTGGGGGATGGGTTCGAGGCGCGATAGGCCGCGATGGTATCCAGCAGGCTTTGGGACTGCCGTCGCAGGCGTGGACCTAAATCGGGGTCATTGCGCAGCACATAGTTCTTAAAGTTGTGGATCAATCCGCCATAGCCAAAGTCTTCGCGAATGTCCGATATCCAATAGCCACGCGGTGTGGTCTCGACCGAATAGTCCTGCCATGCCATTCGCATGTCACCTATCCGGTTCCCGGTTTCGCGAGACATATACAGAAAAACTGACAGAATGATCGCCAAAGCGATGCCAATCACAAATGCAACGGCCAGAGGCCGCTTCAGTGATCCATCTTCCTCTTGGGAGCTGCTGTCCATTTTTGTCCCCTATCCCGTTGAGAACCGGGATAAGGGCGTTGCCTGACAGGAGGAATGCGCCACATCCGCGCGTGCAGCCCTAAGCTTTGGACTTGTCCGTGGTCAGACCATTGGTTTCCGCAACGAAATCAGCCAGCATGGGTACATAGTCGTCACCCCGACCCGCAGCCTCCATCGCCGCAAACGCGTTACGCAGAGTCGCCTGTACCGGCGTGACCGCGCCGATACTATTGGCCAGGTTCGCGACATACCGCATGTCTTTATGCGCGTTCGTGATGGCAAAGCGATGGGCGTTTTCGTCCCCTTCGAGCGTCCATTTCATGAATGTATCGTAGAACCCGTTGGACAGGCGGCTGGGACGCAGAACAGAATCCACCTGTTCAACGGTCAGCCCAGCCTTGCGGGCAACGGCCAGCGCCTCGGAATACAGAACAGCATAGCCCATGGCGACGAAGTTGTTGACCAGCTTCATCTTGTGACCCATCCCGACCTCACCCATGTGCACGACCAGACCGGCCCAACATTCCAGTACCGGTTTGATGCGCGCCAAGGTTTCGGGCGATGCGCCGACCATTGTATCCAGCGTTCCGGCCTCGGCCTCTTTCGGAGTTCGGCCCAAAGGTGCGTCTGCAAGATCCATGCCCGCAGCCCGCAGCTCATGCACAAGTTGCAAGGTCGACACGGGATCCGATGTCGAACAATCAACAACCACCAACCCTTGTTTGCCCGAGGCCAGGATACCGTTTTCGCCACGGATCAGCTGTTCGACCTGCGGGCTGCCCGAGACGCACAAATGGATGATGTCGCAGGCCTCGGCCATTTCACGCGCCGAGGTGACTTCGGTCGCACCACGCTGCACAAGATCTTCGACGGGTTGTCGGTTGCGATGCCCCATCACCACAAGGGGGTATCCTTTTTCGACGATGTTTTTGGCCATGCCATGACCCATCAGCCCAACGCCAATGAATCCGATAACGGGTTTGTTCATGTTCAGTCCTTTTCTGATCCGGCGTTTGGACTTAGCTGTCCGAGGATTGAGCCCAAAGGTTGACCTCGCCATTCTGCGAATAGCGGTCGATTTCGGCCAGTTCATCGGCCGTGAATTCAATATTGTTCAGCGCCCCGACGCAGTCGACGATCTGTTCACTGCGGGATGCACCGATCAACGCCGTGGTGATCCCGCCATCGCGCAACACCCAGGCAATCGCCATCTGCGCCAGCGTCTGACCGCGCCTCTTGGCGATCGCATCCAGATTGCGCAGGTTCTCGATCGTGCTTTCGGTCAGCAGATCGGGGTTCAGTGATTTGTCTTCGGTTGCTCGGCTGCCTTCGGGCACGCCGCTCAGATACTTGCCGGTCAACATCCCCTGCGCTAGAGGGGTGAACGCGATCGACCCGATCCCCAACTCTTGCAGATTGGCTTTCAGCCCGTCCGTCTCAACCCACCGGTTAATCATGTTGTAGCTGGGCTGATGAATGATGCAGGGCGTGCCAAGGTCCTTCAGGATCGCCGCAGCCTCGCGCGTGCGTTGGGAATTATAGGACGAAATCCCCACATAAAGCGCCTTGCCAGAGCGTACGATCTGATCCAGCGCGCCCATGGTTTCTTCGAGCGGCGTGTTCGGATCAAACCGATGCGAATAGAAGATATCCACATAATCAAGACCCATCCGCCGAAGGCTTTGGTCACAGGACGCGATCAGGTATTTCCGGCTGCCCCATTCGCCGTAAGGGCCTGGCCACATGTCATATCCGGCTTTGGACGAGATCACCAATTCATCCCTGTAACCGGCAAAATCATTTTTCAGGATTTCACCAAACGCCTCTTCAGCGCTGCCCGCAGGCGGGCCATAATTGTTGGCCAGATCAAAATGCGTGATCCCCAGGTCAAATGCCGTTCGACAAAGCTTTTGTTTCAACTGGTGAGGCCGGTCAGCACCAAAATTATGCCACAGCCCAAGCGAGATCGCGGGCAGTTTCAGACCGCTGTTGCCGCAATAATTATAGGTCATCTCCGCATAGCGTGTCGCGCTGGGCACATAGGTGTTCGACGTCATTTTCGGGTGTCCTGAATCAGTGATGTCATTGCACCCCGCGCTCGCCACGACACCAAATGCGTAGCTGATGTTCAGCGCAGGTTGCCCGGATCATATTCCGTCGGCAACTTGCGCTCAAATGTCTTTAACCCTATTAAAAACATCTTATTGAACATCAGGAACATGGCCATGGCACGCCCAGATCGCGTTTTCAAAGCCGCCTATAATGCCATGCTGGACGCTTTGGTCGCCAATCCCAGCATCCAGAACATCTCGGCGATCGCGCGACAATTGGATGTCAGCAGAACAACCGCGCGCGCAATTCTGAACAGGTTGGAAAAAGCGGGGATATTGACACAGGCCGGGCCAGACCGGCAACTGCTTCGGGTCCCTCAGCGGCGGGATTATTTCGACGCAAGTGAAACCATGGACATGCGCGACGCCTTGGAGGCCACGTTCATGCAGATGATCCGAAGTGAGGATATCGGTCCGGGCGCGCTGCTGAACGAGAGGCTTCTGGCGCGACAGCTCAACGTCTCGGTTCAGACCATGCGCGAATTTCTGATCGGGCTCAGCCGGTTCGGGTTCGTCCGCAAGGACCACCACCGCCGATGGGTTTTGGAAGGCGTCACCAGAAAATACGCGTTAGAGCTGCATGAGGTCCGCGTGATGTTCGAAAGCAGAGCAGTCGAGAAGCTCTGCCAAATCCCCGAGAATGACCCGTTCTGGGGCGGGCTCATCAGATTGAAACAGGATCATCTCGAGATTTCGGCGCACTCCGATTTCGCTGACTTGGATTTCCCCGCCCTGGACACCAAGTTTCATCGGTTTCTGAACGCGCATGCCGACAACAGGCTGATCGTGGGGTTTCAGGACGCGATCTCGATGATCTTCAACCACCACTACCTTTGGCCGCTGGAAGATCAGATGCACCATCACCTGACCGCGACCTCAGATCACCTGCAGATCATTCAGGCGGTTCTGGAGCGCGACCACCGCAAAGCCCGCGCAGCGATGCAATCTCATCTCGACGCCACCCGGCACCGGTTCGAGGAGGCCACATCCTAAGACCCAAACTCAGACCGCCTGATGTACTTCGATGACGTTGCCTTCGGGGTCGTGAAAGAACACCTGATGCCATTCTTTGGCAAAGGCAGTTCCATAATCCGAATAGGTAATGCCGTTGTCGTCCAGTAGTTGCATGAAGGCCGCGATATCATCAGTTCTAAAAGCGATGTGGCCGCGTTCGACCGGGTTTATCGTTTCGCCATGCTTAAAGGCGACGCCGAGGTCTTTCTCGGCCAGGTGCATCTGCATCTGCCCATCGGTCGCAAAGCGGATCTTGCCGCTATAGCCCCGATCCTTCGTATCCTCGGATCGTGGGAAATTCTCGATCGGGATGTCATCCAACCCAAGAACGCCTGTGTAAAAATCGTGGAGGCGATCCACATCTTGCGAGACAAAGTTGATATGGTGGAATTCCAATTTCATATCCGCGTCTTTCCATCGGCTGAGCATAGGTTTTTTCAGATCGCAGATGATCAGAACCCGATGAATTCAACAATCACAAATCCGACAGAGATCCCTGAGGAACGGGCCAAACGGCATCTGCAATCGAACCGCAGCCGCAGGCAATTTGCAGAGATTCAAAACAACAACCTTGAAAAACAGCCCGTTTAGAGTGTCACTGTCAGTATGAAGATCGGAAAAAACTCATGAAGTCATGGATCATCATGGTTCATGTCTGCTGGGCGCTGGTCCTTGCTGCATGCGCGCCCACGTCCCGGACCTATGAAAAGACGGTGACGCGATCCGTCGCCGCCGAACCGACAAGCCAGCTTTACCGCGCGGCCAGAAGGTTGGGCGATCCTGGCGACGGGCGATCGGGCGTACGACTTGTCAGCGATGGGGAACAGGCGCTGGTCATTCGGCTGCTGATGGCGGCAGCGGCAGAGCAAACGATTGATGCGCAATACTATCTGCTACACGACGATCCGACCGGGCATCTGTTTGCTGCAAGCCTGTTGCGTGCTGCGGACCGGGGTGTCCGCGTGCGCCTGTTGTTGGACGATATGGACACGTCCGGATACGATGCGATGACTGCCGCCCTTGATCTGCATGAGAATATCGAGATCAGGCTATTCAACCCGTTCTGGCGAGATCAAAGCCTGCTGATCGCCGGTCTGACCGACTTTAAACGCATCAACCGACGGATGCATAACAAGTCGATGACCGCAGACAATACATTCACCATTGTAGGTGGGCGCAATATCGGTGCCGAGTATTTTCTGGCCCGCGAGGAAATGAACTATGCGGATCTGGATGTGCTGGCCACTGGCCCAGTGGTCCGTCAGGTCTCGGACAGTTTCGATACCTACTGGAACAGTGAATTCGCCGTTCCAGCCGCTGTGGTGATTGATGAACCCCAGGGCGTTTCACTGAACGAGGCACGCGACCGGCTGGATGACCTTGTCGACGAGGCGCGCGATACGCCTTATGGCAACGCCCTGCGCAGGTCAGCGCAAGAGACCTTTGCCGGCAACGCATTGTCGGTTGATTGGGTTCAGGCCCGGCTATACGCCGACCCTCCATCCAAAGCAGCCGGCGCGGATGATCCCGAACAGATACTCGCGTCGCAATTGTTGCCCTATTTTGAGACCGCTCAAAACGAGGTCAACATCATCTCGGCGTATTTTGTGCCTCGAAACAAAGGGGTTGCATGGATGTCCGAGCTGGAAAACCGCGGTGTCGATATCAAGGTCGTCACCAATTCGCTGGCGTCAAACGACGTGGCGCCGGTCTATGCCCATTACGCCAAAAAGCGCCGCGCCCTGTTGCGCGCCGGCGTCGAGCTGTACGAGCTGCGCCCGGATGCCTATCAGGTTCAACAACGCGGTATTAACTGGGCACAATCCCGTTCGGGTCTGCATTCCAAGGCATTCACCATTGATGATCGCTACGTTTTCGTCGGGTCGTTCAATTGGGATCCCAGATCCGTCAACATCAACACCGAGATGGGCATCCTGATCGATTCGCCCGACTTGGCGGTTCGGACAATGGGCGCGCTGGACGAGGCGCTGCCCGCGTACACGTACAACGTGACACTTGAAGAGGCTGGCAAACTGGTTTGGACAACCCGGCAACAGGACGGCACTGTCCTGCGATATGACGCCGAGCCGACAGGATCGGCGTGGGATCACATAGTCTCGGGTGTTCTGGCCATTTTACCGATCGGTTCGCAGCTTTAAAACACAGCAGTCCGGGTTCAGACCCTTGCTTTTTCGAAGGCCGTCCATGCGGTTTCGAACGCGTCGAAATCAAAACCCAGCTGGGTGGCGGCGTCCAGAATGATACGCTCTGTCGTTAGCAGCTTTTGGATCGCGCCTTCCAGCTGATCGACGATATCCTCGGGAATGACCAATGCGCCGTGTCGATCCGCATGGATCAAATCACCTGGATCTGCCGTCATGCCAAAAACCGAGACCGGCGTGTCCAGATCGCGTACATGGACGAAACCATGGCTTGGACCAACTGAGCCTGCAACAACCGGGAATCCGTCTGGCAGATCACCAAGATCGCGCATTACGCCATTGGTCAACGCCCCTGACATGCCAAACCCTTTGTGAATGGTGGTGTTAATCTCGCCCCAATAGGCGCCGATGCAGTCGGGGTAATCCACATCTTCTATCACAGCGACCGAGGGCGCGGGGCCTTCAGCCATGTATTTGTAATAGTCCATGCGTCTGGCACGGATAACGTCGGGCTCCTCGGTCGGGGGAGCAACCGCTGCAATTTTTGCCGTGCGCGCATAGCCCACGATTGCAGGCTCATTCGGGGCCGAACACATCATGGTACCGCGCGTAAATCTGTCAAATCCTCGCTTACCCTGAGCGACTTCTATGGCGTTGCAGACAGTGGGCGTATCCACTTTGCGCAACAGTGACAAAAGGGATGGTGTCATATGTCCTCCAACCAGCGCGCCAAAGCCGCCGTTGTTTCGTTTGGTTTCTCCAATGTGGGCAGGTGACCAGCCCCATCAATGACGTGCAGTACGCTGTTTGGCAGTAGATCGTGCATCAACTGGTGGCGCTCGACCGGGCACAACCCGTCCTCTCGACCGCAAAGAACCAGCGCGGGTCCAGTATAGGCAGCCAAGGTTGCACGTTGATCGGGTCGGTCCATCAAGGCTTGCGATTGACGCAGAAAGACTTGAGGGCCCAGACCAGTTGCCATCTCCATGCACAAATCCAGAACAGCCCCCTGACGCGGCCCGTCTGCAAGATAGTTGGGCTTCATTTCGTCTCGCATTACATGCCACAGCCGCCCTTCGCGCACCGCGTCCATCTGCGGAGCACGGCGGGCTTTGACATCGGGCAGCTCGGCCATCGGGTTCGTGTCCAGCAAGGCCAGGCGTTCAATACGCTCGGGGGCCTGACGCAGAACCTCCATGGCAACAATCCCGCCCATCGACAAACCCGCCAGTGCAAATACGGGTGGCACGTTGCGCAGGATATCCGCTGCCAGTTCCTGCACGCTGTCGTGCTGACACAGGGGAAAGGTCATCATCGGTACCTTGCCGGACAACGCGTCAATCTGCGGGCCGAAAAGCCGCGCATCGCACATCATGCCCGGTAACAGAATCAACGGTGTCATGCGCGGGCCAGCTCTGCCCCTTGGGCCAGCGCCTCTAGCTTGGCATAGGCGATCTGCGGATCAATCGCGCCGAATCCCGCAAACGTCCCAAAACCGCAATCGCTGCCTGCGATAACCCGATCCTCACCGACAATACCGGTAAAGCGTTCAATCCGTTGCGCCACAAGCTCGGGGTGTTCAATGAAATTGGTGGTGGTGTCGACCACTCCGGGGACCAGAACCTTGTCATCGGGAATCTCAGCTTTACGATCCCGGAACACAGTCCACTCATGCGCATGGCGCGGGTTCGACGTCTCGAATAGGACATAGCGCGATTTTGTTGCCATCAGGGTGCTGAACACCTTGTCCATCGCGATATCGCAACAATGTGGGCCTTCATAGTTACCCCAGCAGATATGCACCCGCACCCGGTCCTGCGGCACGTTTTGCAGCGCATGGTTCAGGGCCTCGACATGCATATCCGCGATCTTGAGAAATTCGTCATCCGACAGGTCCGTGAACAACATGTGGCGGGACAGGGCAAGGTCGGGGCAATCCAGCTGAATGTCCAAACCTGCCGCGACAATGGTTTCGTATTCCTCTTTCATCGCATCCGCCAATGCGGCCAGATAAGCCTCGCGCGTTGGGTAGAAATCATTTTGCAGAAACAGCGAGATCACACCCGGTGACGCGGCATTCATGAAACCCTGAGCAACATCGTGCCGCGCCATGGCCGCCTTGAGGTTGGCGATGTCTTTCTGCAATTCACCTTGCCCCTTCGAGCGGACCTCGCCCGTGCACATGGGTCGCGCATATTTCGGGGTGCCGCCATCATCGGCCAGCCGCTGCAGAAAGCTTGGGAACATCTTGAGATCCGCCGGCGCATTGCGCGGGCTGTCTCCGGAAAACCCGGTATAGCGATCTTTGACATAAGTCGCATAGGAAATCTTCGACGTCTCTCCGTCGCTGACAACGTCTATACCAGCGTCGGCTTGTTGGCGGACGGTCTCGTCGACGGCGCCTGCCATGCAGGCATCAAAGGCTGCTGCGTCATAGGGTTCGCCATTTTCACGGGCAAAGATAAAGTCCACGACCTCTTGCTTACGTGGCAAAGACCCGACATGCGTGGTTTTTACAGGCATCTTTGGCCTCCTTAAAGTTTTCGCGCCATCAACACTGTGTGGCTTTGCGTTTCCGGATCCTCGGCCAGAAATCCGGTCATCTGAAGCCCGTTGTCCTCAAGGCACCCGGCGTATCCAGCGGGCGAAAGAGACGCATGGTAGACCGTTTCTGCGCCGACTGTACCGCTTGCCTCGCCCGCGCGCGGACCGACCGTCAACATCAGCATCCCACCAGATCGCAAGTGGCGCGTCATGCGGGCGATACAGGCTTTTTGCTCTGCGGCCGTCAGGTGAAAAAAGCTGTTCCATGCGATAATACCATCGAACTGACGACCCAGATCGAAATCCCGCATATCGGAATGCAGCCAGTCTCCGTCTGGCCACCGGTCGCGAGCGATGGCCAGCATGGCCTTGGAAAAGTCGACGCCCGTGACGTCAAACCCTTCGGCCATGAACCAACGGGCGATTGGGTCACCTGTTCCGCACCCCAGATCCAACACGTGATCACCCGGTTTAAGACTGGCCGTGAAGCGCGCCAACCAGCGCGCTTCGAACAGAGCTTTGGAACGACGTTTGTCATACTCTGTCGCCTGCCGCTCATAGACAGCATGGGTATCCTGCGGGTCTGCGGTCATCCTGTCCAGGTTGCTCCGGCCGGATCATTGGTTGCGGTAATCCGGTACAGGCCAGCCTGCCCGGTCATGGATGGGACAACACTATAGGATTCACCCGGCAGAACCAGAGCGGTGTCGCCCACAGACAATGTGGTCTCATGGTCGTCTACAGCAATCCGCCAATGCCCACTGGCCGGCATCAGAACCACGGGTTTGTCGCTTGTGACTGCGTCTGGCACACACGATCCTCGGCCCAGAAAATCGACTTCGAAACCGGGTTTGTCCTTGATCCATCCGTTCTCGCCTATCACCACTGCCGGCTTGTTGGCCGACAGGGCCATCAAGTCCCAATACCGCGCAACGTATTTGCCGACCACATCCTCGACCGGCACCTCGGGGTAGGCTTTCAGCTCTTCCTCGGTCAGCAAAGGCATAGGGCGCACGTTGTGGGGCAGCTCTTGCCCTTTCTTGCTGTCGTACAGCACGCCATTGTCACCCAGCATCAGGCCGTGGGCCTGCGCATCCTCGATCACTTGCGGGGCCCAAGTGACACCGCCTCCGGCATCGTCGCCGCCCAGGATGGACATGATCATCCCGTAATCCTGACCCACATTTTCGAACCCGCGAAAGATACCGGTGGGAATGTTGAAGATATCGCCCTCTTCGGCGATGAACTCACCCGCCGTGCCATAGCGTCCCCAGAAGAACCGCCAGCGCCCTTTGGCAACAAAGAACACCTCGGCCGTGGTGTGGCTGTGCAGTGAGTTGCGGCATTTCGGAGGCTGGCCTGCCGCACCGATATTAAAGCCGATCTTGTCGGTGATATGGACATGCTGATCGGGGCTTTCAGAAACGCCGCCGCCGATGATAGTAAAGTTCTCTTTCTGATCGCTTCCCGGCGTATGGGCGTCGATAAAGGCGGTTTTGCAGGGCTGCAACTCGCCGTAGCGGACGATGCGTTGTTGGATGGTGCTCATGGTGATCTCCTAATGGGGGGTGTGTTGCGATGGGGGTTAGCCCGTCGCCCCAGGAGGGTGATTGTTCAGCCGGCGCGCCCGCAGCGCGGAGCGGTGGCAATGATACCGCCGCGCCTGTTCGCTGGGCTTGAGGCAGGTTGGCATCACAGGTCTCCGGTCGCCAGAATAAGCTGCTTCCAGATCGCCGTTTCATCGAACAGGGTCCATTCGCGGCGCAGGCGGATATCGCCGCCGATCAACTCGCCCCATTCGGCGTGGCTGATGCCCATCACATACAGGTCCGCCCCGGTGGGCACGCCAAACGCCCCCCAACCATCATGTTTGCCATGCAAGCTCCAACGAATGGCCGAGCGGGGCGGCATGTTGGCATCCTGGCGACCGATCTGGTGATGAATAGTAAACGTCGCATTGGGCAGCGCGGCACGCAGAGACATCCAGAACCGGTCCACCGAGTCGCGCCCGTGGCCGGTAGCCCCACCGGGATATTCACTTTGCACGGCACGATCATAGTCGCGTTCAACCGCCCCCATATCCGCGCCCATCATCCGGATCAGCAGGTCAGCATGGCGCTGGCCCCATTCGTTGTCATTGCCCCGCCCTTTGTACGGCCCGTCCAGATCATTGGCCGGGGTGAGAGGTTTGACGCATGCCTCGGCCCCGCCCTCACGCGCGATCAGGTCGCGGGCAAATTCCTTGGGCTCCCACCCCATCTGCCGGACGATCGCGCCATTGTCGCGGATCAGCCATTCATCGTCGATGGCATTGTTGCGGGCATGGCAGTCGGCCAGAATGCGATAGCGCAGCTTGGACCCGGTCGCCTTGCCGAACGCGCCATCGCCCAAATGCGTGGCAGTGGACATGATGCGGTGGCTCGACAGCATCCCATCCTCAGGCGTGCCGGACCAGATCACATCCTCGCCCAGCAGGGTACGGTCGGGGAACTCGGCCAGCGTCGCCATGGTCGCGCCGATAACACCCTGATTGCCGGTCGAGACACTGCCCGGCATCCGCACGACGATATCCTTGCCGTAATACTCGTGCAGGGTCGCGATGCCGCGATCCTCCCAAATTTCTTTGGTGATGCCGATGATGTAGTCCGGGAAATCCCGGAATTTCGGATCAAAGCCCTTCATGTCTCAGTCCTTTGTGGTTCCCACCCCTTCGGCAACCGTGCCGAGGTCCGCACGATCAGCGGCCCGTCAATGGCCACTTTCCGCGGTTTGGCCGTGGCCGGGGTGTCGATATGGTCAAGCAATGCGGTGACGGTTTCAGCCACCATCAGATTGGCGCGCTGGCGGATTGTCGTCAGGTTATAGGCGGGCCACCCGGCGGGCGGCACGTCGTCATAACCGATGACCGAGACATCCTCGGGCACGCGCAGGCCCAGTTCAAAGCGGATCACGTCCATCACCGCCAAAGCCATGTGATCATTGGCCACAAATACCGCGTCGGGCCGTTTGCCGGGGACAACATCAAACATCCGGCGGGCGGCGGCGCGGGCGTTCTCAGTATGGAAATCTCCGACATCATGGGCGAACACATCCTGCCCGCCTTCAGCCAATGCCGCGCGGAACCCCGCCTCGCGGTCGCGCTGGGTCGAGGCGCCCTGCCAGCCCGCAACATAAGCAATGCGCTTATGCCCTCCGGCCAGCAGAAACTCGGCCACTTTGCGCCCGCCCGCATAGTTGTCCGAGGCCACCGTGGTGATCCCGTCAAGATCCTGCGTGCGGTTGAACAGCACCACCGGAACGCCGGCCTGCTGACAGCGCGTGGCGATATCCGACGACATTGGAACCGAGGCCAGAACGACCCCATCGACCTGATAGTCCAGTATTTCATCCATCACGTCATCAATATTCCCGGCCGAGCGTGAGGCCATGAAGATTAGCACGTGATAGCCCTGTTCCTGCAGCGCGTTGGAGAGCTTCTCAAGCGCCTCGGGGTAGAAGTAATTCTCGAGATACCCCACCACCAAACCGATGATCCGGCTTTTGCCTGACACCATGGCGCGGGCCAGAACATTGGGCCTGTATCCCAGCTCAGCAGCCGCCTTGCGCACTTTGTCTTCGGTCTTTTTGCTGACGGATGCACCGGGCGTGAAAACCCGGCTGACCGCTGACTGGCTGACACCGGCCAGTTGCGCAACCTGCAGGGATGTGACCTTTTCAACCATCCGGTTTCTCTCTGAAAAGTGCAGCCAGCAATATCATCCCAGCATCGAGCCCCATCGTCGGCATACCGCGCGGTACGGTCGGGTCGTGAATACTCAACCATGCATTGCCATCATGGTATTGATTCAGGGATTGCAATGCCGCCATTGAACCTTCGGTTTTTGCTATGTCCCGAAGACCGTCTATGGCATGCATCGGAGCTGTTTTTACAAACGCACGACCGCGCTGTTCACGTTGCGCACGAAATTCGGAAACCATAGCCTGGCTTTCGTCCTGCTTGGACACACCTTCATGGTCCCAACGTTTTGCGTCACGCATGACGGGGGCAACCCGCTCGGTCCAACGAAAACCGCGCGAGATCGTAGGAACCGCAAAGGTCAAATCGCAACAGGCATCCATGACACCACGCAGACTGTCCGGTACTTGAAAGTCACCCCGGGTGTCCGGCAGTTGGCTTCCGGGGCGCTCGCCCAGAAACTGAACAAATAGCTGATGCACCGTATCGGCATCGGGTTCGTTCAGTTTACCGATCCGTTGCTGCGCATCATCCCGAACAGAGTCTTTGTCGATCTGTTTCAATCCGTATTCGTCCAAGATCGGGCCAAAACGCCCCCAAAAGTGATGCGGTTCTTCATTCGCCATCCCGGCAGAGGGTCGATAGATCATCGTTTTGCCTTCTTCGACGATAGCATCAAGGATCGCATCCCGTAGACGGCGTTGAATGCTGATATCCTTGTCGTCATAGCGCATCAGTCCGCCGTCCACCCCCCGTCAATCAACATCGAGGTGCCCGTCACCAGCGCCGAAGCGTCCGAGGCCAGATAGGTTACGGCACCCATGATATCTTCGACCTCTCCCACGCGATCCAGCTTGATCTTGTCCATGATCCACGCGGCGCGTTCGGGGTTATCAAACGTGGATTGTGTCAGTGGCGTGCGGATGAAAGTCGGGCAGACCGTATTGATGCGGATGCGCTGTTTGCCCCATTCGATCGACATCGCTTTGACCATGCCCTCAAGCCCGTGTTTGGTGGCGCAATAGAGCGCCCGGTCCACGCCGCCCACATGGCCCATCTGGCTTGAGATATGAATGATCGACCCCGGCCTGTCCGCCGCCAGCAGCGCCTTGGCCGCATAGGACGACAGGAAATAGGCCGAACGCAGATTGACGCTGGTAACTGCGTCGAAATCTTCAGGCGTGGTCTCGACAGCCGGGCTGTGGCGGGCGGTTCCGGCGGAATTGACGACCACGTCATAAGTACGGCCTTCGAACAGCTGTTTCAGCGCCTGCAAGTCGCCCTGATCCACCACCGCAGCCTCGGCCGACCAGCCCTGCGCCTGCAGCGCGGCGACGGTCTCAGCCAGCCGATCCGCCCCGCGCGCAGCACAGACCACATGCGCCCCGGCCTCGGCAAGCGCCACGGCGCAGCCCTGACCGATGCCCGAGGAGGCACCGGTAACCAGCGCGGTTTTACCGTTTAGCGAAAACGAAGGGGTGCGAGGCAGGTCAGTCATCAGCTCATTCCATCGGGCATTTCAATTCGACCCAAAATCCGGGCTTTGTTGAATTCCCGCAGACGGGCGAACACGTCAACTCCCAGTTGGCGATAAGCATCCAGAAGATCGACCAGAACCCAGTTTTCGCGGATCAGGCCATTCTCGAGCCGCCAGAAATCCAGGCTGCGCATGGTGATCCGCTGGCCCGAGGGCGCAATCCCCATCCAACCGTCATGTGTCACCGTCTGGATCATGTTCGGCCAGCCGGTGACGGCGGCGTATTCGCCATCGCCAAAGAAGTGATAGGTGATGTCATCCACATACTTCCCGCGATCCGGCATCCCGTTCAGGAACGGAATCTGGTGCCAGTTGCGAAACCCAGCATAGCCGCGCCCGGTTCCGATCCCGGCGGGGCCGTACCAGTTCATGCGGGGATGCCAGAACTTTTCCATCTCCATCACTTCTGGCCCACCTTCTGATGGGTGTTTCTTGAGGTGATCCAGCATGTCGATGATGTGCTGGCATGTCTGCTGGCCTTTATCGGCATCATATGGCCCCGGCACCAGACCATCCTGCGTCGCGGGGCCCGGCACATGCCATTCATGCCCAAGACTGGGGGCCATGGGCCAGGCGTTGGCCTGCATCATCACTTCGGGGATGTCCCACAGCGCCTGCATCTCGACGATCTTGCGGTCGCGGAAGCGATAGAATTCATGGAACCGCATTGTCACCTGATGGCCGGTCGGAGGAATCTCCAACCACGGCCCGGTGAAGGAACCGGTATAATAGCCGCCGCAACCGACCCAATCCGCGCCGTGTTCATCCGGCCCGGCCATGACGATGTAGTCGCGCCGTTCCAAATCTGGCCATGCGTCCAGCAGACCCTTAAAGGCGGTGTCGTAGAAGGCATCGCTGCCGGTGCTGTCGCCAAACGGATGGCACAACCGAAACAGGGCGTCCGGGGCGCTGGCCTTGGCCAGCGCCTGCCGCACACCCGTTTCGGTAAAGTCATACATAGCCGCCCTGACCGGCGCGATCAGGACTTTATGCTGCGTATGAATATCACTCATTCGGCGGCGTCCCGATATGGGGCCGCCTCGCCATAGGGCACGTTGATCCCGCCATAGCGGCGGACGCGGACGTTGCATTGCTCGGCATGGCCCACGAAGCCTTCCAGCATACACAGGCGCGAGCCATATTCGCCGATCAGCGTCGCCGCCTCATCAGTAAGAACCTTCTGGTAGCTGTGCGTTTTCAGGTACTTACCCACCCAAAGCCCGCCGGTATAGCGACCGGCCTTCTTGGTGGGCAGTGTGTGGTTGGTGCCAATTACCTTGTCCCCGTTCGACACATTGGTGCGCGGCCCAAGGAACAGCGCGCCGTAGCAGGTCATGTTCTCAAGGAACCAGTCATCGCGGTCGGTCATGACCTGCACATGCTCAGAGGCGATATCGTCGGCGACCTGCAGCATCTCGTCATAGGTGTCGCAGACGATCACCTCGCCATATTCTTCCCACGACACTTTCGCGGTGTCTGCGGTGGGCAGGATACCCAGCAGGCGGTCGACTTCGACCAAAGTATCCTCGGCCAGCTTGCGCGAATTGGTCAGCAACACGCAGGGGCTGTTATAGCCATGCTCGGCCTGACCCAGCAGGTCGGTGGCGCAAAGCTCTGCATCCGCTGCAGCCTCATCTGCGATCACCATGGTCTCGGTAGGACCTGCGAAGAGGTCGATGCCCACGCGACCGAACAGCTGGCGCTTGGCCTCGGCCACAAAGGCATTGCCGGGGCCGACCAGCATGTGAACCGGGTCGATGGTTTCGGTCCCCAGCGCCATCGCGCCGATGGCCTGAATGCCGCCCATGACGTAAATCTCGTGCGCGCCGCCCAGATGCATGGCGGCGATCACTGCCGGGTTCGGTTTACCCTGAAACGGAGGTGTGCAGGCGATGATCCTTGGCACACCCGCCACGCTGGCTGTCGCCACCGACATATGAGCCGAAGCCACCATCGGGAACTTGCCGCCGGGCACATAGCAGCCCACCGATTGTACGGGGATGTTTTTGTGACCCAGAATGACGCCGGGCAGGGTCTCGACCTCGATATCCAGCATCGAGTCGCGCTGCGCCTGCGCAAAGTTGCGGACCTGTTCCTGCGCGAATTTGATATCGTCCAGCTCGCGCTCGGTCAGTTGGCCGATCAGCTCGTCGATCTGCTCCTGCGACAGGCGGAACGAGGCGGGCGAGTAATTGTCGAACTTCTCGCTCAGGTCGCGCACGGCGGCGTCGCCCCGGGTTTCGATGTCTTTCAGCGTGGCCTCGACCACGGCGCGGGTCTTGGCGTCATCCTCGGCCCGGTCAGCGTCGGATTTGCCGCGTTTGAGATACTCGATTGCCATAATCCTGATCCTTACTTGTCGGGGCGAGGGGCGGTCTTCTCACCCCGGTCATAGGCTTCCCAGCCCTCGCCATTGAACAGATCGACCCCCAGCTGCGCAGCCACATGGGCGAAATCCACATTCACCCAGTTGTCGACAATCTTGCCATCGACAACTTTCCAAAAATCCATATACCGGATTTCAACCCGCTTGCCGGTGGGGGCGATGCCCAGAAACTCGCCGGAATGCGTGGCCTCCTGGCGGCCAAAGGCAGCGGCCCATTCGCCCATGTAAAGACGCGCCTCATCAACGCAGGTCTTGTCGGAAAACGCGGCCTGGAACGGGCGCTGCCAGTTGTCCTGAAACTCTTTCAGGCCAGTCTTGGTGCCACAGCCCTGATTGCCCAACCAGCGGAATCCTTGCGAGAAGAACTCGCCGATATCATCAATGCGGTGGTCATTTAGACCGTCCACCATCGTCTCGATCACGCGGCGCGTTTCATCCGTTTTGGACATGTCCGTATCACGGGTCAGAACGGCTTGTTCCGGGCGGGAACCCTTCATTTCTTTATCCTTTTACTGCGCCAGCGGTCAGGCCACTAACGATTTGGCGTTGGAAGATCATCACAAGGAAGAACAGCGGGGCGATGATCGACACCGCAGCGGCCACAGCGACCACCTGATCGGTCGTCGTTGTCTCGCGGTTGAACATGCCCGCAATGGCGGGGACCATCGTCTGGTTCTGTGCATCAAGCAGCAGCGAGGTCACAAGAAAGTCGTTATATGCCAGCAGGAAGCTGAACAGCCCGGTCGTGATCACCCCCGGCCACATCACCGGCATGATCACGCGGCGGAAAGCCTGAAAGTGGTTGCAGCCATCGACCCGCGCGGCCTCGTCCAATTCGGCCGGAATGTTCTGGAAGAACGAGCGCAGCATCCAGATCGTGAACGGCTGGTTGATCGCAACCAGCACCGCGATCACGGCGAAAGGCTTGCCATAGAGCGTCGGTGCATTTTCACCCAGAATAGGCGCCAGCCATTCGGCCGAGTTGATGAAGACCGGCAGATAGCCCGCAACCAGAACCGAATGCGGCAACGCGCGAAAGATCAGCGCAATAAGCAAGATCCAGAAGGCCAGTGTCGAGCCCGACCGCGCCAGACCGTAACCCGCCAGCGTGCCTACGGTAAGCGATACGGTCACAACCCCGGCGGTCACGATCAGCGAGTTTTTGAAATTGTTGGAAAAGCCCCGATCGACCCAAACGGTCTTATAATGCTCGGTTGTCACGCCCAGCACATCGCGGCCAAGGGGACCGAAAAGCGGGTTCAGCACGTTCAGAACCGCAGGCAAGACCACAAAGAACACCAGCAGGAAGGCGATCAGGGCGACAAGCACTCCGACCACCCAACCGAACCATTCCTGGCCCTGTGATGTGTATTCCTTGATCTTCGCGGGTAGCACTTTGGTCACGACCATGGCCGCGCCCCAGATCACTGCGATGCCAAGGATGATATCCAGAACCGACAACCCGTTCCCTGTGGCCAGCGTCGCCGGGCCAAAGATCACGTTCAGCGCGTTGCTGTCATAGGCGTCAACGGGGGATTTGACGCTCATAATCGCGATCCAGACGATCGGGAAGGCGGCGACAAGGCACCAGAACGCCAGAAAGATGTTGGAGGTCAGCCGCAGGCTGAGAGGTTGGCGAAGCGCGCGCGAGGACATATCAGTGGCCTCCTTTATGGTCGCGCCAGGTGCGGCGCAGCGGTAGGATCAGCAGAAGGACGATCCCGATCATGGTCAGCATCGCGCTGGCCGAGGCCCGGCTGATCGACCGGTTGCCCGCCTGATCCGGCACGAGGAAGTCGAAGGTCAGCCATTGCAGTGAGATGACGTAAGCCTGGCTGGAGAAACCGACGATCTCTTCGAACACCCGGTAGGCGTCCATCAGGTGGATCATCGACACGAAGATGATCAGCGGCATCAGATGCGGAATGACGATGTACTTCATGCGCTGCCAGCGGGTCGCTCCGTCGATCACGGCGCTTTCCAGACTGTCCTGATTGACGGTCTGCAACCCGGCATAGAACACCACGGCCGCAAACGGGGCCACGTGCCAGACGCGGTAGAACATCATCAGGATTTCTATCGTCCACGCCTGCGCGAACAGGGCGATGTCGCGGTTCAACCACCATTCCAGCAACGCCGTCAGAATACCGTCCCCACGGAACAGCCAGTTGATCGACAGTGCGCCGATCACCGGCGTGATGATGAAGGGCAACAGCGAGATGAAGATGACCGGCCCGCGGATCGACCCCGCGGCGTTGTTGATCAGAACCGCGATGCCCAGCCCGAACCCGATGACCAGAGGCAGCGTGATCAGCGTGAAGGTCAGCGTGAACCGCAGCGCCTTCCAGAAGTTGATCGTGGACAGGACCGACCAGTTGCCCTCGGTGATCGCACGCCACGCGCGTTCAGGCTCCAGCACATTGCGATAGCTTTGCAGGCCGACATATTCGGTCTGGGTGATCACCTCGCCATGCTCATCCAACTTGGGCTGTGATTTCAACTCGGTCACGCAAGTCTGGGTCAGGAAGCCAGGGGTGCAGGTTTCAACTTCGACCGTCTCATAGACGGGTTGGGTGATGTAAAAGCTCTGCTTGAACACGCTGACCAACGGGAACGCGATAAAGAGAAGCATCATAAAGACAGAGGGGCCAACAAAGGCGGCAAATGTCCGGAAATTCATGGCTCTGCCTTTCTCATGGTTCTCGGGGTGGGGAATGCGGGAGGGCCGAAGCCCCCCCAGGAGTGGATCAGTTGCTGATCAGACCAGCCTCTTTCGCGGCGGTGATGTAATCCGCCTCGATATCGGCCAGCGCGGTCTGCGCGTCCTTGGCACCGGTCAGGTAATCGGCCAGACCATTGCCCAATGCGCTGTGAAGAACACCCATTGCGGCGCTGGCCGGGTAGGCCCCAGCACCGTTTTCCGCCGAAGCCGCAGCGCCAGCGGCCAGATCGCCGGGCTTATAGGCGGCGTTCAGCCAGACGGCGGTGTCATTGTTGGCGCTGACCATGTCGCCATCGATACCTTCCATGACCAGACGGAAGGCGGCGTCGGCCTCTTCATCGCTCATGTTCGAGGCGAGAACGATGCCGTCCCACCAGATCGTCGTAGAGGGACGTTCGGACCCCATCGGGGCCGAGGCCATAGTGACCTTGCCAACCACCTGGCTTTCGGCCTCGTCATTCATGGCAGCTGCGCGGCTGGCCCACAGGTTCGCCATGGCGATCTTGCCCTGCTGGAATTGCTGCTGAACATAGGTGGAGTCGGACACGAGATATTCCGGATCCATGAACTCGGTCATGGCCTTCATCGTCTCAAGCGCTTTGACACCCTTTTCATTGTTGATCGAGGGCATGTTGCCTTCGCCGATGAACGTGCCGCCTTCGCCCATATACATGTTGACGAATTCCTGGGCCAGGTTCCAACCCGTCTTAAACGTACCGCCGATGGGGTATTCCATCACGCCGGCCTCTTTGATCTTGGCCGCCGCCGCCAGAACATCGTCATAGGTGGCGGGCTCTTCGATGCCCAGATCGGCCAGAACGTCATTGCGGTACATCAGGTGCTGCGCGTTCACCATCATGGCAATCGCCATCACCTTGCCATCTACCTTGATCAACTGATTGGGCAGCAGGTCTTGACCGTATTTCGCAACCAGATCGTCCAGCGGACGGATTGTGCCCGCATTTAGCAGCGGGATCATGGTTTCATTCGCAACGCCGCCAATCTGATACAGTGACGGGTCGGCCGCAAAGGCCTCGGGCTGCTTTTCGCGGAATTCCTGGTCCAGCGATGCGCTGAAATTGCCGCATTCGGCCATCGCGTCCGTCACCGCTTTCCAGGCCTCAAAACCCGCTGACAGCGATTTCAGCGGCACTTCGTTTTCATAGGAACAGGCTGCCGATGCACCGCTTGCCGCGATGGCCATGGCGCCTGCCATTAGGATCGTCTTGAGTTTCATGCGTTTCTCCCTGTCAGGATGGGTCCGTCGTCGACGTCCGGACCGCTGTTATGCCCGTATGGGCTGTTTTTGGGGTTAGCCCCCGATCCGCGCACCGCTTCCAGCTTCGAAGAGGTGACAGATTTCCGTTGGCACCGAGAACGAGACGTTGTCCCCAATCTCGGCGCGGAATGATTTATCGGCCTTGACCGACACTAAAGCCCCGCCAACCCGGACCGAAATCATGGTCGCGTCGCCCAGCAATTCGAGTGTGTAGATCGGCGCGGTAATCTGGCCCGAGCCTTCGGCAAGGCTGGCATCCTCGGCCCGGAAGCCCAGCGTCATGGGGCCGTCCGGCGCGTCCACCGGTATCTCAACATTTTCCGCGCGGAACACCCCGCCCGCGACCTCACCCTCCATCAGGTTCATGGCCGGTGAGCCGATAAAGCTGGCCACAAAGGTATTCGCTGGTCGGTCGTAGATTTCGGTCGGGCTGCCGACCTGCTGCACCACGCCCTGTTTCATCACCACAACGCGATCGGCCAGTGTCATCGCCTCAATCTGGTCGTGGGTCACATAGATCGTTGTCACCGCCAGTTCGTGGCTGAGGTTCTTGATCTGCGCGCGTGTCGAAACCCGCAGCTTGGCATCGAGGTTCGACAGCGGCTCGTCCATCAGAAACACGTTGGGCTCGCGCACAATGGCGCGGGCCAGCGCCACACGCTGCCGCTGACCGCCCGACAGTTCGGCCGGTTTGCGATGCAGGAAATCGTCCAGTTCAACCATCGCGCTGGCACGGCGCACCTTGTCGTCATGGGTCGCTGGGTCGATGCCGCGCACCTTCAGAGGAAAGCGGATGTTTTCATAGACGTTCATGTTGGGATAAAGCGCATAGCTTTGGAACACCATCGCAACATCACGGTCCTTGGGCTCCAGATCGTTGACGACCTTGCCGTCGATCAGAATCTCGCCCTCGGTCACATCCTCAAGCCCGGCGATCATGCGCATCGTGGTGGTCTTGCCGCAGCCCGACGGGCCTAACAGCACCAGAAACTCGCGATCTGCGATCGTCAGGTCAAAATTGTGGACCCCCACGAAGGTACCCCAGCGTTTGCCGACGTTGCGCAATTTGATTTCCGCCATGGTGCCCCCAACAAGGATTCGCTTTGCATACGTTTGCAAAACTGTAATTCGCATGTATCAAATCGGGCAAGACTTTTTTGCATACGTATGCAAAAATGAAGCTGAAACCCGTCTCATCCCTGGCGGATGAACCTGATAAAACGCTGAGAAACATGGTAAATTCCGAACACTTTCAGAAAGCAAAAAAATTAGTCATTGCCTTTCACAAGAAGTTGGAAGGCGCAGGCGAGCATCAAATTGCCCAGGTTCTGGGCCAATTTTGCGCACCAGATATGCTGTGGCGTGGCTTTCATCCATTCAATCAGCTTAGCGGTCCCGCGCAAATCGGGGACCGATTCTGGCAGCCGCTCAAACGCAGTTTAGCCCATCTTCAAATACGCGAGGACATTCTGTTTGCCGGACAGAACTCATTGCGGGACGAGGCCGATATCTGGGTCGTCTCAATGGGGCATCTTATGGGGTTGTTTGACCACCCGTGGTTGGGCATCCGCCCGACAGGCAAGCTGACTTTCCTGCGATATTGTGCCTTTTATCGGATCGCCGAGGGGCAGATTGTCGAAACAGCTATGTATTTCGACATTCCGCATCTGATGGTGCAGGCCGGGCAGAACCCTTTCCCACCGCAGACCGCAATGCATGTGGTGCAGCCAGGTCCAAGAACGCATGACGGGCTGCTGATAACAGAACAGCCCATCGAAGAGGGGCAGAAAACTCTGGCCGTGATCAATGCGATGATTGCAGATCTGGGCCAATGGAACAGCGAGCTGTCGCTTGAGGATGAACTGGCCCAAAGCTGGCACGACGATATGCTGTGGTGGGGCCCCGAAGGTATCGGCGCGACCTATACGATCGAACGCTATGCCAAGCAGCACTCCGGCCCGTTCCGCGCTGCTTTCACGAACCGCTCCAAGACCAATCATATTTGCCGACTGGCCGAGGGACATTACGGCGGCTTTTTTGGCTGGCCTAACTTTACGGCCATTCCAACCGGCGGTTTCATGGGGATGCCGGCCACCGGCCAGACCGGCGAATTTCGGGTGATCGATATTTATCGCCGTGATGGTGACAAATTGGCTGAGAACTGGATTTTCATTGACCTGCTGCATTTCTGGAAAGGGCAAGGCGTCGACATTCTGGAACGCAGCACAGGGATAGAAACGCCATGAAGATAGATGCGCATCACCACCTTTGGGACCTGTCCGCTGTGACATATCCGTGGCTGGCCGAAAAAGGTGTTGTTCGATTTTTCGGTGACCCCGCGTCCATCCAACGGGATTATCTGCTGCCAGAGTTCCGCGCGGATACCGAAGCACAAGGCTTTGGCGCGTCAGTACATATCCAGGTAGGAGCATCAGACCCGTGGGTCGAAGCGCGTTGGGTTCAATCCGTGGCCGACCAGTTTCCGGACTGGCCTCTGGTACAGGTGGCCTTCTGCGATCTGACGGCTGATGATCTGAGTGAACAACTCGATCGTCTTCAAACCTTGCCGTCCCTGCGCGGTGTTCGACAGCTCATAGGCCGCGCGCCTGGCGAGGACGCAGTCACCGGCACCAATGCACTGCTTGAGGACCCCAAATTCCTATCCGGCCTTCAACAATTGGGGGCGCGTGACCTGTCCTTTGACCTGCAACTTCTGCCCGAGCTGATGCAACAAACCGCTGCCGTTCTTGCCCAATCCCCCGAGACGCAGGTGGCATTGTGCCATGCCGGATCACCGCATGATCGAACGGATGAAGGCTTGCGCCAGTGGTCCGATGCCTTGATGTCGTTGTCCTGTTTGCCGCAGGTTTATTGCAAGCTGTCCGGTTTGGGGATGTTTGATCACAGCTGGAGCGCCAACAGCGTTTCGCCCATCATAAAGACCTGCCTGTCCCAATTTGGATCTGACCGCTGCATGTTCGGGTCGAATTTCCCGGTCGACAGCCTAAGCGCGACATATCAGGATACCGTATCCCGGCATGAGGCCATCGTCCCGGTTGCCAGTCATACCGATGTCTTTCAAAACACGGCGAAACGCTTTTACCGCATTGAAGCAGCACGTTAACGGCTCAGTGAAACAGGGGGCGGAAACGGTCAGAACGCCCCTAGTGGGCGACCCCCGACGGCCCGTGTTTCAACACATGCCACTGGCCAAAGCTATCCTTGAGGTCCAGCGTGATCGCAGCATTCGCCGTGGTCGAGGCGCTGCCGATCTCGGCGATAGTGAATTCGATCCCACCGGGAATATCAATGCGCACCCGGTGCTCTCCGCCACCATGCGGGGCCTGAATCGGGCGTCCGGTTGATCGCAACACGTCGCCTACTGTGACATTGGCCTTGCGCCCTTCAATGTCGATATCAAAGTCTATCGGCAGATACAGGGTATCATGCACGGTTTTGCACATGGCACGGAACACGAACCAATGGGTGGCCATTTCGTCGGTTTCTTCTCCGTGGAATACCTTTTCCAGTGCATTCCGCTGCGCGTCTGTCGCACCCGGATCAATGATCACCTGCATTTCCCCTCCGCCCTCGAAAATCGGGCCGGGCCAGGCATAGATCAGTGCCGCCTTGGTGCCCGTCAGGTCGATCTCGCCGAAATGCCCTTTGGACACCTCGAGCACTTCAAACCCTCGGCAATTCCCATGGGTGGGTAGTTCTTCGAACTGGCAGGGACAGGCGTAACCGCAATTGCAGTTCCCGAATGCCGCGCCCTCAACGTACCAATCTGTAAATGCCATCGTGACCCTCCTGAAATGAATGCCCGATACCTGTCTTCATCTGCCCCTACGCCGGTACCCTAGCACATTTAGCCCAGAACTCCGAACCAAGGTGCCAATCATCTGGAACGCCGCAAAGGTCTGTGTCCAAGTTCACAGTCAACGAGCTATCAGCATGAAAGTTTACCCCAGGGGAACAATTTCCCGCCGACCTAAAAGACAGGTTCGGACAAAAGACCGAATTAGCAAGGTCATCACGTGTGTGAAGGGATGGGTCATGACACTGAGGACGTTCAAAGAGCGTGTCATTCAAACAGGCAGTTTTGAGCTTATAGGCATTGCCTTTGTCTCACCGGTTTACGCCCATATCGCGGGATCTTCTATGGCGCATGGATTTGCGTTGATCACACTGCTGTCCATCGTCATTCTGATATGGTCGCCTATCTTCAACACCCTGTTCGACCTGCTGGAAAGGAACCAAACCTGCCGTTTGGCCTGCGCCCGGCCGCATCGGGTGCGAATTATTCATGCCGTGCTGCACGAGGTCACAGCAGTGATCATCACGTGCCCGTTGATGATGTATGTCGGAGGGCATTCGTTAAAAACCGCGCTGGCCTTTAACCTCGGTCTGACGATCACATACTCCGTCTATACCTATGTATTTCACATCGTTTATGACCGACTGCGGCCCGTTCAACCTGTGCGGGCAATTCAGATTGCAGCTATGCAACCGGTGGAATTGTCAGCCCCGCAAAACGTATGACAACACGGGTTGCGAGTATTCGCTCACACAGCCCCAAATACCTGTGAATCGAAGTGAAGCCTCCATGCCTTCCTTTTGCCGAAGCGTTCGCCCACATGTGCGCTCATAACCATTTGGAACAAAGGACATGGACATGGTTAAGCGTATTCTCCTCGCCTCGGCGGCACTGACGATCAGCGCATCGGCATTGTCGGCACAGAGTCTGGCAGACGGCCTGTATATTCAGGGCTTCGCTGGTTACAGCCAACTGCAGGACAGCGACTTCAGCGGCACCGTCAATGGCGGCCCAGAAAACGTCGACACCGATTTCGACGGTGGTTTCGGCCTGGGTGTGGCCGTCGGCAAAGAGATCCCGCAATGGAGCAACGACACCATTGGTACCCGGATCGAACTGGAACTGTCTTATCGTGACAACGATGTGGACGGCGTGAACTTTTCCGGAAACGGCCCGGCCGCCGAAGGCAATGTTTCGGGCGATGTGACCCAGACTTCTTTGTTTGCGAACGTTCTGGTCGACTTCAAGCAGGCCGGGGCCTTCACCCCTTACGTAGGCCTGGGCCTGGGTGCGACCTATACCGACCTGGATTTCGCCTATGGTCCGGGTGTCGAACTGGACGACAGCGACACGACCTTTGCAGCCCAGATCATCGCAGGTGTATCTTATGACGTCAGCGCCAACACCTCTCTGACGCTGGATACCCGCTATTCGCGCGCCTTTGACGTTTCGTCTGATCGTCTGGCCCCGAACGGAGCGCTGACCGGAACTGTCGAAGACGATATCGACGCGTTTAGCGTAAATTTCGGTTTCCGCCAGCAGTTCTGATAGCATAGGGGAAGAGTTTCTCTCCGGTTTCTCTTCCCCCGCGTGTTCCTGTGCTCTATGCACGGGGGCATGCGTTCATTTATCATTCATATGTCCTCCAGCACCGCCCGGCAGAAGAACGCTGCAAAGCTGTGCCAGGATCTGCCAAATGGCGAGTTAATCGAAGCTGTGGATGGTCGCGATCCGCAACAAATAAACGATGTCCAACTATTTCCGGGTAATCTTTACCGCCCCGAATACCCGTTTAAATTGCGCCCGGCCGAGATCGGAGTGTTTCAAAGCCATCGGCGAATTTGGCAAAAAATGGTCGATGAAAAGATTGATCTGGCCATCACCACCGAAGACGACCTGCGCATCGACCCAGAACGCATGAAGCAGGCCCTTGAGCTGATCAAGCCGATTGCCACTCCGGATCACTACATACGTATCCCTGTCAAACAGCGTGAAACCGCTGCGGAGGTGCTGGCAAGACGAAAGGATTTGAGGCTTATTTTGCCCAAAGTCATTGGCTTGCAATGCGTCTGCCAACTGGTCGGGCGTCGGGCTGCGGAACGTTTGCTTGCGGTGACAAATCGAATCGACCGCCCGATAGATACTTTCCTGCAGATGCATTGGCTTACCGGACAACCGATCCATTCTTTGCAAGGCAGCGGCAATCAGGAAGTCGCGGGCGAGATCGGCGGCTCGACTATTCAGTTCCGACCCCCGGTCAGCGACAAGCTGACACGCGAGTTCAAACGCGCGGCTTACAGGGCAAAACTGATGCAGCACCCTCAGCGGGTTAACGCCTGACACGCGCAGTTAAAAAAGCAGGGCTTTACGCCCCGCTCTGTGTATTAGCTTGGCGCTTTGGTTTTGCGCAGATAGGGAAAGATCGTTTCGAACTCGCCGAATTTCTCTTTGGCTTCTTCGTTGGAAACTGCAGGCGGGATGATCACGTCCTCGCCCGGTACCCAGTTGGCCGGTGTTGCAACGCCCTTGCTGCTCATTTGCAGACCGTCCAGCGCACGCAGGATTTCCGCAAAGTTGCGGCCCACTGTCATCGGATAGGTCATCGACAGCTTCAACTGCTTGTCGGGGCCAATGATAAAGACAGAGCGCACCGTGGCGCTGTCTGCAGGGGTACGGCCGTCGGGCAAATATGCTTCGGCGGGCAGCATGTCGAAGGCTTTTGAAACCGCAAGCCCGTCATCGGCGATGATCGGGAAACCGGGATTGGCGTTTCCGTAAGCCTCGATGTCCTTTTTCCACTTCTTGTGGTCCTCTACGCCATCGACCGAGACGCCAAGAACCTTGGTGTTACGCGCCGCCCATTCGTCATTCAACTGCGCAACGGCGGAAAACTCGGTGGTGCAGACAGGGGTAAAATCCTTTGGGTGCGAGAACAGAATCGCCCAGCTATCGCCAATCCAGTCATGAAACTGAATGGTGCCCTGATCCGTTTCTGCGGTGAAATTGGGGACGGTGTCATTGATACGCAAACCCATGGGGCCTCTCCTTCTGATACTGGTAAGCCTGATGAGAACTTAATCAATTTGCCCATAAGTTAAACTGCTGTTTCCGGATCGAGTTTAAATTCACGCATTTCGATTTGAAGCCCACACGGAATTGTCCCTTGCCCGTCGTCTACCATGGTGACAAGGTTGCGGCGAAAAACCGACCAACCGGTCGGGTCAACTACGAAAGGGTTGCAGCATGATCGAAAAGCGTAACTTCTACATCAATGGCGAATGGATAAGTCCTGCAGCGACCAATGATTTCGAAGTCATCAACCCCTCGACCGAAGAGCCCTGTGCGGTCATTTCCCTTGGATCACAACCGGATACCGACGCTGCTGTAGCTTCGGCGAAGGCGGCCCTGCCGGGCTGGATGGGAACCCCGGTAGAAGACCGCATCGCTCTGGTCGAGAAACTGATCGAGGTCTACGCATCACGTTCAGAAGACCTTGCGCAGGCGATGTCTATGGAAATGGGCGCGCCAATCGACATGGCCCGTACGCAGCAATCAGGCGCAGGGGTTTACCATCTTAAGAACTTTATCCGCGCCGCCAAGGCATTCCAATTTGAACGCCCGCTGAGCGATCATGCACCCAATGACCGGATCATCTACGAGGCGGTGGGTGTTGCCGCATTGATCACACCATGGAACTGGCCGATGAACCAGATTACCCTGAAAGTTGGCGCAGCGGCGATTGCAGGCTGTACGATGGTGCTGAAGCCGTCCGAGCAAAGCCCCCTGAACGCGATGATCTTCGCCGAGATGATGGACGCGGCAGGCTTTCCTGCAGGCGTGTTCAATTTGGTGAACGGTGATGGTGTGGGTGTGGGGTATCAGCTGTCGGCGCACCCGGACGTGGATATGATCAGCTTTACAGGTTCGACCCGCGCGGGAACTGCGATTTCTAAAAATGCAGCAGACACACTGAAGAAAGTGCATCTGGAACTGGGCGGCAAAGGCGCAAACGTTGTCTTTGCGGACGCCGATGAAAAAGCGGTCAAACGTGGCGTTTTGCACATGATGAACAACACCGGCCAAAGTTGTAATGCGCCAAGCCGTATGTTGGTTCAGCGCCCGATCTATGACCAAGCGGTCGAAACCGCAGCCGAGGTGGCCGCCAAAGTCGCCGTCGGTCCCGCGCTGGAAGAAGGTCGCCATATCGGCCCCGTGGTGAACGAACTGCAGTGGACTAAGATACAAGACCTGATCCAGAAGGGCATCGACGAAGGCGCTCGTTTGGTCGCTGGTGGCACCGGACGGCCCGAGGGTCTGAACAAGGGCTACTACGTGCGCCCCACCGTCTTTGCCGACGCCACCAACCAGATGACCATCGCGCGCGAGGAAATCTTTGGCCCGGTCCTGACCATGATCCCCTTCGACACCGAAGACGAGGCCGTCGAGATTGCCAATGACACGCCTTATGGCCTGACCAACTATGTCCAGACACAGGACGGTGACCGCGCCAACCGCATGGCCCGCGTGCTGCGATCCGGTATGGTTGAGATGAACGGCCAGTCGCGCAGTGCTGGGTCTCCGTTTGGTGGGATGAAGCAATCAGGCAACGGGCGTGAAGGCGGTGTTTGGGGGCTTGAAGATTTCCTTGAGGTCAAAGCCGTCGGCGGCTGGGCTACCGAGTAAGCATACCTAGTGATCCAGTGGTGAGGCACCTAACGGTGCCTCGCTCTGTGTTTCAGGCATCCGCCTTAGCGGCTTCATAGGCCAGCATGGCGCGTTTGACGGGCAGGCCCCAGTGATAACCGCCCAGACCACCCGATTTCCGCAACGCCCGGTGACACGGGATCAGCCAGCTGACCGGGTTGCGCCCAACCGCCGTGCCCACGGCCCGCACCGCTTGCGGGGACCCCACCCGCTGCGCGATTTCGGAATAGGTCGTGACCTGCCCAGACGGGATGTGCATCAGCGCCTCCCACACTTTGATCTGCAGGGGCGAACCGATCAGGTGCAGCGGGGTCTCAGACCGATCGGCACCAAACGACGCCTCGACCCAGGGGCGCAGTTTTTCGGTATTCTCGACATAGCAGGCTTTGGGCCAGCGCGAGGTCATATCCTCCATCGCCGCCGCTTCGCCGGTTTCCGCGCCAAAGGCCATGCCGCAGATACCCTTGTCGGTGCCCATCACCAGCGTCGGACCAAAGGGGCAGTCGAACCAACCCCAGTAGACGGTCAGGCCAGCGCCTTTGCGGGCGTATTCGCCGGGGCTCATGGATTCCCATTTCAAGAATAGATCGTGCAGGCGACCTGACCCAGATAGCCCCACATTATGCGCCGTCTCCAGCGTGGTGAAACGCTCGCGCAGCAGCGCCTTGGCGTGGCCCAGCGTTAGATATTGCTGATAGCGTTTCGGCGACACCCCGGTCCAGCGCGAGAACAGACGCTGAAAATGCGCCGGGCTCATGTCCATCTGGCGGGCCAGCTCGTCCAGCGACAGGGATTCGCCGCCCTGATCGATCAGCTCGATCGCGCGGCGCATGACGTTGTAGTGGTATCCGCTTTCGGGGGTCTGGACGTTCATAACTCACCTCATCTGCTGCCCCGGACCATAGCCCGCGCGCCCGGCCACCGCGACCCGAAACCTGCGCATTGGCTTTGGGCTTGTGTCACAGGCCCTTGGGCGGCATTAAGGCCCGGATGGCAAAGCAACTCGACTACCACACGATCCGCGAGATCTTTACGCGTTTTCAGGACGCCGACCCCGAACCCAAGGGCGAGCTGGATCATGTGAACGTCTACACTCTGGTCGTCGCCGTCGCGCTGTCGGCGCAGGCCACCGATGCGGGCGTCAACAAAGCCACCAAAGAGCTGTTCAAAATCGCCGACACGCCGCAAAAGATGCTGGATCTGGGCGAAGAAGGCCTGACCGAGCATATCAAGACCATCGGCCTGTTCCGCCAGAAGGCCAAGAACGTCATCAAACTCAGTCGTATTCTGGTCGATGAGTATGGTGGCGAAGTGCCCAATTCCCGCGCCGCGCTGCAATCGCTGCCCGGCGTCGGGCGCAAGACGGCCAATGTGGTGCTGAACATGTGGTGGCGGCAACCGGCGCAGGCGGTGGACACGCATATCTTTCGCGTCGGGAACCGTACCGGTATCTGCCCCGGCAAAGACGTGGACGCGGTCGAGCGCGCCGTCGAAGATAATATTCCCGCCGATTTTCAACTGCACGCGCATCACTGGCTGATCCTTCATGGACGCTATCACTGCAAGGCGCGCAAACCCCTCTGCGGAACCTGTATCATCCGCGATCTCTGTCAATTCGAGGACAAAACCCTATGAAAACCTACCAGCTCACCGGTATCGGAAATGCCGTTGTGGACGTGATCTCACAGGCCGATGACAGCTTTCTGGAGCTGATGGGCATCGAAAAAGGCATCATGCAGCTGATCGAGCAGGAACGCGGCGAGGTGCTCTATGCATCGATGGAGGGTCGCGTGCAGACGCCGGGTGGCTCGGTTGCCAACACCATCGCGGGTGCGGGCGCGCTGGGTCTGGATGCGGCATTCATTGGCCGGGTGCATGACGACGCGCTGGGGCGGTTCTATGCCGATGCGATGAATGAGGACGGCGTCGATTTCGTCAACCCGCCGGTGCCGGGTGGCGAGCTGCCGACCTCACGCTCGATGATCTTTGTCTCGCCCGATGGCGAACGGTCAATGAACACCTATCTGGGCATTTCCTCGGAACTGTCGTCTCAGGACGTATCCGAGGACGTGTCAGGCAACAGCCAGATCATGTTCCTTGAGGGGTATCTGTTCGACAAGGAAAAGGGCAAAGCCGCGTTTCTTGAGGCTGCGCGCACCTGTCACAAGGGTGGCGGCAAGGCGGGGATCGCGATTTCCGATCCGTTCTGCGTGGAACGTCACCGGGTCGATTTCCTGCTGCTGATCGAGAACGAGCTGGATTTCGTGATCGGCAACGAGGCCGAGATCAAGTCGCTGTTCGAAACCGATGATCTTGAGGACGCTCTGGCCAAAACTGCCGCGATTTGCCCTCTGGTCGTATGTACCCGGTCGGGTGATGGCGTGACGGTTTTGTTCGGCGGTCAGCGCGTGGATGTACCGGTGGAAAAGGTTGTGCCCGTGGACGCCACCGGTGCGGGCGATCAGTTCGCGGCAGGGTTCCTGTTTGGCATGGCCACAGGGCGCGATTACGAGACCTGCGCCAAGATCGGCAATGTCTGCGCCCGCGAAGTGATCAGCCATATCGGCCCCCGCCCCGAGGCAAACATGCAGGAGCTGCTGCGGGCAGAAGGCTTGCTGTAAGCGCCTAAGACCCCGCTGCCGCGTCGTTCAGGGCCCAATCATATTGATAGGCCCGAACACGCGGCACGTCCTGCAATCGTGCCTTCAGATCCGGATCGGCGGCAGTCTGGATATACGCCAGAATCGCCTGCTCGTTCGGTCCGAAATCCTCGCGGAACCAGATGAAAATCTTGGACAGGATCAGTCCGCCATTGTCAGTGAATCGGATCCCGCGCGGGTCGTTGATATAGGCGCGCTCGGCGGCAGCAAAGTCACGCTCTAACGTCTCGGCCTGCCAAGCACGGTCCATCAGGTTGGGGCAGCCCACGGCGGCGCAGTTCAGGGCATAGTGAATGCGCGGCTCGTTGAATTCGGGCCGGATGATGCGGTGCTCGATCTCGTTCAGAGTCAAGCTCTGCCCAGCGACCGTGACCAGAGGCCGGTTCCATGGCCCGATCGACAGCGGCCCGTCCTTGATGTCGCGGATTGAGGCGACGGGGTGGTTTTCAAGAATCACATCCACCGTCACCGCGTTGTACATGTTGATCCAATAGGCCAACTGTTGATCACGGGTCAGCGCCGCAGGGTCCACTGCTTGCAAATCTTCGATATACCCGTCCAGACGCAACCTGTCGTCGGCCGAGACCTGCCCGTAAGCCACGCGATTTACCCCCTGCGCATCAGGCGCGACATATCGGTTCAGAAAGGCGGTCCAGTCGCGGTGATCCACACGCTCTCCGGGTGGTTGGGCAGCGCGGGTCAGGGCACTGTTTGTCAAAGGTTCGGGCGCAGGAAGGGCCAAACGTTCGACACTGGCACAAGCCGCCAGCAAGGGCAGCAACAGAAGGATCAGCAAACGTCTCATGAGGCATCCTTTCGAGCTTGGCGCAGGGCGCGCATCTGCCCTTTCAGCCGTTTCATCGGGGCAAGAGCTGGGTCGCTAAGCTCGGGCAGGTCCGGCCCATTCGACAAGCGCGGAACAGCGGCGTTCCACCAGCTTGGGCCGGTGGGCCCGTCAAGACGATCAGGACTGGCCAAGTGCATATCGCGTTGAGCGTTGTGGACGCACATCGACAGCGGCCCATTCGCCGTGGCCACCATGAACACGCACGAGGCGCAGCGATCCTCCTCCAGCTGATCCGCCGCCATGAAATTGTGAATGAACACGGCTTGCCGCCTCACCGGGCCACGCAACAGACCAGTGCCCAGACGAGCGACGCTCAGCCCAAGTTGACCCAATGCGCGCAAGGCCAGCAAAGGATGCCGCCGGATCATCCGCATGACCTTGGGACGAATGCGGATATGGGCATCCTGATTGTCGTCCACCCCTTCCAGAGCCGCCATCACCCGATGCACCAGCGGTTGGTTTGACAACAACGAAACAGCCCGCCCCCCTGCTGTGACAACACTGGCATAACTGTTGCACTTGGAATGCCCTACAGCTGCCGTGCCGAAATGCAGCGGGGCCTCGTATCCCGCTTCAATCGAACGCGCGACGCTGTCCTGAGTGATCATCTCGGGGCGTTCGCGCAGAACACCGCGCCCGGTATCGGCCTGCATCTGGAACGAGACAAAGGCGACCTCGGGTCGGTCACGCAGAAACCGCGCCAATGCGGGAAGGTCATCAAAATTCCCCTCGAACACGGTGGTGTTGAACAGGATGCGCAGGCCCAACCCGCGCGCGCGTCGGATATAAGCACGGCGGACGGTGTTCAGCTCGACCTCGGAGGTGAACCCCTTGCGCTCTTGCGTCATATCCACGTGAAAGGCCACATCATCCAGCCCCGCCGCCGCCAACCGCGTCAGGAAAGCGCGGCTGGCGCGGATACCATTGGTCATCAGGCAGGACCGCATCCCCAAACGCTTGATTTCGCGGCATAGCGCCTCAAGGTCTTCGACCTTGCGCAGGGTCGGGTCGCCCCCAGTCAGCTGAACCGACACTCCGGTACCATAGTGGCTGTAGATCGTCTTCAACCGCGCGAACAGAACCGAAAGAGGCGGGTCATAGGTCATCTCGGCCCGGTCCGAGAGATAGCACAGCGTGCAATCCAGATTACATCGCTGCGTGACCTCAAGCGCGACGCAGGCGATAGGATAGAACCGCCCCGCCGTCTGCCCGGCGTGATATTCCCCACAGCTTTGCAATCCCTCGCGCAGAGGCGCGCGGCGGTCGTAACCGGTGAATTTGCGCCCGGCGGGGACGATGGCGGGGGGGCTGTGAACGGTGTCTCTCATGCGCACCAAGCTAGAGACGGGCCGACGTGCGAACTACGCCCCCTCACGGCAAGTTGTCGCAGGGTGAGTGAAGGGGGGGCCCAAGTTTCGCCTTAAACCGAAACTATCAAACCGAGAATTGAACAAAGGATATTTAATACGCATGACACAGCGCGTTGCCGTATTGGTCGATGGCGACAATTTGAGTGCCCATCACAGCGATATGATCCTACAGGCCGGTCATCAGGCGGGTCGGGTGGACGTCGCGCGGGTATACATGAATGCAAGGCGCAATTCCTCCTGGCATGAGGTCGGCGCTTTTCAACTGATCCACAGCGGAAGCGGAAAGAACGCGACCGATCTTTTGCTTGCCATCGACGCGATGGACGTGGCTCTGCAACAAGGTATCGACGTTGTCGTGATCGCAAGCTCGGACGGGGACTTCGTTCACCTGCACCGGAGATTGCGCGAGCGTGGCGTGACCACAATCGGTGCAGGTGAGGGCAAAACTCCTGAAAGCATACGCGCGTCCTGTGTTCGTTTCGTCGAGTTAATACTTTCGGAACCTAAGGCGCTGCGACCCAAATCGGTCTCTGATTTGGATTGCCAAATCCGCAATATTATTGCGAGCAACAGCAAAACCGGGACAGGGATGCAACTGACCATCCTTGGGGCCAAAATGCACCGGCAGCACGGCATCAGAATTAGCGACCGCCCCGAGAAAACCTGGCGGCAATACCTGAAATCCAAGCCTGAATTATATGAGTTGGACCCGGCTGGTCAGAATGCACATGTGCGGCTCAAACCGGACGGGTTTGAACAAATCGCTCAGTCCAGGTGATCCGCAAAAGCGGCGATCACTTGTTCGTAAACGCCCCGCTTGAAAGGCACGATCTCGTCCACCAGATGGGCGGGCTCCTGCCATTTCCATTGGGTGAATTCCGGGTGTTCAGTTTCGATATTGATCTGATCATCGCGCCCCGTGAAACGCAGCAGGAACCATTTCTGTTCCTGCCCGCGATAGCGCCCCTTCCAGATCTTCGGCACGATGTCATGAGGCAGATCATATGGCAGCCAGCCGGGGGTTTCGGCCACCACCTTGACCAGATCTGCGGTCACGCCGGTTTCTTCCCACAACTCGCGCAGGGCGGCATCGCGCGGGTCTTCACCTTTGTCCACACCACCCTGCGGCATCTGCCATGCGTCCTTGTGGCGGTCATTACGTTGCCCGACGAAAATCTTGCCCTCTGCATTCATGAGCATCAACCCGACACAGGGACGATAGGGCAGTTTAGCGATCTGGTCGGGGGTCATGCTGGGCCTCGTAATTTTCCTATGCAGGTTCTGTATCAACTGCCAGACTAACAGCAAAGACTTTGACGTTAGGTTTCACGTGACAACGTTGACGTGAACGTCAATCTAACGCTCAAACAACCGAGAGGGAGAGTTCGCCGTGACTGCGTACCCAAACATGCTGGCCCCGCTGGATCTGGGCTTCACCACTCTGAAAAACCGGGTCCTGATGGGTTCGATGCATACGGGGCTCGAGGAAACGGGCGATTGGAATCGCGTGGCGGAATTCTATGCCGACCGCGCCCGCGGCGAAGTTGGGCTGATGGTGACGGGCGGGATTGGCCCGAACCTCGAAGGCTCGGTTCTGCCGGGTGCGTCGATGATGACCAATGACGATGAGGTCGCCAAGCATTCCATCGTGACCCAGCGCGTGCATGAGGCGGGCGGCAAGATCGCCATGCAGATCCTGCACGCGGGCCGCTATGCTTACGGCCCCAAATGCGTGGCCCCCAGCCCGGTGAAATCGCCCATCTCTCCCTTCCCGCCCAATGAGCTGGACGAAGAGGGGATCGAAAAACAGATCAGCGATATCGTCAACGCCGCCGCGCTGGCCCAGAAAGCGGGCTATGACGGGGTCGAGATCATGGGATCGGAAGGGTATTTCATCAACCAGTTCCTCGTGACCCACACCAACAAGCGCGAAGATCGCTGGGGCGGATCATATGAGAACCGGATGCGCCTGCCCATCGAGATCGTGCGCCGCACGCGTGAGGCGGTGGGCAGCGATTTCATCATCATCTACCGCCTGTCGATGATTGATCTGGTCCCCAACGGCTCGACCCATGATGAGGTTGTCGAACTGGCGAAACGGGTTGAAGACGCTGGTGCCACGATCATCAACACCGGCATCGGCTGGCATGAGGCACGGATTCCGACCATCGCCACATCCGTTCCACGCGCGGCCTTTGCGTGGGTGACGAAAAAGCTGATGGGCAAGGTCGGCATTCCGGTCATTACCTCGAACCGGATCAACACGCCCGAAGTGGCCGAAGAGGTCCTGTCCACCGGCTGCGCCGACATGGTGTCTTTGGCGCGCCCGATGCTGGCGGATGCGGATTTCGTCGCCAAGGCGATGGAAGGCAAGTCGGCACAGATCGCGCCCTGCATTGCCTGTAACCAAGCCTGTCTGGACCACACCTTCAGCGGCAAGCTGACATCCTGTCTGGTCAACCCGCGCGCCTGTCACGAGACCGAGCTGGTGATCGAACCCGCCGAGACCCGCAAAACCGTGGCCATCGTCGGTGCAGGCCCCGCAGGTCTGTCCACCGCAATGACCGCCGCCCAGCGCGGCCATGACGTTACCCTGTTCGACCGCGCCAGCGAAATTGGCGGCCAGCTGAACATGGCCAAACAGGTGCCCGGCAAGGAAGAGTTCTGGGGTTTGGTCGATTGGTTCCGCACCATGATCGCTGATCTTGGAGTAAAGGTCGAACTGAACCGCGAAGTCACGGCTGACGACCTGACCGGCTTTGACGAGGTGGTCATTGCCACCGGCGTCACCCCGCGCGACCCGCAGATTCCGGGACAGGATCGGGACAACGTGATCGACTATATTGACGTGCTGCGCCACAAGGCCGAGGTCGGCAAATCCGTCGCCGTGATCGGCGCGGGTGGTATCGGGTTCGATGTGTCCGAATTCCTGCTGGAGGACGGCCACAGCATTACTACTGACCTGCCTGCCTGGATGAAGGAATGGGGCGTCACCGACCCCGCCGAGCATCGCGCCGGTCTGGCCCCCGAAGGCCCGCAACCCGCCGCGCCTGCGCGCCAGGTGACTCTGCTGCAGCGCAAGAAGCAAGCGCATGGCAAGGGTCTGGGTAAAACAACCGGCTGGATCCACCGCGCCACGCTGAAGATGAAGGACGTCAATTTTGTCGGCGGCGTGAATTATGAACGCATCGACGATGACGGCCTGCATGTCAGCTTTGGCGAAGAGCGTGCCGACCCGACCGTGATCGCGGCGGATACGATTGTTTTGTGTTCCGGTCAGGTTTCGGACCGCAGCCTCGCGGATGCGCTGATCGAACGCGGCATCACCCCGCATGTGATCGGCGGCGCGGATGTTGCGGCGGAGCTGGACGCCAAACGCGCAATCAATCAGGGTACACGACTGGCGGCTGGTTTCTAAAGCGGCAAGCCGGGCCTCGTTGCGGGGCCCGACTTGCTTTTATTCGACGGTGATTGTGATCACCTCGGAGACGATGGGCGGATTATGGGGCACATGTCCCGCATCACCCAACACCAGCTGCAGCGTGTGTTCACCAGGGGCCATCTCAAGCGTCACCTCGGTTTGGCCGCCGCCAAAATGGATGTGGTTGTCATCTGCGGGCAGACCGTAGGCCAGCTCATCCGCGCCATCCTCGCCCTGCCCCAGAGGCGGACGGTCAATCAGAAGGTGATGATGGCCGGTATTTTCGGCCTCTGTCCCGGCAGGCGCCACACCCATGCCGTTCAGGCCAAAGACGATTGTTACTGGGGACTGCACGGAATCACCGTCGGACAGATTAACGAAATAAACCTCGGCATCTGGGTTCGATGGGGTCTCTCCTGCGGCCAGAACGATGCTGGCAGAAAACATCAGAGCAGCGATGGAAAAAAAGGCTTTCATAATCTCCTCCTTGGTCACAAATTTGCCATTCTCATCTTAGCATATTTGCCTTGATCCCCATAAAACCCAGCGTTTATTGGGTTTGTGGCGAATTAAGAAACCACCGTTTCCACGTTTCCTATATTCGAACGATCCGTTTTAAATCCCTTTTATTATCCCGAATATGCCCTGTTTCCGCCCAGATTGCTGGCCAAACTGGTTGAAACGAAAAGACCTGGGGAACGAGAATGGACAGACTGACCGAAATGGAAGCCTTTGCCAACGTGGTGGACCAGGGTGGCTTCACTGATGCGGCGAAAAAAATGGGCATCTCCAAATCGGCCGTGTCAAAGCACGTCTCGAGCTTGGAGGCGCGCTTGGGCGCACGCCTTTTAAACCGCACAACGCGCCGTGTTTCACCGACCGAGATTGGCCTTGCGTATTACGACCGTGCCCGTCGGGTGCTCAATGACGCAGGCGAAGCCGATGCGTTGGTTACGTCAATGCAGTCCGCTCCGTCCGGCCTGCTCAGGATCAGTGTGGCGACCGATTTCGGCGTCAATCACCTGTCACCGGTTCTGTCCGAGTTTTTGTCAGCTTATCCCGATATCACCGTCAACATGGTCCTCAACAACCGCTACGTTGAACTGATCTCGGAAGGTTTCGACGTAGCGGTGCGTATCGGAGAGCTGGAAGACAGCACCTTGCGCGCACGCAAACTAACAGAAACCGTGAAACGAATGGTTGCTGCGCCAAGCTATATGGAAAAATACGGCTTACCGCAGAAGATTGATGACCTGAACGAACATAAGCTGCTGCACTATTCCAGCCAGTCTTCGGGCAATGTCTGGAAGCTGACCGCCCCGTCTGGCGAAAAGCGTCAGGTTCGGACCGCCGGCTGGTTGAGCGTGAATGATGGGCAGTCCCTGCTGAACGCGGCGATCTCGGGCCTTGGGATCGCGCATTTGCCCAGCTACCTTTATGCAAGTGCGTTGAAATCCGGCAAAGTTCTGGACGCGATGCCATCTTTGCCAGACGAGGTTCAGGGTGTCTTTGCGGTCTATCCGCCTGGTCGCTTTACGCAACCCAAAGTACGTGCATTCATTGATTTCCTGGTCGAGTCCTTCAAGGACAGAGGACCAATGGATTGGTAATTTCTCCCCGGTGAAGACTGAACGGCCCGTACGAAAGTACGGGCCTTTTTTTCAGTTCACCAGCAGGACTGCCTCGACCCTTCGATTCTGATCACGGCCTTCTGGCGTCGCGTTCGTTGTCATCGGTGCCAGATACCCAATCCCGCGGGCCTCAAGACGATTTCCCGCAACGCCATGACCCTCAATCAATCGAACCCGGACAGCCTGCGCGCGCCCCGTGCTGACCGAGATATTCGCCTCGAGCGTGCCTGTATCGTCGGTGTTCCCGACAAGCGCCAGCCGAACATCAGGATTTTCGGACATATAGGCCGCAATCAACGCCAGCGACGGAAAGGGACCTTCGCCCAGCGTAATCTCTCCGGTTCTGAAATGCAGGTCGTCCAAAATGACATGACCGTTCTGCTCCAGCTCGGACAGCAGACCACCGGCCTGATTTACCGTTTCTTCGACAACCAGCGCAGGCGGTTCGGGTGCATCCACAGGCGTCACGCGGATCATCTGCACGTAGCCATCGGGGGGGGTACGGCTGACCAGCAGACTCAGGGCCTCTTCGCCGCGTGTGGCGGACAGAAAGCGATAGTCCTGAATGGCCACATACATGTCGGGCGTGGGTACGACCTCGGTGCCAAAACGGAAATCGAAGCCACCGCAGGTAATCGCCTCGCATTCAAATGCTATATCAAAACCCTGATCCACGACTTGCTGACGCAGTGGCGCCAGTATCTGCAGCGTCGTACTGGACCCGGACTGCAATCGCCACGTCAACCGCTCAACCCGGCCTTCAATCACGCGATCTGGGACTTTGCCCGATTCAAAGCGACCGATGGGCATGTCATAACTGTCTAGTGCACTGGTGCGATCGCTCACCAGACGCGACCCCGACGGCAAAGCAACTTCCTGCGCCGCAGCCGACCCCTCCAGCAACATGGATATCAGGACCGCGCGGCGGATCATCGGGCCTGCGCGTGATACGCGTCATTCGGAGCCATCGCTGTTGCGCTGGCGACCCGGTTTGACATGTTGAAAAAGCCTGCGACGTTGGCGATATCCCAGATATCGCGATCGCTGAACCCCACGTCGCGCAAAAGCTGGCGGTCGGGCTCCTCGATCTCGGCGCTGGCGGTTGTCATTTTGACCACAAAGTCCAGCATCGCCCGTTGCCGCGCGTCCAGAGGCGCGACCCGGTAGTTCATCACCAGCATCTCACCCAGTTGGGGGTTGCCCGACATCTGCCGCACCGCAGCCCCATGCGCCACAAGGCAGTAAAAGCACTTGTTGATGGCCGATACGACCACTGCAATCATCTCACGTTCAAGCTTGGACAACCCGCTATCGGCCAACATCAGATCGTTATACATGGCGGTAAAGGCGTTCAGCTTGTCGACATCAAAGGCATAGGCCCGCAACACGTTAGGCACAAATCCCAGCTTTTCGACGCAGATATCGAAATACCTCTGCGTTTCGGGTGGCAGAGGATCAGCCATCGGTAAATTCAGCGCAGTCGGTAGAGGATGGTCGGTCACGTCAGGCTTTTCTCCTTAGATACACTGACGGTAATGGTATTCTCCGACGATCTCCATTCCAAGTGCCTGATAGAGACCATTGGCCCCAGCATTTGCCTTAGTGCAGATTACGCTCAGGGTTTGCGCGCCTTGTTCCTGCGCCCAGAACGCTCCTGCACGCATCGCCCATTTTCCCAGCCCGTGGCGACGATGATCGGGCAGGATTTCCAACGCATGGACCATGGCAATAGCGTCATGCATGGCGACAAAACCCGTACCTGCGGGTTGATCCGAACGCCGCATGAGCAGACCCGTTTTCGGCCCCGTGGCACGAGCCATCACGGCCAATCGCGCAGGTCCGATCCCGCCTTTGGCCCAGATCTCATTCATGATGGCCAGCGGATCCCAGATGGCAAAGGCTGTCACACGCGGAATCGGGATATCCGTCAAGTGACCAACCGGGCAGGAATAGATATTGACGGGGTCCAGAACCTCATAGCCTCTGTTCTCGAGTTGCCGATCAAGCACCTCATCGCCGGGCCACAAACAAAAGATGCACTTCTGACCCATCGCCAGCATCGCCGTCTCGGCGGAGTCGATCTGTGCCTCGGTCGCCGGTCCAAGAGCACTGGCCGCCGACACACGAGAACCGGCACCCTGCCCTTCGCGCAGTTGAAACGGCCCAAGCCGTTCGTACCGTGCAGCAGGCCATGTGCCATCAACGATACTGGCCCAGCGCGTCAAAGCTGAAGCTCTTTCGCAAGCCGGGTGATTGCGGCATCGACTTGCGGCCCATCGGTGCCTCGGACGACAATATTGGCACCGAAGACACCGTTGACCTGAAATGGATAGCTGCCAATCGCCAAATCTGGAAAATCAGCAGCCAAGACGGCCAGAGGCCCCGCGATGTCGCCTTCGCCGCGATTGACGCGCAGCGTCTGAGACAGCAGCGGGCTTCCACCAGTCAGGCCCGGCAAAACGCTGGCCACCATGGCCTGAAACACCGAAGGCACCCCGGCCATGACATGAACGTTCCCGATCGTGAACCCGGGTGCTGTCGATACTGGGTTGTCGATCAAGGTCGCGCCATCCGGGATGCGTGCCATGCGCAAGCGAGCCGCGTTCAGCTCTAACCCGGAATTTTTATAATGTGCTTCAAGCAGAGCCCTGGCGTCAGCGCGCACATCAATGGCCGCACCAAAGGCCCGTGCGATGCAGTCGGCAGTGATATCGTCATGTGTCGGGCCGATTCCACCGCTGGTAAATACATGGTCATGTGCATGGGACAGCGCCTTAACGGCCGCCTCAATCGCCGGAGCGTCGTCGCTGACAATGCGCACCTCTTTCAGGTCGATGCCTTGTTTGGTTAGCTCACCGGCGAGATAGTGCATATTGGCATCGCGTGTGCGGCCCGACAGGATTTCATCCCCGATCACCAGCATTGCAGCGGTTGGATTGGCCATGGCGCATACCCTCTCTTGATCGACCCTACGGGCAGGTATAGGCCGTGGGACATGCGATTTGAAACCCCTCTTGTCCCCGCCCGCCTGATCCGCCGCTACAAACGCTTTCTGGCCGATTGCCAGCTGGAGGACGGGCGTGAGGTGACAGCCCATTGTGCCAATCCGGGCTCGATGATGGGGCTAGCGGAGCCTGGCCAGAAAATCTGGCTGGAACCCAATGACGACCCGAAGAAAAAGCTGAAATACGGCTGGCGGCTGGTCGACCATGAAAACGGGCATTTCACCGGGGTGGATACATCCGTTCCCAACAAAGCCTTGCGCGCCGCACTGCAGGCTCGTGACATCCGGGCTTTGGCTGCTTATGAAACCGTCCGGCCCGAGGTCAAATATGGACAAAACAGCCGCATTGATTTTCTACTGACCCAACCCGGCCTGCCCGACGCCTATGTCGAGGTTAAAAGCGTTACCCTGTCGCGCCAACCCGGTCTGGCCGAGTTTCCCGATAGCGTCACGGCGCGTGGCACCAAACACTTGGGCGAGTTGGCTGAGATGGCAACACAAGGACATCGGGCAATCATGCTGTATCTGGTGCAGCGCACCGATTGCGGCAGGTTTGCTCTGGCTGCAGACATCGATCCCGCCTATGTGGCAGCTTTTGAAGCCGCTAGAGGAGTGGAGCGGCTGATCTGCGGCACGACGATTTCGCCCCAAGGTGTTTGGGTCGACGCAGGCAAAGACTGGCAAATCACATAACTTAACCAGAAAACCGGAATTCGCCCAGATATGCACCGGTTTGCGGATTGAACCCGCGATAACTGCCATCTTCTGCCAGTCCCACGACCGCGCACAGCTTGCGGCCCTGTCGGAAAGTGGCCCAACGGCTGCAAATTTCACTCCCTTCCAACCACCAATCGCCAGTGTCCTGCCCCAGCTGCGGCACACGGATTTGAAATCCGCCGTCGCTATGTATCCGGGCGGATCCAGTGATATGAAACCGCTGAAACGCGATTTTGCGGTCCGTTGTCAACAAAGCAGACAGGTCATCCGCGGACAGCATCTGCACCTCCTCTCGGCACCCGGCAAGGACGCAAAGGGCAAGGATCAGGTTTCTTCTCAAACGTCGTGTCCTTTGTTGCGCAGCGTGACCCTATCGTCATTCTGCGGGTGCGCAGATCACAAGATCGCGCGAAATTACCCGCCAACTGACAACCCAATTGCATCTAAACTGCAGGCATGCTTGAATTTCTGCAGTATCAAACCATTTTTATTGATCTGCAAACCCGCGACCCATCGCCCTCTGGAACTTTCTGCACAAGCAGCGTAAACAAAGTGCTGCGCGAAACATTTGGAGCCTAGCGTCGATGAAAGAGCATCGTGGCCGCCTGACCAAGGACGGTATCCGCATCTATGAACAGGGTGACTTTGCCGGCATGCATGCGGCAGGGGCCTTGGCTGCACGGATTCTGGATGATATCGCCCCGCATGTGTTCCCGGGCCAGACCACCGGCGCGATTGACGGGTTGATCACCCAGATGGTCGAGAACGCGGGCGCGACCTCGGCAACCATTGGATACAAGGGCTATCAGCACGCCAGCTGCATCAGCGTAAACCATGTTGTCTGCCACGGCATTCCCGGCGACAAGCGGCTGAAAGACGGCGATATCCTGAATATCGACGTCACGGTTATTGTGGATGGCTGGTTTGGTGACACCTCACGCATGTATGTGGCCGGAAAGCTACCCCGAAAAGCCGAGCGTTTGATTCAAGTGACCCATGACGCCCTGTTCAAGGGCATCGAGATGGTCAAGCCCGGCAACACCTTCGGTGATATCGGCCACGCGATTCAGGCCTATGTCGAGGCGCACCGGATGAGCGTCGTGCGCGATTTCTGCGGTCACGGTCTGGGCCGGGTGTTCCACGCGCCGCCCAATGTGCTGCATTACGGCCGTCCCGGCACCGGTGCCGTCTTGGAAGAGGGCATGTTCTTCACCATAGAACCGATGGTCAATCTGGGCCGACCCGAGACCAAGACGCTGGCCGATGACTGGACCGCCGTGACTCGCGACAAGTCGTTGTCAGCGCAGTTTGAACACTCGGTGGGTGTGACGGCCAATGGGGTCGAGATTTTCACCCTGTCACCGGGCGATATGTTCCACCCGACCTATTCGTCCTGATCAAGCGCCTGATCGCGGAGCAGTTTCAGCAACAAAGTTTCATCCCGCCACGGGATGACGGCGTCATGGATAAACACCGGCGCGCGCAAGGGCTTGCGCTCGGGGTTGGTTGAGGTTTTGGCATCCTGCGAAGGTGCCCAGAACGGAGGGGTGAGTGCGCGATCCATACCGTAGCTTACCACATCTGGTTCAGAGTCCCAAAATCACCGGAACTTGAGCCATATCCGTAAACAGCTCGGCCCCCAGATCAGCCAGTTTTTGCCCTCCGCCCTGTGGCGCATAAGCCAGACAGCGCATATCGGCGCGCATTGCGGCGGTGACGCCGCTAGGGCTGTCCTCGATCACGACGGGAGCTTTCGCGCCAAACTGTCCAGCCGCCGTCAGAAACAGGGTTGGATCGGGTTTCGCCACCTTTAGAACATGGGCCGAGAAAGCCACATCCCGAAACCTGTCCCACAGTCCGTTTTGGCCCAGTGTGATCTGCATCTTGTCCGGACTGCCATTTGAGGCGACGCAAAACGGGATATCTTGCGCGTCCAGCGTGACCAGCAGATCGGCAACACCCGGCATCAGGTCCACTCCGCCGCGAAGACGCGCGTAGGTCTCTGCATAGACTTCATCGACCCAATCCTGGGGTAGGTCCGCGCCGAGCGCGCGAGCCTTATCACGCACCCCGGTCATGGTGCCGCCAAGAAAGAACCCCACACTGTCTTCAAGAGTCAGGTCCAGCCCATAGCGTGAAAGGTTTTCGACCAGCACCTGATTGGACAGCGGCTCACTGTCCACCAGCACGCCGTCGCAGTCAAAGATCACCAGATCATGCATCTGTACCACCCTTCCACATCAGCGTGATATGCGTGTCGCCATATTTCCGACTGTCTTGCAGGATGAACCCTTCAGGCGGCTGCATGGGGGCGTTTTCCTCCCACACGATCAGGGCGTCATCCTCGATCCAGCCGGGCAGCGCGGCGATGGCCTTTTGGCCCATGGACTTGCCATAAGGCGGGTCCAGAAAGATCAGGTCATAAAGCGTGCCGGGATTGTCACCCAGCCGGGTTGCATCGCGGCGGATCAACTGGGTTCGGTCAGCACTGCGAGTCAGGTCGATATTCTTGCGGATCAGCCCCTGCGCCACACGCCCGTCATCCACGAAGGTCACATGGGACGCACCGCGCGACAGTGCCTCAAGCCCCAGCGCGCCGGTGCCCGCAAACAGGTCCAGCACACGCAGACCGTCGAAATCAATCTGATGGCTTAGCACGTTGAACAGGCTTTCACGCACCCGGTCCGTCGTAGGTCGCAAATGCGCCCCGGCATCCCCCTTACCGACCGAGGCCAAGGCTCGGCCCCGGAATTCGCCAGCGATAATCCTCACGCTTTGAGCAGCGGTTTCAGGTCCGCATCCGGGTCGGCAACCACAGCCGGATCGGCGGTTTTGCCCGCGTCGATCAGGCGTTTGCCGACCATATAGGCGCGCGGGTCGTTCATCGCGTCAACCGCGATCAGCTGGTCGCCTTTGTAATACCAGAAGGACACCGTCTGCCCCTCACCCTGCCGCGTCACCACACGATCATAGCCCGTGTTCAGACCCGCGATCTGTAGCTTGACGTCATATTGGTCCGACCAGAACCACGGCGTTGCGGTGTAATCCTTGGCCGCGCCCAGCATGTTCTGGGCCACGATCTCGGCCTGATCAATGGCGTTGGGTACGCTCTCCAGACGGATACGCCCTTCGCCATGTGGGAAAGACGCGCAATCGCCCGCCGCCCAGATCGACGGATCCGAGGTGCGGCCATGGGCGTCGGTTTTGATGCCGTTCTCCAGCTCCAGCCCCGCCATTTCAGCCAGCTGAGTCGCAGGCGCGATGCCCACGCCGACTACGACGAAATCAACGGCAATCTCGGTGCCATCGGTCAAAATTGCGCCTGTCACTTTGCCATCTTCGCCCAGCAGACGGTCCAGCCCAACGCCTTCACGGATATTGGCCCCGTATCCGGAATGCAGCGCGCGGAAATAATCGCTGGTCTCAGGTGCGGCGACCCGTTGCAGGATGCGGTCTGCCATCTCGACCAAGGTCACCTTGACCCCGCGCTTGGCGCAGACCGCAGCCGCCTCGAGCCCGATATAACCTCCGCCTACGATCAGCGCGCGGGCGCCGTCGGTCACGCGCGGCTCCATCTCGTCGATATGGGCAAGATCGCGCACCACATGTACGCCTTGCAGATCGCCACCAATCGCAGCAGGCAGACGGCGCGGATCGGACCCGGTGGTCAGGGCCAGTTCGTCATAGGAAATGACTTCATCGCCCAGCGACACGGTCTTGGCTTGCGGATCAATCGCAGTCACGCGCTGGCCCAGACGCAGAGTAATGTTGTTCTCGGCATAAAAGCTCTCGGGGCGCAGGAACAGGCGCTCCAACTCCATCTCGCCCAGCAGGTAAGCCTTGGACAAGGGCGGGCGCTGATAAGGCAGATGCGGCTCGGCCCCGATCAGGGTGATATCGCCCTCAAACCCGTCTTTGCGCAGCCGCGCCACCAGCGATGCACCCGCCTGCCCGGCACCGATCACGACAATATGGCTCATCTTCCCCTCACCCTGTCGAATTCCCGTGGTCTCCTCCACGCGACCACCTATATTGCGGCTAAGCCCGACTCTGCAAATCCAAACGACAGGAGCACAAAAATGATTTCAACAGGTGATACGCTGCCCGACGCCACACTGACCCAGATGGGTGCCGAAGGCCCTGAAGAGGTTCGGATTTCCGACAAGACAAACGGGCGCAAAGTGGTGATCTTTGCAGTCCCCGGTGCATTCACGCCCACCTGCCATTCGGCCCATGTACCCAGTTTCATGCGTACAAAAGACCGGTTCGACGCCAAGGGCGTGGACGAAATCATCTGCGTCTCGGTCAACGACCCCTTCGTGATGAAAGCCTGGGGCGAGGCCACCGGCGCGACCGATGCGGGCCTGACCATGCTGGCGGATGCCGCGTCCGAGTTCACCAAGGCCATCGGTATGGATTTCGACGCTCCGCCGGCCGGGCTGATCGCGCGGTCGAAACGCTATGCAATGCTGGTCGAGGATGGCAAAGTCACCGCGCTGAACCTGGAAGAAAGCCCCGGCGCGTGCGAAATCTCTGCTGGTGAGGGCCTTTTGGACGTCATCTGATCCGGTTTGGCCCCGGTTCTGTCGGGGCCTTTGCCCTATTTAACTTGATAGGTAACTCTGAACGGCAAATACTCGGCCTAGTTGTTCAGGGAGTCCTTTAATGAAGCTCAAGTCCATTACCCTATGTCTGGGCACGGCAGGCGTACTCGCCGCGTGCGGTCCGGCCCCCACACCCCAACAACAAGCCGCCCGCCAGCATGAGATCGCCTGCCTCAGCGGTACGGTCGGCGGCGCGCTATTGGGTGGCGTCATCGGCAATCAGTTTGGCGGCGGGTCCGGCAAGACGATCCTGACAGCAGCAGGGGCTGCCGTCGGCGGGATCGAAGGTCAGAAATTCGCGTGCTGAGGAGGACATCATGAGACTTGGGATTTTGACACTTGGCCTGACCCTATTGGCCAACACCAGTGTGGCCGAAACCGTGGCAGAGCTGCATGAGAACGAACTGAAAGCCATCGACGCCAACAATGACGGTTTTCTGTCCAAAGACGAGTTCAACGCCTTTTCAGACTATGCATTTCAGGCGATGGATGAGGACAAGAGTGGCACGCTGGGTCTGCAGGAAGCCAAACCCTTTCTGGACATAAAGCAATTCCAAAGCGTTGACCGCAATCGTGATAACGTTATCTCTCGATCAGAATATGATGCGCAGATGACTGAGGATTTCTCATCTGCCGACAAAAACAGGAACGGTCAGTTGGACTAGGACCGCCCCAACTCGACAGGAGCGCGCTATGAACAAATGGATTTCTCTGGGTGTTCTGGCTTTGCTTGCAGCGTGTGACGTGCCGCAAGCGCCGATTGTAACCGGACCGGATGGTCAGCAGCGGATACAAATAAACACCAGCGGGCTGACCTGTTATGACACGCGGTGTCTAGACATTAACCCGGCGGCGCGGTCGGTGCGATCGAATGGCCTACGAGAAACTCGCATCCCGAAAAATATCGACGTGAGCAGTGGCACTGTAACGCCTGATGAATTCCGGCAAATGGGTGTGGCTGCCTCGCTGGCGGGTGGCGTCGGCTCGGCAAGCGACCGGGGTTAAACCAGACTGTCCATCTTTCGGGCCAGCTTTGCGTCCAGCGCCGACAATCCACCCACATCATGGGTAGACAAGGTCACCTCGACCGTACGGTAGACATTGAACCATTCGGGGTGATGGTTCCATTTCTCGGCAAAGATGGCCACTTGGGTCATCCAGCCAAAGGCGTGGACAAAATCCTGGAAGATGAAAGTCTTGGTGATTGCGTCCCGGCCTTCCACCATGGTCCAGCCATTTTGAAACAGAGGGTCCAGAAGGGGGCCGCGCGTTTCCGTTGACAAAAGTTCGGTCATTGCTGTTCCTCCGGGTTCGCTTTTCTGAACGGGCCGTAATCCGTCAGAATCTCGATCTCTTCTCCCACTGCGCGGGCCTCGGCGTCCAGATATTTTCGGATCGCGTCGGAAAAGCCAGGGTCGTTGACCCAGTGAAGACTGTGCGTGCGCGTTGGCAGATAACCGCGGGCCAGCTTGTGTTCCCCCTGCGCGCCCGCCTCGACCCGTGACAAGCCTTGCGCAATGGCAATATCGATTGCCCGATAGTAACACAGTTCGAAATGCAGGCAGGCGTGATGTTCGATGCAGCCCCAATAGCGGCCATAAAGCGTCTCGCGCCCGATGAAATTCAACGCACCCGCAATTGGATATCCATCCCGTTCAGCCAGCACCAACGCCATGTCGTCGACCATGGTTTCATGAACGATGTCAAAGAACTGACGGGTCAGATAGGGGACCCCCCACTTACGTGACCCAGTGTCCTGATAAAACCGCCAGAACGCATCCCAGTGCTCTGGCCGTAGGTCATCGCCCGTGTAGGTGCGAATCTGGCCGCCAAATCCACAGGCCTGCGCACGTTCCTTACGGATATTCTTACGTTTGCGCGACGAGAGCGCCGCCAGAAACCCGTCGAAATCCGCATAGTCATGATTGAGCCAGTGAAACTGTTGCGAATGACGCACCATCAGGCCCATTTCTTCACCCGCTTCGGCCTCGGCATCGGTGCAAAAGGTCGCGTGGATGGATGAGACCTGATTATCCGCCGCCAGTTGCACCGCACCTTGTACGAGGGCCGACAGGCCGACGCCCTCATACCCCGGCCGCACCAGAAACCGTCGCCCCGTGGCGGGTGTGAAGGGCACCGCAATTTGAAGCTTGGGGTAATAGCGCCCGCCCGCATTCTCATAAGCGTGCGCCCAGTTGTGGTCAAAGATGTACTCACCCTGCGAATGCGACTTGGCATACATCGGGGCCGCGCCGATCAGCATTCCGTCCAGATACGCGGTCAGATATTGCGGTTGCCAGCCTGAGCCGCGCCCGACCGAGCCGCTGTTTTCCAGCGCCAACAAAAACCGATGCGTGGTAAACGGATCCAGTGGGCGACCGCCATCGGCCGCCTCGGGACAGGCGCAACTGTCCCACTCTGCAGCAGGGATTTGCGACAGCGACCCCAATACCCGAACCTCGATTTGCGCCTGATCCATGTGCCCTCCGCGTCTTGTCTTTATCTGTGACGGATGGGGTGGGGTTCAACCCGAGTGGGCGGCCAAATACCCCTCGAAGGTCACATTATCGGCAACCTTGCGGGCCTCTGCCTCTTGTTCGGGCGAGCGGATGGTCCAACACAGGATCGGCACACCCTGCAACTTCAACTCGGCCACACGGGGACGCGCCAGGTCTGCAGCCTCATGACTTATAAAACTGGCGCTGACCCGTTCGAAATCGGGAATGCCACGCAAATGGTCGCAGACTGCTTGTGGCAGATGTTCGACCTTGGGCTGATACGAACAGGTTGTGATGCCACGCGGTAGATGGGGGGCAATTCGTGCCAGTTCGGCGACGGAATTTGGATTGAATGACATCAGCGCCACAGCCCCGTCATAGCCCTGCAAAGCACGCACGGTGTCTTGCTCCAGAGGGCCAACATCAGTGCCCATCGCGCCATCCTGATCTTTCAATTCGATCAGCAGAGGCACTTGCCCGGCCACGATCTCAAGCACCTCGTCCAACGTCGGGATACCGTCTGCGGCATGCAAAAGCTGCGTCGTTTGCGCCTCGGCCGCCGAGATTTGCTGAATCGGGCCAGAACGGCCCGTCAGACGGGTCATGTCATAGTCGTGAAACACCATCGCCCGGTTGTCGCTGGTGCGTTGCAGATCAATCTCGATACCATATCCGGCCTCGACAGCCGCGCGAATGGCCGCCCGGCTGTTTTCCGGGCGGTTGTCCGAGAGGTCGTGCAATGCCCGATGCGCGATCGGAGACTGCAGGAACACGTCAGGCAAGGCGGGTGTCATGCGACCTCGAAAATACCTTCGATCTCAACAGCCACGCCCAAAGGCAGCGCCGCAGCACTGACAGCCGAGCGCGAATGGCGACCAGCCTCACCCAGCGCTTCGACCAGAAAGTCCGACGCGCCGTTGATGACCTGTGGCTGTGCTGTGAAATCAGGGGTCGAGTTCACGAACCCTGTCAGTTTGATCACCCGCACCAGCTTGTCGATATCACCGCCACATGCCGCTTTGACTTGCGCCAGCAGGTTGATCGCACACACTTTGGCGGCTGCTGCACCAGCTTCGACCTCCATGTCATCGCCCAGCTTGCCGATGATCATCGAACCATCGTTCGAAATCTGCCCCGAAACATAGACGATGTTACCAACGCGCACGAAAGGCACATAGTTGGCCGCCGGTGCCGGCGCGTCGGGCAGTGTAACGCCCATGCTGTCCAGTTTTGCTGCAATGCTCATGTGATGGTCCTCACCTTAATTCGAGTCGGTCGGACGCTAACCGGGAAAGACCGGTTCGAAAAGCACCAAACCGCCGAATTAAGCGTCAATGGTGCTGTAAGCATGACTTCTCTTATTCTTTAGTGTTGAACTCGTGTCACTTTACCTTGACCTCTTAACCGGGTTACACGCTGGCTGTTTCAATAGATTTGTGAAACACCTATGTGACATTGAATTGCGCCGTTAGAAACGGCCAAAGGCAGAATTGATTGAACGTTCAGGCGCATTCGTTCCTGACGTGTTGGAGTGGCAAAGACCGTGCTAAGCAAAATCCGCTTGAGGCCCCTTATCCTCCTGTCCCTAGTGGCTACTCTCGGCGCCTGCGCTACACGCCCGCCGGAAGGCACCCCTCCGGGTGAGGTGTTTGACCCTTACGAAAGAAATAATCGGGGTATTCATAAGTTCAATCTGGGCGTTGACCGGTTTCTGTTCCGTCCCGCCTCGAAAGGCTATGTGAAGATCTTCCCCGATCCGGTTGTGACCAGTTTCAGCAATTTCGCGGAAAACCTGACCATGCCGGGGCAGGCGCTGGACTATCTGTTGCAGGGAAATCTGAAACAGTCGGGCAATGCCCTGCTACGCTTTGCAATCAATACTACCGTTGGCGGGGCAGGCTTATCCAAACCTGCGGACGAGTTGAACCTGCCGCCGGTTGACACCGACTTTGGCGAGACACTGCATGTCTGGGGTGTCGGAGAAGGCGCTTATGTGGAACTGCCACTATACGGCCCATCGACCCAGCGAGACGCAATTGGTGTTGTGGTCAATCTTTTCTCGAACCCGATCAACTTTTCGCCTGTGCGCCCGATCGACAATATCGGCGTCTATGCCGAGGTTGTGCGGCGCGCCGGGGATCGGGGCCGGTTCTCGGATACGGTCGACTCGATCCTGTATGAAAGCGCCGACAGTTATGCGCAGTCACAGACCATCTACCTGCAAAACCGCCGGTTTGAACTGGCGCGAGACGATGAAAACGCCTATCTGGGCCTATATGACGACCCCTACGCAGACATCGGAACCGACCCTGTCAGGGACCCCTACCTAGACCCCTACGAGGACCCCTATGCTGAATAACCATCTGAATCGACGCGGATTTGTCGCCACTGGCCTAGCCGGTGTTTTGATGGCCGCCCTGCCCGCCTACGCCCAGACCGAAGCCAGCGCCAAGGCGCTGGTGGTAAGTGTGGTGGACGACATCAACCGCGTGATCGCCTCGGGCAAGTCCGAAAAGTCGATGATCCGCGATTTCGAGAAGATTTTTGCGCAATATGCCGACGTACCAATTATGGCACGTTACGTGTTGGGGGCCGATGGCCGATCTGCTAGCCCGGCGCAGCTGCGACAATTCACAGACGCTTTTCAGGGCTATATCTCGAACAAATATGGCCGCCGCTTCCGTGAATTCATTGGCGGTCAGGTCACCGTGCGCAACGCCCGCAAGATCAAAGCGGGGTATGAGGTGCGCACCTCGGTTAAACTTCAAGGCTCGTCCCCGTTCGAGGTGACGTTCCTGGTGTCGGACAAATCGGGCCGCGACCGGTTTTTCAACATGTTCATCGAAGGGGTGAACATGCTGCTGACCGAGCGCACCGAAGTTGGCGCGCTGCTGGACGCGCGCGGAGGCGATCTGAACCGTCTAATCAAGGACATGAAGCAGAACAAGCTGAGCTGATCGGGTTCACATGACAAAAGCGCCGCGCGACCCCCATCGCGCGGCGCTTTTTTGTTGGGGCTTGAACGCCCTTAGTTCAAGCGCTCGCCGGTTTCTTTGGCGAAATACGACACTTTGCTCATGTCGAAGGCGAGGTTCAGAGGTTTCCCCGCCTGCGCGCTGGTTTCCGCGTGCAGACGCGCCGTGACCTGCTTGCCGCCCAGCTCCGAGACCACATAGGTGTCGGCCCCTGCAGGTTCGACCATATCGACAAGACATTCAGCCTCTTGCACACCGTCACCTGCGCGGAACCCGGCCTCAGCGATGTCCTCGGGACGCAGACCCAGGATCACGTCCTGCGGAAGAGCCAGATCACGCGAATCCGTCAACAGCAGGTCGCCACCCTCACGCGCGATGGCGATCTGGGTGCCCGAACCATTCTTGCGCGCCTGTGCCGGGATCAGGTTCATCGCGGGCGAGCCCATGAAATCCGCCACAAACAGGTTGGCCGGGTTGTTGTAGATCTCGGCCGGGGTGCCGATTTGCTGCACCACCCCACCTTTCAACACGACGATCTTGGTCGCCAGCGTCATCGCCTCAATCTGGTCGTGGGTGACATAAACGATCGACGCATCCAGCGTCTGGTGCAGTTTCTTGATCTCGGTCCGCATCTCGACCCGCAGCTTGGCGTCGAGGTTGGATAGCGGTTCGTCGAACAAGAACAGCTTGGGATCGCGCACCAGCGCCCGACCCATGGCCACACGCTGACGCTGTCCACCTGACAACTGGCTTGGGCGGCGGTTCAGCAGTGGTTCGATCTGCAACAGCTGTGCGACCTCTTTCAGCTTGGCATCCTGCGTCGCCTGATCGACCCCGCGCACTTTCATGCCAAAGGTGATGTTCTTGGCCACGGTCATGGTCGGATACAAAGCGTAGGACTGGAACACCATCGCGATGTCGCGGTCCTTGGGGCTGACATGGGTCATGTCCTTGCCACCAATGGACAGGGTGCCGCCAGTGATCTCCTCCAACCCCGCAATGCAGTTCAGCAGGGTGGACTTGCCGCAGCCCGAGGGGCCAACCAGCACCAGGAAATCGCCCGGCTCGATCGAGATGTTGATGTCCTTCAGAATCTCGGTCGCACCGTAATTCTTATAGAGTTTGTTGATATCAAGGATGGGTGCCATGGGTCTTATCCCTTCACGGAACCGGCGGTCAGGCCGCGGATGAAATACTTACCGGCAACGACATAGACGAGCAGCGTCGGCAGCCCCGCGATGATCGCGGCGGCCATGTCGACGTTGTATTCTTTGACGCCGGTGGTGGAGTTTACGATGTTATTCAGTGCCACGGTCACGGGTTGCGTGCCCGCCTGGCTGAACGACACGCCAAACAGGAAATCGTTCCAAATCTGCGTGAACTGCCAGATCACGGTCACAACGATGATCGGCAGCGACAGCGGCAGGAAGATCGACCAGAAAATCCGCAGGAACCCGGCCCCATCGACGCGCGCGGCCTTGGTCAGCTCGGACGGGATGGTGACATAGTAGTTGCGGAAAAACAGCGTGGTGAAACCCAGCCCGTAGATCACATGGACAAAGATCAGGCCCGGGATGGTGCCGGCGATCCCCATCATGCCCAACAGGCGCGCCATCGGCAGCAAAACCACCTGAAACGGAATAAAGCAGCCAAACAGCATCAGCGAAAAGATGATGTTCGCGCCTTTGAACCGCCATTGCGCCACGACATAGCCGTTCAACGCGCCGAGCAGGGTCGAGATCGCCACCGCAGGCACCGCGATGAGGACCGAGTTCCAGAAATAGGGGCGCAGGCCTTCGCACTGAATGCCGGTACAGGCACCGGACCAAGCTGTCTTCCAGGCGTCGAAGCTGACCTCACGCGGCAAGGAAATCAGGCTGCCAGTGCGGATTTCCTCAAGGCTTTTCAGCGATGTGGTCAACATCACGAACAGCGGCATCAGGTAATACAGCGCAAACAGGCCCAGCAGCACGTACAGCAACCAACGCAGGGCAATCTTGCCGACGGCACTTTGGCTACGGGGTTCGGTTTGGGATTGGGGCATCGACAGATCAGTCATTTTTCGCCCTCAGCTCTGAGTAAAGATAGGGAACGACGATGGCAAAGACGACCAGCATCATGATCATCGCGGATGATGCCGCCTGACCAATATCGCCGCGCGAAAACGCCATGGCGTACATGTAGGTCGCTGGCAGATCGGTTGCGTAACCGGGACCGCCACCCGTGAGGGCGATGACAAGGTCAAAGCTCTTGATCGCAAGGTGGGCCAGCACGATGAAGGCCGACAGGAAGATCGGAGCCATCGACGGGATGATGATCGCCGTGTAGATGCGCCATGTTGGGATACCATCGACTTGGGCTGCCTTGATGATCTCACCATCGACCGAGCGCAGGCCAGCGAGAAACAGCGCCATGACGAAGCCCGAGCTTTGCCAGATCGCGGCCATCACGATGGTGTAGATGGCGTAGTCCGGGTTCACCAGCCAGTCGAACTCGAAATTCGTGAAACCCCAACCCTGCACCATGGATTCGATCCCCAGACCGGGGTTCAAGATCCACTTCCACGCGGTGCCGGTCACGATCATCGACAGCGCCATCGGGTACAGATAGATCGTTCGGATGGCCCCTTCGACCCGGATCTTTTGATCCAGCAGAATAGCCAGAAGCAGGCCAAGCACCATCGCAATGATGATGAAAAGCGCGCCAAAGATATACAAGTTGTTGATCGCCGTATCCCAGCGGGGCGAGTCAAACAGGCGTTCATACTGGATGAATCCCTTGATCTCGTATTTCGGCAACAGTTTCGATCGTGTCAGTGACACCCAGGCCGTCCATCCGATAAAGCCGTAGACAAAGATCAATACGGCAATGAACGACGGTGCCAGCACCACCTTGGGCAGGTGGTTTTCCAGCCATTCGGACATGATTTCCTCCGGGGAAAGATGCTCTGCCCCGTCAGTATAGGGGGCAGAGCGATTTGGATCAGTAGCTGTTAGCCACTGCTGCCGCCAATTGCTGAACCGCGTCAGCCGACGACATATCCGAGTTGAAATGCGCGGTCACAACATCCGTGATCGCACCAGACTGCGACCCGCGCAGCGCCATGCCGTGGGCATAAGACGGCAGCAGCGAGCCTGCGTCCGAGGTCGAACCCATATCTTCGGCCGACAAGTTGGCGCAGATGTCAAAGTCATCCAGTGCCACGTCGGTCCGTGCCGGGATCGAGCCTTTGTTCAGGTTGAACACTTTCTGGAAGTTCGGTGCGACGATCAGCTTGGCCAGCAGGTCCTGACCGGCTTTCTTGTCATCTCCGTCCACATCGAACATTGCAAAGCTGTCGACATTGTACAGATAGCCGTCACCGGGGGTCGAGGCGCACAGGAAATCCTCGCCGGGTTTTTTGCCCGCCGCCAGGAACTCGCCCTTGGCCCAATCACCCATGATCTGGAACGCCGCCTCACCGTTCATGACCATCGCGGTGGCCAGGTTCCAGTCGCGGCCCGAGAAGTTCTCGTCCACGTAGCCGCGCATTGTGCGCATCTGGTCGAACACCTGCACCATCGTGTCCGAGGTCAGCGCCTCAGGGTCCAGATCAACCAGCGCTTTCTGGAAGAACTCGGGACCGCCAATGCCCAGTACCACGGTTTCAAAAACGGTCGCGTCCTGCCATGCCTGACCACCATGGGCCAGCGGGATCACACCTGCGGCTTGCAGCTTATCCGCGGCAGCGTTGAATTCGTCCCACGTGGTCGGCATCTCGATGCCATTTGCGGCCAGAACGTCGGCGTTGGCCCAGATCCAGTCAACGCGGTGTACGTTCACAGGCGCGGCGCACCACGTGCCCTCGCATTTCATATGGCCCGCGATCGAGGCGGGCAGAACGTCGGCCCAGCCTTCGGCCTCGGCCACGGATGAGATATCGGCCAGCACGCCTTCTTCATACCATTCCTGAATGGCCGGGCCTTTCAACTGAACGGCGGTCGGCGCGTTGCCCGACAGAACGCGGGCGCGCAACGCGGTCATCGCGGCATCACCGCCACCACCGGCCACGGGCATATCGGTCCAGCTGCCACCATTGGCCGCGAATTCCTCTTGCAGGACGGCAACCGACTTGGCCTCGCCCCCCGATGTCCACCAATGCAGAACTTCTGCCTGGGGGCCCGCCAACACCGACGATCCGGCCACAACAGCCAGCGTCGATACGGTGGCAAATGCAAAACGTTTCATTTCTTGTCTCCTCCCTAGAGAACGAAGTGACTGCCGCAGCAGCGATGTCGGCCATACTGGGGCGCACGGGCCGTCTGGCAACTTGGAATCCGCACCAAACCGGTGCATCAGCCCAATTTTTCATCGCTTCTGTTACCGCGTGTTACGTTGACATTGAATCTGTTTCCGTTCGTTACAATTGACGATATCGGAGGAACAGTGACTGGGAGGACAAACCGCGTGAGTATCCCGCGACTTTTGGTGGTGGATGACGACCCCGAGATGCGGGCGATGATGACCCAGTTCCTGCAACAGAACGGGTTCATCGCCCTGCCCGCCAGTTCTGAAAATGAAATCCGCAGCCACCTGAACACCGGCCGCATCGACCTGATCCTGCTGGACGTGATGCTGGGCGATGAAAACGGCGTCGAGATCTGCGCCCGCCTGCGCGCCGAACAGGATGTGCCGATCATTCTGGTCTCGGCCCTCTCAGCCGACCATCAGCGCATGGCGGGGTATGAAGTCGGGGCCGATGACTATATCGCCAAACCCTTCAACCCTCAGCTTCTGCTGGCCCGCGTGCGGGCGGTGATGCAACGGGCGCGGCGGTCATCGTCACTGGCCTACCGCCGCCGCATCCACAGCTTCCGCTTTGACGGCTGGCTCTATGATGGCAAACGCGATGAGGTGCATTCGCCCGAGGGCTATTTGGTGGCGCTGTCACAACGTGAGACGGCGTTGCTCAAGGTTTTGCTGGCCAATCCGCATATCCCCCTGACAAGGGATGAGATCGTCGCCGCGCTGGATGTCACCGGCGGCACCGAGAAACCCGAGGCGCAGGGCCGCGCCATCGACATGCTGGTCGGGCGGTTGCGGTCAAAGATCGAAGTCAACCCGAAGGACCCGCAGATGCTGCGCACCGAACGCGGCGTCGGGTATGTTTTTGCCGCCGACGTGTCGGTGCAAGAGGAATGACGCTGCGCCTACGCAATTTAGGCTGGTTTTGGGTGATCTCAGCCTTCGCAACAGGGCTGGTATCGGCCAGCCTGTGGTTTGCTTCGGCCCGCGCCTGGAATCAGTTCCTGACGCAATCCTTCGTCGCGGGGTTTACGGTTTACGAAGACCTGCGCACCGGAATGGCCCCAGCAGCCCCGCTGTCCATTACGCCCTTGTCACCGGCGGATGCCGTCCTGGCCGATAAGGGAGAGTTCCAGCAATTGCCTGGGTCTTCGGGCCGTCGGTTCCTGACCAACCTTTCGATCCTGACCGACAGTTCAGCGCCGCTCAACGGGCGTGAATTGACGCTGGCGATCCTGTCCGATCGTCTAGTCTATCCGGTGTCAGATATCGTCTCGCGTAGCGATCAGACAGGGCCCGAGAAGATGGGTAACCTAACACGATTGCTGGCCACCTATTGCAGCGAGCCGATCCTGATCGCGCAGTTTGGACGTGGGCCATGGTACCGCGTGGACGGAACCGGTATCTGGGGGTGCGGCGCGGCCCCGACCGATCTACGCCTGCCTGCGATATTGCTGGGAATCGTAGCGCTGGCGGTGATCCTGACCTCGGTCGGTAATGTGTCTGACACGTTCACCCGGTTTGCCCATGCCCTGCGCGACCGTCGTAGGCGCGGAGGACCCGATAGTTACGACGCAGATGGCCCGACCGAGCTGCGGGACATCGTGTCTGCCGTAAACGCCCATCTCGATGCCGAGCGCGCTCAGTTGGAACAACGTGCCACTGTCCTTTCGGGCGTCAGCCATGATCTGGGAACCCCTGCAACCCGAGTCCGATTGCGCGCTGCGCTCATCGCGGATGACGAACTGCGTGAAAAGCTCGAAGCGGATGTGGATCAGATGACAGGCATGATCGAAAGTGTCCTGACATACACGCGCTCCGAACTGAGTGTCGAAGAGCCTCGTCAGATTTCACTGACATCCCTGGTCGAGTCGGTTGTCGACGACTACCAGGATATGGATCGCCCCGTGACCTTGCAGAACATTGATCCTGTTGCGGTTGAAGGTGCGCCATCCGTTTTCATGTCCCGGCGCGGGCACGGCACCTTGCAGGAAGCGCGGCGCATGCTGGTCACCGCTAGACCGATTTCGCTGAAACGGGCCTTGACCAACCTAATCGACAACGCGCTGAAATACGGCCGCCATGCCGAGGTCCAGCTTGAAACCGACGCGCATTCTGCCACGATCACGGTCGAGGACAAGGGTACCGATCTGTCGGTTCAGGATATCGAAGCTCTGATGGCCCCTTTCCAGCGTGGAACCAATACAGGGTCGTCAGACGGGTTCGGCCTGGGTCTGACCATTGCCGCGACGGTCGCGGAACAGCACGGCGGCGCGCTGCGGTTCGAGGCCGGAGATCAGGGGTTGCGCGCCCGATTGACGATTACACGGCACTGATCTGTCAGGCCATGTAACTTCGGACCAAGGCGCTTGCGATCAACGACCATCCGTCCGCAATTACAAAAAACGCCAGCTTGAACGGAAGTGATACCGTGGCCGGCGGTACCATCATCATACCCATCGACATCAGCACCGCCGCAACGACAAGGTCGATGATCAGGAACGGCAGAAAGATGAGGAAGCCGATCTGAAAAGCGCGCGCGATCTCGGACAGCATGAAAGATGGCATCAGGATCGACAGCGGAGCATCCGGTGACACATCGACTGTAATGCCTTCTGGTCGAAGCGCAGCCATTGCGTGAAAAGTATCGGGGTCCAGCCTTACGGCCATGAAGGCGCGAAATGGCTGCAACGCCCGTTCCAAAGCGGGCTCAACCTCCATCGTTTCATTGACCATGGGGCGGATGCCAGTGGTCCAGGCTTCGGTAAAGACGGGCTCCATTATGAAATAGGTCAGAAATAAAGCCAGGCTGACGATCAGCATGTTGGGGGGCGATTGTTGCAACCCGATCCCTTGCCGCAGAATTGCCAGTACCGTGATCAGAAACGGGAAGCAGGTGATCATGATCGCCAATCCGGGTGCCAGGCTGAGAACGGTGATCAACAGGATCAACTGGACCGTCCGAGCCGAAATCGAGCCCCCATCCTCCAGCGACAAAGATAGCTCCTGCGCCATGGCAAAGGACGGAGTCATCCCTATCAGCGCAACGATAAGCCACGGCAATACGCGCATCAGCCGATCCCGTTTTGCAGGTCAGCAATCTCGGTCAGGCGTACAGCCAGTTGGCCCGGCTGATCCCCTTCCAACTCTTCCAGAAGACCCCGTGCAACAAGCTGGTCGCCGACATAGAGGTCGACCGGGTCCTCGATACGTTTATCCAGCGTCAGCACCGCATTCTCACCCATGTTCAACAGGTCGCGGATCAAAGGTCGGGCGCGCCCCACGGATACGGTGACTTCGATCGGAACAGACTCGAACGGATTGACTTTCTCTGGTTTTGGGGTTTGGGGATCACTCATTGCTCATTGCCTCTTTTGCCTCAAATACATACGCGTCGAACGCCCCGGCGACCGATGCCAACAGCCCATCAGTATCAACTTCACGCTGGGCCACGCCGACCTGCAGCCTTGCCTGTCCGGCTTCGAGCGAGGGATCTTCGATCACCTTCGCCGCCGTTGGCAGGCTGGGTGGGATCAACTTCTGAACCTCAACCGCGCGCCCCTTGGGAACAAACACTTGCATCGGTTGTCCGATCTGTTCCTGTGCCATCTCGCTGAGCTGTTCGACCAACCGCGCGGCGAACCCGCGATCTAGCGTGTCGGGCAGAACCGCGTTCACAAGGCTGTTGAACATGGGCTCCAGTGACAAAGTCATACGCGTCACGGCTTCATGGTAGGTGAAGGACATGTCCTCCAACGACTTGGCCAACTCGGCTGAGACTTGCTTACGGCTTTGCTCCTGCGCTTGCAGAGCGTCTTCCCAACCTGCGCTGTAGCCTTGTTCGAATGAGGCCAACCGCTGTTCTTCAAGCGCGTCTTCATCCAACAGGTGGAGCTTTCCTCCACCGGTTTGCAGAGTGAAATCTTCAAGAAGATGGGCTATCGACATCAAGCACGCTCCTCGCTTTCTTCAAGCCAGCTGCGCAGGATTTCCACGGTCTCTTCCTGCTTGTCGCCGATCATCGTTCGCAACCGGTCCACAGGATCGGCGCCGGACGCGTTGGCAAGGGTCGGAACATCACCTGCCGGAGCTTGTCCAGGCAGCGACTGGTATTGGCCAACTTCATCGGTCGCGATCTCTCCGGTCAGGTACGCTTCGGGTTCTGTCGCGGAACCTGCCGGCAACAAGGCAGGCACGGCGGCCGGTTTCATCAAAATGGGTCGAATGACAAACAGGGCAAGGATCAGCGAAACCGCTGCCAGAATGGTCATCTGGATCAACGACATCGCATCAAGATGGATACTCCCCCAAATCGAGGACGAAGCCGCGGTTCCCTGCGGTTCAACCACGGGCAAATTCATGGACTTCAGTGTTATGACATCACCACGCTCGGCATCGAATCCAACAGCCGAAGCGACAAGCTCTTTCAGTGCTTCCATCTCGACTTCCGGCATCGGCACAAAGCCCTCGACGCCATTTGCGCTTGACGATGTCGTACCGTTTACCAGAACAGCAACCGTCAAACGTTTGATGGCTCCTGGCGCGTTGTGGACCTCCAGCTCGGTTTCCGAAACCTCATAATTCACCCGCTCGCGCGTTTGGGTCGCGTTCGAATTCGATTCATCGCCACCGGCCCCGTCCCCATCCGGCAAGTTCGATGCAACGGTCACATCTGCAGATTGGTTACGGGCACTATCCGATCGTTCTTCGACATCGGTACTGATTGCGACACGGCCATTAGGGTCAAATCGACGCTCACGGATCGACTCGGTTTTGGTGACGGTGTCCACGCTGACTTCGACCACTGCGTTGCCGGTCCCCACGCGGGCTTCAACCAGGCGCAGAACACGCTCGCGCAGCTGTTGGGCTTTGTCGTCGGCCGTATCGCCCGCCACAGGATTGTCTTGCGCACCAATGACCGCACCATTCGAGTCGATCACGGCGACGTTTTCCGGCGCCAAGCCACTGACAGCGGACGACACAAGAAAGCGGATTGCCTTGGCCTGATCCGAAGTAATGTCGGCCCCTGAGGATACCAGATAGACCGATGCCGTCGGAGCAACGCTGCGTTGGAACGGATTCGAGGATCCGTTCGCGATATGAACCCGTGCCTGACTGATGTGCGGACTACCGACAATGGTACGTGCCAGTTCCCCCTCTTTCGCGCGCCAATACGCAGCGTCGAACATCTGGGACGTCGTGCCAAAGCCGCTCAGCGAGTCCAGCAGCTCGTATCCCCTGTTTCCATTCGCAGGTAGCCCTTCACCGGCCAGGGTCATGCGCAGTTCATCACGCTGCGAACCCGGTACATAGATCGAGCCGCCGCGAATCTCATACGGCACCCCACGCTGGTCCAGCGACCGCACGATATCGCCAGCTGCGCCACTTTCCAGCCCCGCATAAAGCAAGGTCATCGACGGCGCGCCTACCAGTCGCGACATCGTTAGAACCCCAAGAAACACCAGCACTACTGCACCGGCAACGATGATTTGTTTACGCCTGTCCAAACTTGCCCAGACAGTTCCGATCTGCTGCACGCTCACCTCCGACTCGCCGGCATTCTGCCCGGCACATCCCTTGTTTGAACGATTGCCCTTAACAATCGGTTAGTCCCTGCCGGGTTATGACAGTTGCGGAACGGATGAATGAGGACGCCATGACCGACGCGACTGCAGAACAGGCAGAAGAGACTGAAAAATCAGGGAAAAGTGGGGTAATTATCGGTGCGATTCTAGCCGTGGCCGGAGCAACTGGCGGATACTACATGACCATGTCGGGAATGTTGCCCTTTGGCCCGAAACCAACCGCTGACGCACCTATGAAAGAAGGTACGGAAAAACCTCTCAAGGCCCTGCCCGACGTGGTTTTTGTCGATCTGCCGCCGGTCATCGTTTCGATCAAGTCGGGCGATTCGCGGCACCTGAAGTTTCATGCGCAGCTTGAGGTGAACCCAGAACAACTGAGCGACGTTGAAAAAATGAAGCCGCGAATCATGGACGTCCTGAATGGATATTTGCGTGCCGTTCAAGTTGGGGATCTGGAAGATTCCCTGGCGCTGATGCGCATACGCGGCCATCTGCTGCGTCGAATCGCGATCGTCGTCGGAGAAGACCGCGTGCGCGATGTTCTCGTGATGGAATTCGTACTGAACTAGGAGGCGAAATTGGAATTGATCGCAGATATTTTTCTGGTTGCCGGCGCTCTTGGTGCAGGCCTGTATTGTTTTGTTCTATCGCGCCGCCTCAGGCGTTTCACGGATCTTGAAAAAGGCGTTGGCGGAGCGGTGGCCGTTTTGTCTTCGCAGGCAGACGAACTTAAGAAATCACTGGATTCGGCCCGTGCGACGTCAGATCAGGCTGGTGATGAACTCAAGTCGCTAACTCTCAGAGCGGAATCTGTGGCCCAGCAGCTAGAGTTGATGATGGCGTCGATGCACGACGTCATTCCAGAAAAAGACGAGGTCGAAGAAACAGTTTCAGCAGGGGAGACCGAAACCGCTTTTTTACCGAAGGACGAGGTTTCGACAGAACCCGAATCCACGACCGAGCTGACAGAAAAGCCCGAGCCCAAACGCGCGATGGGTCTCATGTTTATGCGACATACGCGTAAAATCGGTGAGGGAACGACATGACTCGCAAGGCTTCCAACCGGCCCAAAGGCGGCGTTCTTACAGTGATCTCGTTGTTGATGGTTGGCTCTGCAGCAATACGCGTTGGGCTTGAAGCCGGACCTGCTTTGGCCAAGGCCGCTGAGCCGTCGGTCACTGCCGCGAAACCGATAATGGACGACCATCCCAAAACCCGAGAATTGCTGACTGCTTTGTTGCGCCGCGAACAAGCATTGAGAGAGCGTGAGGCGGCGATTTTGGAAAAGGAAAGAGCCCTCGATATCGCTGATCAGGCGATCGAGGCGCGCCTTGTTGCATTGCAGGACGCTGAAACGAGCCTTCGGGAAACGTTGTCCTATGCCCAAAAAGCAGCAGAGACCGATCTGACGCGGCTGACCGATGTGTACCAAAGCATGAAACCGAAAGACGCCGCAGCCTTGTTTGAGACAATGGATCCGGGTTTCGCAGCAGGTTTTTTGTCGCGCATGCCGCCGGACGCAGCTGCCGGCGTCCTTGCCGGGCTCAGCCCCGAGGCGGCCTATACGATCAGCGTCATCATGGCGGGGCGAAATGCTGCCGCCCCTCAGGAATAAACTCTATGTCCTTTAATCCCGCATTTGACTTCGTCGGAGAGCACACATGATCGGAATAATCGGAATCTTCGTCATTTTCGCCATGGTATTCGGCGGCTATTTGGCTGCGGGCGGCAAAATGACGATCATCCTTAAGTCATTGCCATTCGAGATGATGATGATCGGAGGCGCGGCCGTGGGCGCCTTCTTGATCAGCAACGACATGAGCGCCGTGAAACACACCATCAAGGATATGGGCAAGGTTTTCAAAGGTCCCAAGTGGAAACCCGAAGACTATCGCGATCTGCTTTGTCTTCTGTTTTCGATGATCCGTATTGCCAAGGCGAACCCGATCGAGGTCGAACAGCACATCGAAGACCCTCAAAACTCGTCTCTTTTTTCCGCCTATCCCAAGATCCAATCGGATAAGGAAGCCGTTGACCTGATTTGTGACACAATGCGATCCGCGTCGATGAATTACGACGATCCGCATCAGGTCGAGGAAGTTCTGGAAAAGCGGATGGAGGCGAATTTCCATCACGCCATGCATTCCAGCCATGCTTTGCAAACGGTGGCCGATGGCCTGCCCGCGTTGGGTATCGTTGCTGCCGTTCTGGGGGTTATCAAGACAATGGGCTCGATTGACCAACCACCCGAGGTATTGGGTAAGTTGATCGGTGGTGCTCTGGTCGGTACGTTTCTAGGGGTTTTTCTGGCTTATGGTCTGGTCGGACCCTTCGCTGGCAAGCTGAAGGCCGTGGTTGAAGAGGACAACCATTTCTACCAGTTGATCAAGGAAGTACTGGTCGCCAATTTACACAACCATAATGCCGCGATGTGTATCGAGGTTGGCCGACAGAATACACCGACGCATAACCGCCCCGGCTTCTCGGACCTTGAAAAGGCGCTGAAAGAGCTTAAGCAGGCAGCCGCATGAAAAAGTCCTGGGGCATAGCGGCCATCTTGCTTGGGGCGGCTCAAGCCGTTTCCGCCGAGGAATTGACCGTCCGGACGGGTGAACATGACGGTTATACCCGATTGGTTGTACAGATCCCGCCTGATACCGGCTGGATTCTGGCTCAAACGAAAAATGGTGCCCGCCTTAACGTGGCACTCGATGACGTGACTTTCGAAACTGGATCTGTGTTCCGCCGTTTAACGCAAAACCGCCTGTCGGCATTATCACAAAAGAAACCGGGGGAGGCGCTAGAGTTGCAATTTGGTTGCGACTGCGTGGCGTCCTCATTTCTTTACAAAGACACGATGATCGTGGTGGATATTGCGCCCGCTGCCTCCCTTCCACCGCTCAGCGAAGATATCCCACCGCCTTTGCTCCCCAAAGTGGCTGTGCAGGAAAACCCGCTTGAGACAGTCCAAAAAACCGAGGTGGCGGCGCTTCCTTTGCTTTATTTGAATGCGCGGCAATTTGAAAATCAGCTATCCACAAAACTGCTGCAAGGTGCAGATCGTTCTATCGTCGATCTGAACCTTACTCCTGCTGGCCCAAGATCAACCGGATTCCAAAACGCGCCTCTTCAGCCTTCAGATCTGGAGGCGAATATCAATGTCACCTCAATTCTTGACGAATTGAATGATCTGCTTGGCCCAGATCTCATTGAACTTGAACGTCAGCCGTCCTGCATAACCAACGCCGAGATTGGGTTTGACACCTGGTCTGACCTGCGACCGTTCTCGAAACAAGTGGCAAGCGCCCGCGCCGTTCTGTTTCATGAATTTGACCGCATCGATCGCGCACGCGCGTTAGGGCTTGCAAGGCTCTATGCCTATCACGGGTTTGGCGTTGAATCGCTCGCCATGTTGGACCTTGCGATGCCTGACGAAAGCGAGCGGCATATGATTGTAACAATCGCCCAGATTCTTGACGAACGCTCGGTGGATGAGCCGAACCCGTTTCAGGGGCAACAGCGATGCGACAGTGACGCAGCCTTTTGGTCTGTATTGTCGGAAGGCGTACTGGCAAAAGATGCGCAACTGACGTCAATCGAACATGCGTTTGCTCGTCTACCTGATCATTTGCGCAAGCAAATTGGCCCCAGACTGTCGGAAATTATGGTGGAAGGCGGCCAATTGGAAGCCGCAAGACGGGTGCTTCGATCCGTTGATCGGGTTGAGAACACCAGCAGCGCCGATACGTCCAAAGCCAAAGCAACGATAGCTAAGGCGGAAGGCGACGGCCAAGAAACAGAGCTCCGTCTGAAAGAAGCAATCGAAGCGGAAGATGCGGGTTCCGAAGCGCCCCTTTCTTTGGCGCGCCTTATTGAAAAACGTTGGTCTGAACGCGGTGCGGTTTCACCCAAGGAATTGGGTTTGGCTGCGGCCTTTGAGATAGAATATCGCGAGTCCGAGATGCATCCAATGTTACAGCGTGCGCATGCGGTTGCACTAAGCCTAAGCAATGATTTCGATCAGGCGATGAATACTGCACTGCAAATACCCGATGGGCAAGACCACGAGGGAGCCGTCAACCGCGTTGTGCAAATTCTAGTTGAGCGGTCCGAGGGCATAACATTTCTGCGCCATACAATCGGCTTATCCGGCAATGTCTCGAAGGTTTTGACCACTGAAACCGCTGTCTCTGTCGCAGAGCGGTTGGTAGAACTTGGGTTCGCCAGCCGGGCATTTGCGCTAGCGAACCGGCCTCAGGACGAGTCTTTTAGGTCCAAAAGAGCAAGGGTCAGGGCGCATTCATCGATACTGCAGGGACGTCCACATCAAGCTTTGCTGGAGTTGGAGGGAGACGTATCCCAAGACGCGTTGGCTCTAAAGACGCGGGCCTTGCAGGACATCGGGGATTTTGTACAAGCGGGACAACTTTTGGGCGATGCTAACGACCATGATGAAGCCAACAGGTTATTCTGGCTCGCTGGTCAATCCGACGCAATCACCAAAGAGCTTGAAGCCAAATATGGAACGGTCAACGACTTGACGCAGACTCTCGCCAGTTCGCCTGAACGACACCCCGGAAAACCCTTGGCAGATGCAGAGGGCCTTTTGCAGGACAGTGCGGACACACGGGAAAATATCTCGACGCTTCTTGAAACGTTGAAAGACTAACTCTTGGAGTCTCTGAAATTTACTGTGCTTTTCTAAAATCAGGTGCGAAAAGTTGCGGGCTTAGATCGGAAAATCGTGAAGACTCACCTGTCCAGCCCAAAATAGCCGCGGCGATGGCGTCTGTGCGCTCGACACCGATCGCAGGCATGGCAAAGTCCTTGAACTTTGCGATCACATCTGCGCGGCTGAACGGATCTTCGGGCCCGCCTCGCGCGTGAACGTCGCCCGACGCAAAGACACGGCCGTCAGTTGTAGTAATACGCACATCCGCCCAACGTCCTTCGGGAAACCGTAGGGAATGACGTTGATCCTCGGATACCTGAATACGGGTGATGAAGGCGGCGACTTTTGGATCGCACAGACCCGCGCCAGAAATATGTTCGACCCCGATCCGCCCGTAAATCGCCTGAACGGCAACCGCAAAAGGCAGCGAGTATTGTGCTTGAGACGTCGTATCGGGCATTCCTGCGAATAAACGGGCGGCTTCATGAAAGCTGTTGATTTGCACCGTTTTGATCTGGCCCGCCGATAGTGCATTGTTCAGCATCAGCATTCGCACCCCGTCAATGGCAGCGTGGGCCCATCTGCAGATAGGGTAAGGCTTCACGTATTGATGCTCGACTTGCCAGAACTGGCCCAGGTCAGCCCAGTACTGCGCGGCCGACTCGGCCTCGACCGTGATCGCCGGAGCGCCGGTAAAACCGCGTTCGGCCAGAACGGCGGCAGAGAGCCCGACCAATGCCCCCCAGCCAGAGCCATCATGCAACATGGTAGGGTTCGCAATCTCGCGCATCATTTGACTGCGCGGGCCGTGATATTCGGCAATGCCCATGGCATGTCGCATCTGTTCGCGAGAATGGCGGCGCAACCGGGATGCCATGGCCACGACGCCCAACGCATTCCAGGCGCCCGATGTGTGATAATCACTGACAGATGCGTGCAGTGACATACCGGAACGCCCGGCAACCTCGTACCCGGTGACGACGGCTGCCAGTGCTTCGGGGCCGGTCAGGTCCGGGCAATGTTCAGCCAGAGCGACCAGAGCCGGTAAAACCACCACGCCGATATGCCCTTTGGCAGGGTTGTAGCCGTCATGGCCGTCCAGATTGTCAATCTGCGTTGCCGCAGCATAGGCCGCGCCGGCCAGGCTTACGGTCCGCCCGTCAAACATCATCCGCGCGCTGAAACCAGGATCGGAACTGGCATAGAGCAGCGCTGCGGTATCCCGCGCGATCACACCAGCCTCCATCTGGGCGGACGCGATCAGGATACCCATCGTATCCAGCATCATCAGCGCAGCCGCTTCTTTGGCGGACTCTGGCATATCCGCCGCTGGCCGGTCCAAGGTAAACTCAGCAACACGGGTGAAAGCATTGGTCATTCGGCGGGCTCTGTAGCGGGTTGATGGAGGCCGCGCAATCGAAGCCCGGACGGATCGAACGGAGGCTCTGCCAAGACAGTTGCGCTGTGTGGAGTGCCCAGAATGAATAGCTCGACCTTGTCGCCGGGTTGCGCAGCATCGGGGTTCACATATCCAATGGCGAGCGACTTGCCGACAGAATACCCATAAGCACCCGACGTGACGCGCCCGACCGGGCGTCCGTCAGGCGTGAAAATGGGCTCTCCCCCCGACGCATCGGCTGTCTTTGCATCAATCTCAAAGATCGACAGTACTTCTCGGGGCGGAGTGTCCTTGATCGCCAGATAGGCGTTTTTGTTCAGGAAGTCCTTATCCAGTTTGATCAATCCTGAAAGGCCGACCTCGTGCGGCCAATATTCCTGTGAATATTCGCGACCCCACGACCCATACCCTTTTTCGATGCGCAAAGACCCCAGCGCGCGACCACCAACTGGGCCTCCGCCAAGATCGTTTGCAGCGTCTAAAAGCGCAGTATAGAGCCTAACTTGATCCTCTTCGGCACAGTGCAACTCCCACCCCAAATCCCCGGTAAAGCTAACACGGATGGCTAAACACTGAACGCCCGCCACCTCGATTTGACGAGACCGCATGAAACGGAACCCCTCGTTAGACAGGTCTGCATTCGTCAGCCGTTGCAACAGATCGCGCGATTTGGGGCCGGCAACGTTGAAGCCAGCGAAGCGGTTTGTGGCAACCTCGAAACTGGTGCCTTCTGGCAGATCAACCATGTTGAAGAACCGCTGGTGGTACCGCTCGGCCATGCCTGAACCGATCATCATGTATTCGTCATCTGCGACTTTAGTGATGGTGAAGTCGCCCGCCACGCCACCACGCACCGAGATCAGAGGCGTCAGGCAGGACCGTCCAACCTCGGTTGGTACCCGGTTGGCAACAAGACGATCCAGCCAATCGTGCGCCCCCAACCCCTTGATCACGTAGTTGGCGAAGTTCGAGATGTCGATCACACCCACATTGTCCCGCAGCATCTGGACTTCACGGCCAACCGGTTCCCACCAATTCTGGCGGGTGAAGCCGGTAGTCTCGACCACACCAGGCTGATCGGTGAACCAGAGGGGGTGCTCCCACCCGCAGTTCATGCCAAAGACACAGCCCATGTTCTTTTGCATCTGATAGGCAGGGCGCACTCGGGCAGGGCGGCCCGCGCTGCGTTCTTCGTTCGGGAAGTGAATGGCGAAGCGATGCGTGTAAACGTCCTGCACCCGCGCTTTAGTGAAGGCCTTGTCGGCCCAGTCGCCAAACCGCGCCAGATCCCAGGCAAACATGTCGTATTGCGGCTCGCCCTCGATCATCCATTGCGCCGACAACAGGCCAAGCCCGCCCGATTGCGAAAATCCGGGGATGATGCCGGTGCAACAGAAATAGTTCTGCAGCTCGGGCACAGGCCCCCAGATCGCGTTCGAATCCGGCGACCAGATCATCGGGCCATTGATCACCCGCTTCACACCGGCGGTCGCGGCCACTGGTACACGGTCGGTTGCGCGGATGACGTTCTCCATGATGCGATCCAAATCGTCGGGGAACAGATCATGGGCGAAATCAAGCGGCGTGCCGTTTTCGGCCCAAAACCGCATGTCTTTTTCATAGGCACCGATCAGCAAACCGTTGCCTTCTTGCCGGAAGTAGTACTCGCCATCCCGGTCGGCGATGGACGGCAAGCGGCGGCCCAACGCGGCGACTTCATCAATCGCTTCGGTGACGAAGTACTGATGTTCAGTTGGTTGCAGGGGCAGTTCAATACTCGCCAATGCGGCCACCTCACGCCCCCACAGGCCGCCGGCATTCACCACCCATTGCGTGTGGATATCGCCCTTTGCGGTGCGTACGATCCACGATCCGTCAGGTTGCTGTTCAGTGCCTAACACAGGGCAAAACCGCTCAATACTGGCACCCATCGCACGTGCTCCGGCTGCATAGGCATGGGTCACACCCGAGGGGTCAACATTGCCGCCATCGGGTTCGAACATGATACAGCGGATATCATCGAATTGCGCCAGAGGGTGCAATTCCATGGCCTGTTCGCGGCTGATCTCGTGGAAGTTAAGACCGTAGAAACGCGCCTTGGCTTCTTGCAGGCGCAGTTGGTGTTCGCGATCCTCGGTCTGCGCCAAATAGAGCGAGCCGGATTGAAACACGCCACAGCCCTGCCCTGTTTCAGCCTCCAGCTGCTTATACAGGTTCATCGTATAGTGCTGGATACGGGTGATGTTGTTGTTGTCGTGCAGCCCGTGGATATTGGCCGCCGCGTGCCACGTGGATCCGCTGGTCAGCTCATCGCGTTCCAGCAGGACAACATCAGTCCAGCCCAGCTTGGCCAGGTGATACAGGATCGAGCAGCCGACCAGCCCCCCTCCGATGACAACGGCCTGAGCATGGGTTTTCATTGGCGCACCTCCTACAGAGCTTGCACGAAAGTCAGCCACAGGTCAGGGGCTACTGATGCTCTGTTCCCGACGCAAAATGTCGGTAATGACGATCAAAACGCCGGAAGCAAACGCCGCGTCGGCGGATCATCGCCCTGTGGCACCAAACGCGCGATGTCGTGAGCGTCTGTGTCTTGAAATGAGACGCACTGATTCTTTGATTAAATTAGGAAGCACGAAAATACGTGCCGAATTGGTCGAAACGCGACGGGACAGGCTGGTTTGAAACGCGGTAAAAACCGTGTGGATCAGCGGAAATCTTGAAAAAGTTCCTAAAATGTTCTATATTTGTTCCATCATTATGCCTGAGGTGGAACGGAGGTATTCGAGCTATGGCCAACGCTGCCCGTCAAAGCTGGTACGACGCACCCAGCAACGATTATCACATGCTGCCCGTCACAGACCGGCAGATGCGCTATGCGCGCGCGATTGCCCAGCAATCGGCGCTTGAAATCCCGGTCGAGGCACAACGCGACCGCAGGGCCATGTCCCAGTGGATTTCGGCGCATAAACAAGATGACCCGTCGCCATTTGCCAATTACCCCACTGGCAAACAGGTCGCTTTCGCTGAACGGATCTCGCGTTCCAAACGCAGACCGATACCGTCTGGGTGTTTCCGCGACAAGCACATGATGTCCCGGTGGATTGACACCAACAAATAGGCTCTAATCCGAGTGGTTTCGGGCATAAAGTGCCACGGCAGCGGCGACGAAGAGGCCCAGCAGGATGTAGCCTGTCACCGCTTCGGACACGGCCAACGCGCGGCACAGGCCGGTCGGGGCCATGTCGCCATATCCAACGGTGGTGAAGGTGACATATGAGAAATACAGGATGTCCCCCGGTCCTCTGGCACCGACCACGCAGTTGTCTTTATAGCCGAACGCACCATAGACGGCGGCGAACAGGAAGGGGACGACCTGAATAAAGGAAACGCCCATCAAGAACAGCACACGACGCGGCGATTTCACTTGGGTCATGTAGAACCAGGACTGCGACACGATCCACAACAGCAACCCGACCGAGGCGAGGGTACCGATCGTATCACCTGCGGTGGCCTCGCTCAGACGTGATAGGCCAAACCACGCAAAGAAACTGGCAACAACCATGCCACCCGCAGCCAGCAGGGTCGATTTCCATTCCGCCAGGGTGGTGGGTTTGCGCGACATTGGGCCTCCGGTCACAGGGTCTGTGTGTGATCATCCCGGTTTGCACCGGGGCCTGCAACCGGAATTGGCTTATTCTGCGCCCAGATGTTCCTGCCCGCGCGAACGTGCTAGACCGATCTGCTTTTGCCGCTCGCGGAAGCGCATTTTGTCTGCTTCCGAGGTCTCATCTACGCATTGGTGGCACGCAACGCCGTGCTCATATTCAGGCCGTTTCATATCCTCGGGCAGGATCGGACGGCGGCAGCCATGGCACAGATTGTGCGGCCCCTCGACCAGCCCATGCCCCACAGAAACGCGGTTGTCGAACACAAAGCACTCACCTTGCCAGGTGCTGTCCTCAGCGGGCATTTCCTCAAGGTAACGCAGGATACCACCCTTGAGGTGATAGACATCCTCGACCCCCTGCCCCAGCAGGAAGTTGGTTGATTTCTCACAGCGGATACCGCCCGTGCAGAACATGGCCACGCGCTTGTTGTGGAAGCGCTCCTTGTTTTCTTCCCACCACGCCGGGAATTCACGGAAACTGGCTGTTTCAGGGTCTATTGCGCCCTCAAACGTACCAATCGCCACCTCGTAATCGTTGCGTGTGTCGATCACCACCACATCGTCCGAGCGGATCAGGTCATTCCATTCCTCGGGCTCGACATAATTGCCGACGCGGGCACGCGGATCGACATCCGGCTGGCCCATAGTCACGATCTCTTTCTTCAGCCGCACCTTCATCTTTCCAAAAGGCGGGTGGTCGGCGGTGGCCTCTTTCCACTCCAGATCGGCACAACCCGGCAGCGCCTTGATATGGGCCAGCACCGCGTCAATCCCGGCGCGAGGGCCAGCGATGGTGCCGTTGATCCCCTCTTGCGCAAGCAGCAGCGTGCCTTTGACGGATTGCGCACGGCACAAGTCCAGCAAAGGTTCGCGCAAGGCGGCGTGATCAGCGAAACGGGTAAAGTGATAGAGGGCAGCGATGGTATACATGCGCGCGGTCTAGCCTCACGCGCGCAGAGTCGCAAGGGACCGGATTGACGCCCCCTGCCCGCGCCCTTACCGATAGCAAAAAGGAGATCGCGATGACCCATGCCCTGATCGTAATCGACGTCCAAAACGATTTCTGCCCCGGCGGCGCGCTGGCGGTGCCCGAAGGCGACCAGATCGTGGCCCCTATCAACGCGATGATGGACGACTTCGACGCCGTGATCCTGACGCAGGACTGGCACCCGGCCGGGCATTCGTCTTTCGCCAGCTCTCATGCGGGGAAAAACCCCTATGACACGACCGAAATGCCCTATGGCCCGCAGGTTCTATGGCCCGATCATTGCGTGCAAGATACGCAAGGCGCCATGTTTCACCCCAATCTGCGCACAGATGCGGACCTGATCATCCGCAAGGGGTTCCGCCCAACCATCGATAGCTATTCTGCCTTTTTCGAAAACGACAAGACCACCCCAACAGGGTTGGAAGGATACCTGAACACGCGCGGCATACGAAAATTGACGATTGTAGGGTTGGCAACAGACTTCTGTGTACACTTCTCGGCCGTGGACGCAGCCCGGCTGGGATTCGAGGTTACAGTTCGGTTGGACGTTTGCCGCGCTATTGATCTGGATGGTTCACTGGCGACGGCTGAAGCCGCGATGCGTGACGCCGGTGTAACGCTGTCCTAAGGGGTCGCGCCACGCTCGGCCAGGTATTTGACAATAACAAACAGAATTACGGCCAGCCCCAGTGCCACGCCGATCCGTCCCGGCAAGGTACGGCGTTCGGGCGATGCAGGGGATTTGTACCGAGGGTTTGGCGTCCAGTCCGCAACTGTACGGCGCTGACCATTGCGCGGACGGGCATTTTTAATGTCCCGAAGGAACTTTCGGAAATCGAACTCGCCGCAATATTCGCCCTGAACGCCCATCTTGCGAATATTGGCAAACAGAGCGCGCAGGATCCGCTCCCGTTCAGCCTCATCCCTTGGCCGGTATAGGCCGTGCACAAGATCGCTGCCGGTTGCGTCCAGACCAAAGCCTGCATCCTGAAAAATCTTGCGAATTTTTGGAGAGGCCGCCCTCAGAGCATCCGCAGTCTTCACACTGCGAAACATCGCACGCAGCACTGGTTTCTTCGAAAAACCATCCGGGCCCGAATCTGGATCCCCTTCCCCCGGATCGACGACAACAATGTCAAAATCGTACTCGAGAACCATTCACCAACTTAACCTCGTCCTTCGACCTCTCTTCTCACTAACCGGTGAAAAGAACACACAATATGCTCGCTTTGTGACCTGACATTGTCATTGTCACCAAACCAGCGACTCTTGCCATTCCACACACCGATTGATCTAACAACGGAAATCGCAGGAGTTCCTCATGGTCGATATTGCGGCACGTGTGTACAATCATAAATGGCAGATTGACCCGATTGTACGGTCTTTAATCGACACAGATTTCTACAAACTGCTGATGTGCCAGTCAGTGTTTCGAAATCGGCCCCAAACGGATGTTGTGTTTTCGCTGATTAATCGGTCGAATCACATACCTTTGGCCAAGCTCATCGACGAGGGTGAACTGCGCGAACAGCTGGATCATATCCGCTCACTCAGCCTCAGCCGCGGCGAAAGCACGTGGCTGCGGGGCAATATGTTCTACGGCAAACGACAGATGTTCCGGTCCGGTTTCATGGAGTGGTTCGAGAATCTGCGCCTGCCCCCCTATCATCTGGAACGTAAAGGCGATCAGTACGAGCTGACGTTCGAGGGCAAATGGCACGAGGTCATGCTGTGGGAAATTCCCGCGCTTGCCGTACTGATGGAGCTACGCTCGCGCGCCGTGCTGAACGACATGCGCCGGTTCGAGCTGCAGGTGCTCTATGCCCGCGCAATGACCCGCGTTTGGGAAAAGATTGAACAATTGCGCGACATTGATGGACTGGGCATTGCGGATTTCGGCACCCGGCGGCGTCATTCGTTCCTTTGGCAGGACTGGTGCGTACAAGCCATGATCGAAGGATTAGGGTCTGCATTTTCCGGCACCTCGAACTGCCTGATCGCCATGCGGCGCGAGGTTGAAGCCATCGGCACCAACGCGCATGAACTGCCCATGGTCTATTCCGCGCTGGCCGATACGGACGCGGAACTGGCGCAAGCTCCGTATGATGTTCTCAGCGACTGGCATGAAGAACATGACGGCAACTTGCGCATCATTTTGCCAGACACCTATGGAACACAGGGCTTTCTGGATAGTGCGCCCGACTGGCTTGCAGGCTGGACTGGCATCCGTGTCGATAGTGGCGACCCAGCAACGGGGGCGGAAACCGCGATCAACTGGTGGAAATCACGCGGCGAGGACCCGCGTGAAAAACGCGTGATCTTCTCGGATGGGCTGGATGTCGACAAGATCCGAGAGCTGCATGGCCAATTTGCTGGACGGACAAAAGTGTCTTTTGGCTGGGGTACATTGCTGACCAACGATTTCCGCGGGCTGGTCCCGAATGACACGCTGGCACCGTTTTCGCTGGTGTGCAAAGCGGTCTCGGCCAATGGACGTCCGACGGTGAAATTGTCGGACAACCCTGAAAAGGCGATGGGACCGGCGGACGAGATCGAACGTTACAAACGCGTCTTCGGCGTTGGCGCGCAAAAAGCGATCGAGGTGATCGTTTAGACCCTAACCATGGTAATTTGCCACGGTTTTAAGCTGTGAAAAGCCGTATAGCGCCTCGAAACCCTTTTCTCGGCCATGACCGGATTTGCCGACGCCACCAAAGGGCAGCTCGACCCCGCCGCCTGCCCCGTAGTTGTTGACGAAGACTTGCCCCGCATTCAGCCGTTTCGCCAGCCGCATCTGCCGTGCGCCGTCGCGGGTCCAGATGCTGGCGACAAGCCCATAGTCGGTGCTGTTGGCGATCTCTGCGGCTTCGTCCTCGGTGTCGAAAGGGATCAGCACCTGCACCGGGCCGAAAATCTCTTCCCGCGCCAACATGTGATCAGGCGGCACATCGGCGAACAGGGTTGGCCGCACATAAGCACCTTGAGCCGGAGCATCCTCAACGATCTGTCCTTGGCCGGCGATGGTCAGATCTTTGCCTTTGGCCAGAAACCCTTCGACAATCTCTTTTTGACGGGCCGAGATCAACGGCCCCACCCGCAAATCCTGCGCCGCAGGTCCAACGGTCAGATCAGCATAGGCCGCAACCATGCGCGCCTTGACCTGCTCGTAAACCCCACGCTGCACTAGAATACGGGACGAGGCCGAACAGGTTTGCCCCGCGTTCTGAATACCCGCATTCACCAGAAACGGAAGGGCCGCGTCCAGATCGGCATCATCAAACACCAGTTGCGGGGATTTTCCGCCCAATTCCAATGTTACTGGTACAACATTGCGCCCCGCCGCCTGCTGCACCAAGGCCCCTGTCGCGACCGACCCTGTAAACGAGATATGGTGGACGCCCGGATGCGCCGACAGTGCCGCTCCGGCTTCGGCCCCTAAACCTGGCACCACGTTTAACGCACCAGCTGGCAAACCCGCTTGTTGGGCCAGATGAGCTAAGGCCAGCGCGGTCAGGCAAGCCTCTTCCGCCGGTTTCAGGACGCAGGCATTGCCCATCGCCAGTGCCGCCCCGATCGAACGCCCGATGATCTGCATCGGGTAGTTCCACGGCACAATATGGCCCGTCACCCCATGGGGTTCGCGCAGCGTATAAACGGTGTAGCCGTCCAGATAGGGAATCGTCTCGCCCATAACCTTATCCGCCGCACCGCCGTAGAATTCGCAATACCGCGCCAAGGCCACCGCATCTGCGCGCGCTTGGGTCAGCGGTTTGCCCACATCCATCGCCTCCAACGCGGCCAGATCGTCCACGCGTTCGAGTACCAACTGACCTAAACGAGTCAGGATGCGCCCGCGTTCCAGGGCGGTTTTATGGCCCCAATCCCCATCCAGTGCCGCCTGCGCGGCTGCGACCGCCGCACCGATATCGGACGCATCCCCCCGAGCGATGTGACAGATTTCAGTGCCGTCCGAGGGGTTGATCAAAGGCAGGTCGACGCCAGCAGAGGGCGCGATCCACTCTCCACCGATCAAACAAAGTGCGGGGTTGAACCAAAGAGGATTGGGCATGTTTCTCTCCATTCAGGCTCTAATCATACATTTCAGCCAACAAGCGCCCCGATATCAGGCAGCACCGGCGCGGCGTCGATCAGGGTACGGGTATAGACGTGCTGCGGATTGGCAAAGACCTGCTCGGTCTCGCCCTGTTCCACGATCTTGCCCGCCTGCATGACCATCACCCGATCAGTGATCGTGCGCACCACGTTCAGGTCGTGGCTGATGAAAAGGTAGGTCAGGTCGTAGGTCGCGCACAGCTCGGCCAGCAGATCCAGGATTTGCGCACGAACTGAAACATCAAGGGCCGAGACGGCCTCATCAAACAGGATCAATTCGGGGCGAATGATCAAGGCACGGGCAATAGCGATACGCTGACGCTGCCCGCCCGAGAATTCGTGGATGTACTTCCCTGCGTCATCGGGGCCGAGGCCCACGGCGGTCAGCATCTCGGCAATGCGGTCCTGGCGCTCTGATCCGGTGGGAGGCATGTCCAGCAAGTGAAACGGCTCGGTGATCAGGCGTGCGACTTTGTGGCGGGGGTTGAAGCTGCCATAGGGGTCCTGAAACACCACCTGCATTTTACGGCGCACCGCAGGGTTTGGTTTATGGCCGGTGAAAACGAGTGCACCATCCAGACGGATTTCCCCCGCTTGTACCTCTTCCAAGCCCAGAATAGCCCGCGTTAGGGTCGATTTTCCACATCCAGACTCACCTACCAAACCCAGCCGTTCACCTCGATTGAGCGTAAAGCTGACCTGGTTCACCGCGCGGTGGTGGCCCGGCTTGTCGAACAGACCCTTGCGCGGCAAGCGATAGTCGCGGACGACCTGAGTGACCTCTAACAACGGGCGACCCCCCGCTGTGTCGGGCAAGGCCACCTGATGATCCGAGGCCTCAAACAGCATACGGGTATAAGGGTGCTGCATGTTGCGCAGCAGATCGTCGGTGGGGCCGGCTTCCACGACCTCACCGTGCCGCATCACGACGATCTGGTCTGCCATGTCAGCGACCACGGCCAGATCATGGGTGATCATCAGCAGACCCATGCCATATTCGCGAACCAACCCTTTCAGCAGATCGAGGATTTGTGCCTGCGTGGTCACGTCCAGCGCCGTTGTCGGCTCATCCGCGATCAGCAGCTTGGGCCGCAAGGCAATAGCCATGGCAATGACAACGCGCTGGCGTTGTCCGCCTGACAGCTCATGCGGATAGCGAGACAGGGGAAAGCGGTCCGGGGGAAGGCCCACGCGGCGCAACACTTCCTTCGCGCGGTCCAGAGCCTGCGTGGCAGGCATGGCCTTATGGATCAGGATCGTTTCCATGACCTGATCGCCGATGGTTTTCACCGGGTTCAGGGCTGTCATCGGCTCCTGAAACACCATCCCGATCTTGGCACCACGCAGGGCGCACATCTCGGCTTCGGGAGTGGTCAGCACGTCGCGCCCTTCTAGCCGGATCTCGCCCTGCGTCTGCGCCCCGCTGGGCAACAGTTGCATCACGGCCAAAGCGGTCATCGACTTGCCCGAGCCGCTTTCACCTGTCACAGCGACGATCTGGCCGGGATCAATGGACAGGTTGACCTGTGTCAGGATCGGCACGCCGTGGATGGACAGCGACAGATTTTCGACCTCAAGCAAACTCATGCGCGCGCCACCCTGATCCGAGGGTCTAGACAATCGCGCAACCCGTCGCCCAGCAGGTTCAGGCCCAGCACCGTGACAATGATCGCCAGCCCTGGAATCAGAGCCAAATGCGGGGCAAAACTGACCATTGTCTGCGCATCGGCCAGCATTCGGCCCCAGCTGGGCGTGGGCGGTTGCGCACCAAGGCCGACATAGGACAGCCCGGCTTCGGCCAGTATCCCCAGCGAGAACTGGATGGTGCCCTGTACGATCAGCAGATTGGCGACATTGGGCAGGATATGTTCCGCCGATATGCGCGCAGCACCCTTGCCCGAGACACGGGCGGCGAGGATGAACTCACGCTCCCACAAGGACAACGCGGCCCCTCGGGTGATACGGGCGAAGACGGGGATGTTAAAGATACCGATGGCGATGATGGCGTTTATGGCCCCGGCACCGAATACGGCTGTGATCAGGATCGCAATGACCAGCGATGGGAAGGCAAAGACCAGATCATTGCCGCGCATGATCACCTCATCCAGCCAAGATCCCTTGCGCGCCGCCGCTGTCAGGCCAAGCGGCACGCCCAGCGCCATACCGATCCCCACGGCAACCAGAGCAACCGCAATCGACGTACGAGCGCCCACCATGATCATCGAAAACATGTCGCGGCCGAAATGATCCGTCCCGAACCAGTTCTGTGCACTTGGTGTCTTGAGCTTGCCGGGAATGTCCAACGCGGCGTGGTCGTAAGGTGTCCAGACAAAGGACACCAAAGCCGCCAGCAGAACCAGCGAGGACAGCAAGGCGCCAAGGATCAGGTTGCGGCTCATGTCCGGCTCCTGAGGCGGGGATCGACTGCGGCATAGGCCAGGTCGACCAGGAAATTCACGGTGATGACGGCAAAGACCAGCAACATGACGACCGATTCCACCACAATCAGATCACGGGCCGAGATCGCCTGAAACACCAAACGCCCAAGGCCGGGCAGGTAAAAGACCTGTTCGATGATGATCGACCCAGCCAAGAGGAATGAAAACTGCAGCCCAATGATGGTCAGCACCGGGATCAGCGCGTTGCGAACGCCGTGCCGCCACAGGGCCTGACGGCGCGACCGACCCTTGGCGCGGGCGGTGCGCATGAAATCCTCGCCCAGAATATCCAGTAGGGATGAGCGCATGACCCGTGCCAGAATCGCCGCCTGCGGTAAGGCCAGCGCGATGGCGGGCAGCGTCAGCGAATGCAGCCCGGTCCAAAGCCCCTGATCCCAGCCAGCGAACCCTCCGGCGTTGAACCAGCGCAGGTTGATGGCAAAGATCAGCACCAGCATCATGGCGAACCAGAAATTCGGCACTGCAATGCCCAGCTGCGTCGCCCCCATCACCGTCAGATCGCCAGGCTTGCCCCGACGCGCAGCAGCATAAATCCCGGCGGGAAACGCGATCAGCGTCGACAGGGTCAGCGCGTATAGCGCCAGCGGCAGGGACACCCACATACGGTCGGCGATCATTTGGGAGACCGGCGTGCGATAGGTATAAGAAGTACCGAAATCACCCACCAGCATTCCGCCGACCCAGTTGAAGTAGCGCTCGAGCTTCGAGCCATCCAAGCCCAGCTCGGCCCGCAACGCGGCCAGTGTGTCCTCTTGCGCGTTTACGCCCAGCATGAAGGACGCCGGATCGCCCGGCGCGACCTCGATCACCGCGAAGATCACGACCGAGGCAACGGCCAAACTGATCATCAGCGATATCAGGCGTTTGAGAGCGTAGCGCAGCATAGATCGCACGTTAGGGTCACAGGAGCCGTTGGTCCAGCGTCTAAGGTATCAGCAAATAAGCAGAAACCGCGTAGCCGACGATCGCGGCATAGCCCAGAGGATAGATCCACTTAACCGCGTAATTGTCCAGCTTTCGCGCCGTGTCTTCGCGCCCGGCGACCTTGAGTCTGCGCAAGGCGACATTGAACACGATCAGCGCCCCGGTCATCAGGAACATCCATTGCAGAACGAAATCCAGAAAGGTCAGATAGCCCAGCTTGGGCAGATCAGCAGAAATCGCCCAGTTGAAAGCAACGAAGACCAGCAGGTTGCCGCCCGCAATCTCGATCCGTTTGCGGTATTCGTCCAGAAAGAACAGCGCCCAGCCAACAGCAACGAGTACCAGCATGGGCATGAACACCCGGATCATGTAGTAGGTTTGATGCCTGCTGCCCTGAAAGGCCAGCGCCAACTGATCGCTATCTTTCCCTGACAGACCCTGAACCTGGGTTTTCACCATTCGCGCATTGCCCAGAACCCATTCTTCCTCGCCCAGCAGATCGCCCAGACCCGAGTAGTCTTCCAGCGGGTAATACGTCACGTAATCCGCGGGAAAGACTGAAACGACCTCGAAATAGAAATCCTGCGTGTCGAACGGGTACTTACGGAAATCGAAGTGAGGTGCCTGCAAGGTGAGCGAGGATTTCTCGACATAAACCACTCGCCCGTCACTGCGCACCGAGGCGGCGGCCTCGTGTATCCATTTGTTGGATTGCTGATTGTGGATCACGAAGGCGGGCATGACGGCGCCAATCTCGGCCGCGTGGTCCGCCAGGTCAGACGGGTTGAAGACCCGAATGTCCCGCCCCGTCTGCTCTGCGTCAAATGCCAGCAGAGGGTCCGTCCATTCGAACCGCAAAACCGCCACCGCCCCATAGTTTTCCGCTTTTTGATCAACGCCGGTGATCTGGTCGATCCTGATCCCGACGCCCACATTCAGCGGATTTTCAGGGGTGCCAGCCAGTGCGTCCAACCGGGTGCTCAGCGCATTTTGCGCACCGGCCATCGAGGCCAGTCCGCACAGCGTTAACACGCATAGCAAAAGAACACGAAAAGACGTCATGATACTGTTCACCCCGACCCTTGAAAAACTGCGGCCGCACAATGCGGCCCCAGTTCCGGTCATTCAGACCAACTGATCTGCGTCAGATCGATGGCAGCTGTGGGCGCGTTCTCCCACAGGCCCTGCACACCGGCTTTGGCAACACCCAGCTTGGCCAGCTGGAACAGATAGCCATTCACGAAATCGGTGGCGATCAGGCGTTGCGCATCGCCCAACAGGTTCTTGCGCTCATCAGGGTCGGTGGTCTCGTTCAGAAGTTCCATCAACGCTTGAAAATCGCTGCTGTCATATTGGAAGTAATAGTCGGGTCGCGCATAGATACCGATATCCATCGGCTCGGTGTGGCTGACGATAGTCAGGCCGAAATCCTTGCCCTTGAACACCGATTCCAACCATTGCGCCCATTCAACATTGATGATCTCGGCCTTAATCCCAACCTCCGCCAGCTGTGCGGCGATGATCTCACCCCCGCGACGGGCGTAAGAGGGCGGCGGAAGGTGTAACGTTGTCTCGAACCCGTCGGCATAGCCAGCATCAGCCAGTAGCTGCGCAGCTTTCTTGGGGTCATAGGCCGAATTGCCGGTCAGATCGACATAGGCCGGATTGTGCGGCGCGAAATGGGTGCCGATGGGGGTTCCATAGCCAAACATCGCGCCGTCGATAATTGCCTGACGGTCGATCGCATGGGCCATAGCCTGCCGCACCCTTATGTCGTCGAATGGAGCTTTCTTATTGTTGGTGGACAGGATCGTTTCGCCCTCGGTCGAACCGACCAGCACTTGAAAACGGGGGTCGGCCTCGAATTGCGGCAGGTTCTCGGGCGCCGGGAAGTTGTCGAACACGTCCACGTCCTCGGCCATCATTGCAGCGAAGGCTGCGGTGGGGTCCGAGATGAATTTGAACGTTGCTGTCTCAAGGCTGGGCTGATCGCCCCAATAGTTCGGGTTGCGATTCACCGTGATGCTGTCGCCCTGCACCCAGTCGCCAAAGGTATAGGCCCCGGTTCCGACCGGGTTGGTCTTGATGTTGTCGATGCTTTCCGGCGCGACAATCACTGCGTCGCCCCAAGCCATATTGAACAGGAAATTCCCATTCGGCGCGGACAAAGTGACCTTGACGGTCAGCGGGTCCATGACCTCGACGCTGTCGATCCCGGTGAACAGAGCTTTCTGCGCATTCGCGCTGTCTTCGGCGCGGGCGCGATCGAGGCTGAACTTGACGTCCTCGGCATCCATGGTCGATCCATCGTGGAACGTCACACCTTCGCGCAGCTTGAACGTATAAACCGTCCCGTCATCCGAGATCTCCCAGCTCTCCGCAAGACCGGGCACGACCGAGCCGTCCCCCATGAAACGGGTCAGCCCTTCGAAGATATTGGTATAGACCACCGAATCGATGGCCTGCGCGGCGGCGCTTGTCGGGTCCAGATGCGGCGGCTCAAGCTGCATCGCGATGGTAATATCTGATTTGGCCAACGCCGCGCCTGCGAACAAGCTGGCACCGACGGCCAAAGCGGACGCAAAGGACCGAAATCTCTGCTTTGTCATGAAAATCACTCCCCACTGAAATATGCAGCCGCGTGTTTTTTCGGGCTATTGTCAGACCAATCTTCCCATAAACCTACAGTCAATCAAGGAAATGTTCGCGCAACCGGGGTTTCTATGCGGTGCCGCAATCTGCTATGCCGCGCTGCAACATAAACCCCGGAGGAGCGATCATGAGCGCCACCGCCCGCAAAAAAGCCCCCAACGCCGAAGATATTCGGGCGCGCAAAGGGGGCGAGCCTCTGGTCTCGTTGACCGCCTACACTACGCCGATGGCCCGATTGATGGACGACCATTGCGACTTCGTTCTTGTCGGCGACAGCGTCGGCATGGTCCTGCACGGACTGGAATCGACGTTGGGCGTGACGATGGAGATGATGGTGATGCACGGTCAAGCCGTCGCCCGCGGGCTGAGCAATGCGATGATGGTCATCGACATGCCCTTTGGCAGCTATGAACACTCGCCTGCCGACGCGTTCCGCAACGCAGCGCGGCTGATGGCTGAAACCGGCGCGGGAGCCGTCAAGCTTGAGGGCGGGGTCGAAATGGCCGAGACCATCCGCTTTCTGGTCAAGCGCGGCATTCCGGTGATGGCTCATATCGGCCTGACCCCACAATCGATCAACACGCTGGGTGGCTACAAGGTACAGGGCCGCGATGAACAGGCTGAGGCCGTGCTGGCAGACGCCTACGCCGTCGCAGGCGCAGGCGCGTTTTCGGTCGTGTTAGAGAAGGTTCCGCAACGTCTGGCCGATCGCATCACAGCCGAGGTTGCGATCCCCACCATTGGCATCGGTGCATCTGCGGGCTGTGACGGGCAAATCCTTGTGGTCGACGACATGGTGGGCTTTTTCACCGCCTTCAAACCGAAATTCGTCAAACGTTATGCCGAACTTGGCCCGCTGGCCGAGGCCGCCATCGCCGAATACGCCGCCGAAGTGCGCGCCCGCAGCTTTCCGGCGGACGAACATGTCTTTGCCGATCAGGCCCCGTCCAAAGGACCAAAGACATGACAGCCCCCATCCTGCGCCGCCTTGCCGATCTGCGCGCGTTGACGACAGAATGGCACCGCAAGGGTGAAGTCATTGGCGTGGTCCCCACCATGGGCGCGCTGCATCAGGGGCATCTGTCGCTGGTTGAGGCCGCCAAGGTGGGGGCCGACCGCGTGATCGTCACGATCTTTGTGAACCCCAAGCAGTTCAACAACCCCGAAGACTTGGCCAACTACCCGCGCACCGAACATGAGGACGCGCAGAAACTGGCCCCATTTGACGTGGATGCGATCTATGTGCCCGACCCGGATGAGATCTATCCGCGGGGCTTTGCCACCACCGTTTCCGTCACCGGCCTGACCAACGTGATGGAGGGTGAATTCCGTCCCGGCCATTTCGACGGAGTCACCACTGTCGTCGCGAAGCTGTTCCTGCAAACACAGGCAGACAGAGCCTATTTCGGCGAAAAAGACTATCAGCAATTGATGGTCGTGCGCCGTATGGCCCGCGATCTGGACATCCCGATCGAGGTTATTGGCTGCCCCACCGTCCGCGAACCCTCGGGGCTGGCGATGTCCTCGCGCAACCTGCGTCTGTCACCCGAAGGGTTGGAGATCGCTGCCCACAAACACCGGATCATGACCGAACTGGCCTCCGCTTTGAAAGATGGCGCGGCCTTTGACATTCTGGCTGCGCAAGCGCAGACCGATCTGCTGGCCGCAGGGTTCACGCAGGTCGAATATATCCAGCTCCGCTGCGCCGAAACGCTGGAACCACTGACCCATGCCGACCGCCCCGCCCGGCTGTTTGTGGCCGCTTGGGCAGATGGCGTGCGACTGATCGACAATATTCCGGTCTGAACGCTCTGGCACCCGCGCTATTGTTTGCGCTAAAGTCCTGCAAAACCAATACCGGAGGGGGGCGCGGGGCATGACCTATATTCTCGCTATTGATCAGGGCACCACATCATCGCGGGCCATTCTGTTTGACGCTGAAATGCAGCGCGCGGGCACCGCACAGCACGAATTCACCCAGCATTTCCCGCAGGAAGGCTGGGTCGAACACGACCCCGAGGAAATCTGGGACAGCGTTTTGCGGGTCTGCCGTGAGGTGATGGAAACCAATGGCGTCACCCCCGACCAAATCGCCGGTATCGGCATCACCAACCAGCGTGAAACCACCGTGGTCTGGGATCGCGCCACCGGGAAACCGATCCACAACGCCATCGTCTGGCAGGACCGCCGCACCGCCGAGATTTGCGCCCGCTACAAACAAGCCGGTTGCGAGGATGATGTGACGGCCCAGACCGGCTTGCTGCTGGACCCATATTTCTCGGGCACCAAGGTGAAATGGCTGCTGGATACCGTCCCCGGCGCGCGCGAAAAGGCCGAAGCCGGAGAGCTGCTGTTCGGCACCATCGACAGCTTCCTGATCTGGCGTCTAACCGAAGGCCGCAGCCACGCCACAGACGCCACAAACGCCGCCCGCACCCTGTTGTTCGACATCCACAAAGGCGAATGGAGCACGGAGATCTGTGATCTGCTGGACGTGCCGATGAATATGCTGCCGCAGGTACTTGATTGTGCCTCGGACTTCGGAGAAACGACTCTGTTTGGGGGAAATATCCCAATTCTGGGTGTGGCGGGCGACCAACAGGCCGCCACCATTGGGCAGGCGTGTTTTCAGCCGGGGATGATGAAATCCACCTATGGCACGGGCTGTTTCGCGCTGCTGAACACGGGCGACAAACCCGTTGAGTCGAAAAACCGCCTGCTGACTACCATCGCCTATCAGCTTGACGGCAAGCGGACCTATGCGCTTGAGGGCTCTATCTTTGTAGCCGGGGCTGCTGTGCAATGGCTGCGTGATGCGTTGCAGATCATCGAAACGGCCCCCGAAAGCGGCGATTTGGCGCAACAAGCAGACCCTAATCAGCATGTCGTGCTGGTGCCCGCTTTTACCGGGCTGGGCGCGCCTTACTGGAAACCCGATTGCCGGGGCGCAGTGTTCGGTCTGACCCGCAATTCAGGTCGGGCCGAGTTCGCCAAAGCCACGCTGGAAAGCATCGCCTACCAGACCCGCGATCTGTGGCACGCCATGCAAGGCGATTGGGGCGCGGATACCGATGTGACGCTGCGCGTCGATGGTGGCGCCAGCGCTTCGGATTGGGCGATGCAGGGGTTGTCGGATTATCTGGGTGCTGAAGTTGACCGTCCGGTGATGCAGGAAACAACTGCTCTAGGTGCGGCGTGGCTGGCCGGAATGCGCGCGGGGGTCTATCCCGATCAGCAAGGGTTCTCGGAGACCTGGGCGCTGGACCGCCGGTTTAAACCTGAGATGTCGCAAGAGGATCGCGACGCCGCCTATGATCGATGGAAACGGGCTGTGTCAGCTGCGATGGCGTTCTGAACCGAGTGAGGGATCAGCTATGATCCTTCATCAACCGCTGCTTCTGACGTGACCAATCGCGCTTAGCCTGCGTTTCGCGCTTGTCGTGCAGTTTCTTACCCTTGGCGATGCCGATCTTCAGCTTGGCCCGACCCTTGTGGTTGAAATACAAAACCAGCGGCACCAGCGTCATACCCTTGCGCTGAGTCGCATTCCACAGATTTGACAATTCTTTGCGCGACACCAACAACTTGCGACGACGGCGTTCTTCGTGCTTGAAGACCTTCGCCTGCTCATATGGCGCGATATAGCTGTTGATCAGCCACAGCTCACCGTCATCGACCGAGGCATAGCTTTCGGCGATGTTCGAGCCGCCGGCGCGCAGAGATTTGACCTCGGAGCCTTCCAGCATGATGCCGCACTCGATATCCTCTTCGACCGCGTAATCGAAGCGGGCCCGCCGGTTTTCGGCGATGACTTTGTAATTCGGGTCGGTCTTCTGCTTTTGCTTGGCCATGACGCGTTGATTTAGGCGGCTTGGCGCGGCCTTGCAAGCCCTCAGGTCTTGGCGGAGATGATCAGGTCGGGGCCGAAAATCGTGTCGGCGTGGTTGTGCAGATAAATCTTGAGCCAGGGCGTGAATCGCGCGGGGTGGCGCTGCACCTCGGCCAGAAGGTCGTGATAGTCGATCCAGCGGATATCCATGACCTCGTCGGGGTTCGGTTCGATCTGCAATGGCCCACGCACATGGGCAAGGAAAACGTCCACCACCTCATGCTCGATCATCGAATTGCCCACATCGGCGTGGTATTCCAGCCGGTGGCGATATTCGGGATAGAGCCCGGTAATCCCCAATTCCTCACGCAGGCGGCGCACCGCGCATTCCGAGGGCGTCTCACCCCAGTCAGGATGGGTGCAGCAGGTATTCGCCCACAGGCCCGGCGTGTGGTATTTGCCCATCGCCCGACGTTGCAGCAAAATCTCGGTCCCGCGCACGACAAAGACCGACACCGCCTTGTGCCGCAAACCCTTTTCATGCGCTTCAAGCTTGTCCACGGGGGTCAACTCGCCATCGACCCAGGCCGGGATCATGATTCCCATCTTTCAACTCCTGCTGCCTGTCCGACGGACAGGTCGGACTCGTTCGGCTGCGTATTTCCAAGGTGGCGATGTTGAGCACTCATATCAATCGCACGAAAGGCCGCAGGGGGACTGCGGCCTTTCGATGAATCTCAGGAGATCGGTGTCAGATACTATTCGCTCGAAACGCTGACGATATAGGCATAGACGTCTTCACCGCCGGATTTCAGCCGGAAGGTCATTTTCGACTTGGCCGCTGTGTCATCCAGATAGGTTTTCAGGAAGGCTTTGGGGTCCTGAGAGTACTCGACAAAGGTTGTCTCATCCCAGACCAGACCGTTTTCACCTGCGGCCACGATGCTGTCACCGTATTTGAAGTCTTCAACCGTGCCAGCAGTGCGGCCCGCGATACCGTAAAGGTTCGGGCCGGTCTTGCCACCTTTGACGATCACTTCGCCATCCGGATCAGCGATCATGTGGCAGGATTTGCACTTGTTGAAGGCTTTCTTGCCAGCTTCTGCGTCACCTTCAGCATAGGCAGGAAGGGCCAGAAGGCCGACAATTGCAGTCGCGAGAATGCGATTCATGGCTTTTGCTCCGATACATATTGGCTGCACCGAATGGAACGCCGGCACAGAAAAGAGTCAACGCGCAGATTGCCGCGCAACGACACAGTGTCACAACCCGACTTTAGTCGTCCTTAACCAAAGTCATGCGTCTGTGACCAACATGGCAGCAGATCGCCCAACTCGGGTGTGGCCAGATAGACGGCGCGGACAATGGCCCGTGCAAGGCAGATCGAGGCCGTGTGGCCGATCAGCGCCAGATCCGCATCCGACGTCAGGGGTCGCGCACCGGTGCTGACTCCAAAGACCAGATCGCCATCTCCGGGCGTGTGGGCGGGCAGGATCGCACGGGCGATGCCGTCATGAGCCGCAACCGCCAACCGCTGACATTGCGGTTTCGATAGGGTTGCATCCGTGGCGACAATGGCGATGGTTGTATTGCCCTTGTCAGGTGCTGCCGGGTGCATGACCTGCGCCTTGAGGCTGGGCGCAGGCTGTCCAAGCCCCGAGGTCGGATCAGGCCCTAAACCGCCGAATTCGCCGCCCTGTTCGAACGGGGCGGCCCAGAAATGACGGTCGCTGGCCGTGGTAACACTGCCCAGCGGGTTGGCGGCAACCAATGCGCCGACAGTGACACCGTTTTCCAGCATCACCGAGGCAGAACCCAGCCCGCCTTTATGTCGGGCGGCCAAAGCTCCTGTGCCTGCGCCCGCTGTGCCCAGCGCGAAATCAGAGGCTGCGTTTTCGAACGCGGTGCGTCCCAGCGCGCGATAAGGGTTCTCGGTCCATGTCTTATCACCCCCGTTCAGCAGATCGAACAAGATGGCTCCGGGAACGATGGGGACAATGGCGGGGCCGACGACAAAGCCCCTGCCTTCCGCGCGCAAGGCGTCTGAGACACCCGAGCACGCGTCCAACCCAAAAGCCGAACCGCCAGAGAGGGTGATCGCATCCACCCGCTGCACCGATTTGTCCGGGGCCAGCAGGTCGGTTTCCCGTGTTCCGGGCGCACCGCCCATCACATGTACCGAGGCGGTAAAGGGCGCGTCCGCCGTCAGCACTGTTGTACCGGATTTCAACGCGTCGTCTTGCGCGTTGCCGACGCGCAGGCCGGGGATATCGGTGATCAGGTTTTTCGGTCCGGGCGTCATTTCTAGGTGATCCTGTGGGGAGGGGAAGTACGCAGGCGCGCTGCCTCCGGCGGAGGTATTTTTGGCCAGATGAAGAGCGGATCAGATACAGCGGCCACCGTCGACCTCCAAAGCTGTGCCGGTGATCATGCTGGCCTCGTCCGAGCACAGGAACAGGGCGGCGTTCGCCATATCCTGCGGGGTTGAGAAGCGGCCCAGCGGGATGGTGGACAGAAATTTGGCACGGATTTCGGGGGTGTCCTCGCCCATGAAGGATTTCAGCAGCGGAGTTTCGCCCGCCACGGGACAGATGGCGTTGACGCGGACGCCTGATGGGGCAAGTTCGACGGCCATGGTTTTGGTGGCGGTGATCATCCAACCTTTCGAAGCGTTGTACCAGTTCAGGTTCGGGCGCGGTGACAGGCCCGCCGTCGAGGCCACGTTCAGGATTGCACCCGCGCCGCGCGCCTTCATCTGCGGAACAAAAGCGCGCGCTGTCAGGTAGGCGGATTTCATATTCACGTTGAAGACACGGTCGAAATCATCTTCGGACACGTCCTCGAGCGGGGTTGGCAGGTGGGTGACGCCCGCATTATTGACAAGAATATCGACGGGGCCGAACGCATCGCCGGCCGCATCGGCCATGGCCTGAACTGAGGCCGCGTTGGCCACATCGACCGTTTGGGCGGTGGCGTTTTCGTGCTGTTGCGCCAATGCCTGCGCCGCATCGCCATTGATATCGGCGATCATGACCCGTGCGCCTTCTTCAAGGAACCGCTCGACGATACCGGCACCAAAACCCGACGCGCCGCCGGTGACGATTGCGGTCTTGCCCTTAAGCCTCATGGTCTTGCCCTCCCGTTTGGAGGTCAGACTAGCAAGGCGCGGGGAAACTGCCAGTTCAATCTTCGCTGACCCGCCCACGCAGCGCCTTGACGTCTCCGCGCGCTTTTTTCGCCGCCAGCCGCCGTTTGACCGAGCCATAGGTGGGCTTGGTCGCAACCCGTCGTTTGGGCTTGACCAGCGCGCGGGCGATCAGCTCGGCCAGACGGGCACGGGCCAACTCGCGGTTGCGGGCTTGGCTGCGGGTTTCCTCGCACTGGATGATGATCGCGCCCTCTTTAGTCCAGCGTCGCCCGGCCAGCTTTTTCAGCCGGTTTTTCACCGGATCAGGCAGCGACGGAGACCGCGCAGCTTCGAACCGCAGCTCAACGGCCGTTGAGACCTTGTTCACGTTCTGCCCGCCGGGTCCGGAGGACCGCACAAAGCTTTCGGTCATTTCCCAGTCTTGCAGAATGATATCGTCGGTGATGCGCAACATAGGCGCGACCTTAACTGCCCGAGCACAAAACAAAAAGGGCCGCCCCGGCGGGACAGCCCTTCGAAAGTTCAGGAGGTTGGGTCGGTTAGATCAATCGACCAGCCGGAGCGAGCGCTCCGCCAAGGGCTGCCCTAACAGGCGATCCCCCCGGTTGTTCCGACACCTCTCTCCAATCTCTTTCTCGACACTGGATCACCTCCTTATCTATCTGTTGCGGTTGATAAGGATGGTGACACAAGATGCGCCAATCTCCAAACGTTTTTTACGCAGGCTGTGCGGTCAGGCGCGAGACGATCACTTTGAACGGGATCAGCGCGATCATGGCCAGCGACAGTTTCACCAGCCAATCCGCGAAAGCCAACGTCACCCACAGAGGGGCCATTGGACCCGTCAGCATGAAGGGTACCGGCTCCCACGCCCAGTTGATCGCGGCGTCGGCATTGGCGCCAAACACGGTGACCGAGGCCGAGAAGGCGATAGTAAAGAACAACGCCGTATCCAGCGCCGATCCGACCAGGGTCGAGACCAGCGGCGCGCGCCACCAGCGGCCTCCGCGCATTGCATTGAACACGGTGACGTCGGTCAGCTGCGCGATCAGGAACGCAGTCCCCGAGGCCACGGCGATGCGCAGCGGCACGGCGGCATAGGTGAAGCCATCGCCCTGCAGCATGATCTGACTGCCAATCAGCGAGCAGATGATACCGGTGATGAAACCTGCGAACACAACCTTGCGGGCCGTGGCCACGCCGTAGACGCGGTTCATGATGTCTGTGACCAGAAAGGCCAGCGGATAGGTGAAAGCACCCCAGGTCAACAGCCCGTCAAAGATCAGGAACTGGACCAGAATGTTCGAGGCCACGACGATGGCGGCCATGGCAAGAATGCCGGGAATGTAAGCGCGTTGCATATTTTGATGCCCGTTTTGTCAAGGTAGCGGCGACTTGGCCAGGGGGTATCCCAAGGCAAGCCGTGCGTTTAGACGCTTGGGGGACCTAAGTCAATCGGGCAGCAGGTATTCAGCCAGCTCGGTGCGTTGTAAGGCTAGGAAGTTGTCATCCGAGATCATCGTTGCCCGCAGCCGCCCCTGATCGTCGCGCCAGATGGACAGACCTTCCAGGTTGTCATGCGCGCCGGTGCCAGTCTGGAACAGGGTTTCTTCGGTCTGAGGCCCGTCCCCGTCAATCTGCCAGCGCCGCAACCGGGATTTAAACCCCGTCCACCCCAGCGCACGTTCCAACACGTAAAGCCTGCCGTCGGGGTCGAAATCGGCCGATACAGGCAGGAATTTTCCGCTCTGCGGCAGAACAAACGGTGTCGACCACGCTTGCCCATCCCAGCGATAAACGGGGATGTCGCCATGTGGAGTCCGGCTTTTCTCGGGCATGGTGTAAAGCTGACCTGCAGCGTCAATTGCCACAGCCTCGAAAGACCCGTTCAGGTCAAGGGTTTGGAATGCCTGCGGCCGGGGTAGCACACTGGCTTTGGCACTTGGGGCGCGATAATGCGCCACGCGGTGCAGGGCCTCGAATGAGATGTAAAAGCTGCCATCGGACGCAAAGGCGATACCCTCGGAATCGCCAACCCTTCCTGTCAAAGGTCGCCCCTTGCTGGACAGAACCGGCCAGTGGCCTGTGATTTGGATATCTCGGATACCGTTCTTATCCCGCGCAATGGTCGCGCTTACCAACGTCGCCCGATCGCTAAGCGCGACCATCTTGTGGCCGCCCTCTGATATCTGCAGGGCCGAAAACCCGCCGAACCAATCAGCGGTGTGACGCCACACATGGCTTTGCAGATGGGTCGCGGACTTGACCTCGACCGCCGTTGCTGCCCCCGCAAAGGGCAGCGCGCAAATCAGTTGGATTGCAGAACGGCGGCGCATTGCTGAGGCAGATCGGCCAAACGATATTCACGCCGGGGCTTTGGTGCAGGCGCATTGGGATCGGGCGGAGGCGGATTGAGAATGTTGTTCACCCATTGCTGCGCTTGATCACAGCCATCGCCCTTGGGCGGCGGGTCCTGATTGACGCACCCTTTCGAACCACGCGGACAGGCCAGTCGAACATGGAAATGATAGTGATGCCCCCACCATGGCCGGATTTTTCGCAAATAGGCGCGGTTGCCCTTTTCATCCTTGCACATTTGCACCTTGGCACCAGGAAAGACAAAAATCCGCGCCACGCGCTTGTCCTTGGCGGCGGCTTTCAGGATCTCGTGGTGTTGTCGGGTCCAGTTGTCATTCACAAAGGCCCCTGCGGACCGGCGCAGGGAAATTGACGAGATATTCTCGCGCGCTTTGCGCCCCAGTCGCATGTTGTCGCCGGGCAGCATCCAGATGTCGATATCAAGGCCCAACTGGTGCGAGCGGTGACCGGATGTCATCGGCCCGCCCCTCGGCTGGCTGATATCCCCGATATAAAGCCCATTCCAGCCTGGCTGTTTCGCAGCAAACCGGCTGAGATCCTGCACATAGTCGATCGCCACCGGGTGCCCCCAGTTGCGGTTGCGCGACAGGCGCATGGCCTGCCACGTAGGTCCAGTTTCGGGCAGCTGCACCGAACCGGCGGCACATCCGCGCGAATAACTGCCGAACGCGGCTGGTTTTTGCTGCGAACTTTGCTTTTGCGCCCCGAAAAGCTGTTTGGCCAGCGGCTGTGCGCCCACTGCGCCCGCCCATGCAATGGCCGCCAATACGGTCAAAAAACGTAATAAAATCATCTGCTCTGATCCCCTTCCGGTTTAACCCAGCGCATTAGGAACAAGCCCAGAATAAACAAAGCAATGATCGGTGACACCCCCAGACGCGCACTTCCTGTGGCCGCCGTGACAATCCCCACCAACAAAGGCGCGGCAAATGCGGTGGCGCGGCCCGACAGGCCATACAGGCCAAAGCTCTCGACCGGGGCTTTTGGGTCCGTGTGGCGCACCATTAACGACCGGCTGGCCGATTGCAGGATGCCCCCCATACCGCCGATCAGGACGCCACAACCAAAGAACACCATATCCGGCAGGCCCGACCCCTCGGGCAAAGCAATGCCGTAAATCTGTGTCCGGTCCATCGACACCACTGTGATACAGACAAAGATCAGCACCCAGATCGCGATCAAAATCACTGGTTTAGGGCCGTATTTCTTGTCCGCCTTGCCCCCGATCCACGCAAAGATGGCCGAGGCCAGAACGCTGACAATCCCAAAAACGCCGATCTTGATCAGATCCCATTCCAGCACCAACCGTGCGTAAACGCCACCAAAGCTGTAAAGCCCGTTCAGCGCATCGCGATAGAACATGGATGACCCCAGATAGGTCGCCAGACTGACCCGGTGCCGCAGATCCGAGATGGATTTGCCAAGCAACCGCAGCGCCTCAGCCAGGCTACCCGTTTTCTCGGTCTGCGGATCGTCGCGAACCCACAAGAAATAAGGCACCATAAACAGCACGAACCACAACGCGGTGAAGGGGCCGACAAAGCGCGTCCCCTCCTGCGCGGCGGCGTCTAATCCAAAGGCCGGGTCCAGGCCGATCAGTGTTTTGCCATTGGGCTGTTCCACAAACAGCAGCAACATAGTCGCCAGCGAGATCAGCCCGCCGAAATAACCGAAGGCAAAGCCCGATCCCGAAATCTCACCCACTTCGCTGTCATCGCCCAGATCAGGCAATTGCGAATTGATGAAGATCAGCGCGTATTCCGCCCCCACAAAGCCCAGACCAAAGGCCGATAGCATCAGCCACATGTTCGACCCATCAGGCAGCGTGTACCACAGCGCAGCCGAGCCCACCGCATACATCACCGAGAACGCAAATATCCATGGGATGCGCCGCCCAGATACATCCGCCATAGCGCCCAACAAGGGGGCACCAAAAGCGATGATCAACCCGGTGATCGTCAGGCAATTGGCCCAAACCGTTTGCGCCCGCGCGGCGGCGGCCTGTGCATCCAGCCCGGTGCCGCTGAAGTACCCAGCCGCAACGCCTGCAAAATAGGGGCCAAATATGAAAGTGACCAACAACGTGTGATAGGGCTGACTGGCCCAGTCAAAAAACCACCAGCCCCAGATGCGCTTGCGCTTGGAAATCTCTGCCATGACTGCCCCTGTTATCGTTGTCTTTATAAGACGGGGCTTTACCCCAATTCGCAAGGGTTGTGTTGGCGCGGGCTTGCTCTTTGACGCCGGGGCGCTTACGTCTCGACAAAGCAATACCCCGGAGGCCCCATGCTGTCGCTGATCCAAATCCTTCTGCTGATCCTGGACATTGTCTGGTTCATCATTCTGGCCCATGTGATCATGAGCTGGCTGATCAATTTTCAGGTGCTAAACCTGCATCAACAGCTGGTGGCGCAAATCTGGTACGGCCTGAACCGCATACTCGAGCCGATCTACGGCCCGATCCGCCGTATCCTGCCCAATATGGGTGGCCTGGACCTGACGCCTTTGGTCGTGCTGGTCGGCGTCTATGCGGCGCGGATCATTCTGATCAACAATATGGTCTATTTCGTCTGACCTCTTGTTCACCGAATCTTAGTATGTGATTGTCCTGTCTTAAGAGCAGATAAACCTTAAAACAGGGCAACCCCGCAGATGTTCGACTCCGCGCCTTTGCTGCGAGATGTCTTTGGATTCGACGATTTCCGACCCGGTCAGGAAGAGATCGTCGACGCCGTGACGGCAGGCGAGAACGTTCTGGCCATCATGCCCACGGGTGGCGGTAAATCCCTTTGTTTCCAACTACCTGCCCTGCTGCGCGACGGCGTGACGGTGGTGATTTCCCCCCTGATCGCCCTGATGCGCGATCAGGTGCGCGGGTTGCAAGAGGCTGGGGTTGAGGCTGGCGCGCTGACCTCGGGCAACACTCCCGAAGAAACCGATGCGGTCTGGGAGGCATTGGAGGCCGGGCGGCTGAAACTCCTTTACATGGCCCCCGAACGTCTGGCCGCCGGGTCGGCCTTGGGGATGCTGCGCCGGATCAATGTTAGTCTGATCGCGGTGGACGAGGCGCATTGCGTCAGCCAATGGGGCCATGATTTCCGCCCCGATTACCTGCGGATCGGAGAGCTGCGGCGCGCGCTGAACGTCCCCTTGGCAGCCTTCACGGCCACAGCGGATGCGGAAACGCAGGATGAGATTGTCGATAAACTGTTCGATGGCACTGCGCCGCGCAAGTTCCTGCGCGGGTTTGACCGGCCCAACATCCATCTTGCCTTTGCCGCCAAAGATGGCCCGCGCAAACAGGTGCTGGAGTTCGCCGCCGCGCGCAAAGGGCAATCCGGCATCGTCTATTGCGGCACCCGCAACAAGACCGAAGTGCTGGCGCAAGCCCTGCGCGCCGAGGGGCACTCAGCCTGTCACTATCACGGCGGTATGGAGCCCGAAGATCGCCGCATTGTCGAAACCCGCTTTGCGCGCGAAGATGGGCTGATCGTGGTCGCGACCGTCGCCTTCGGTATGGGCATCGACAAACCCGACATCCGCTGGGTCGCCCATGCGGACCTGCCCAAATCCATCGAGGCCTATTATCAGGAGATCGGCCGTGCGGGCCGCGACGGCGGCCCGGCCGAGACCCTGACCCTGTTTGGACCCGATGACATCCGCCTGCGCCGCTCGCAAATCGACGAAGGGCTGGCCCCGGCTGAACGGCGTATGGCCGACCATGCCCGTCTGAATGCTCTGCTTGGGTTGGCCGAGGCGCTGGTCTGTCGCCGTCAAACCTTGCTGGGCTATTTCGGCGAAAAGGCCGAGCCCTGCGGTAAATGCGATCTCTGCGACACTCCGCCCGAAGTGTTCGACGGCACCACCCCCGTCCGCATGGCCCTATCCGCGATCCTGCGCACCGAGGAATGGTTTGGATCGGGCCATCTGATCGACATCCTGCTGGCCAATGAAACCGACAAGGTCCGCGCGCGGCGGCATGACGCCCTGTCCACATGGGGCATTGGCAAGGACTGGTCCCGCCCGCAATGGCAGGCAATTTTCCGGCAGATGATGGGACATGACCTGGTCCGTCCCGATCCCGACCGCCACGGCGCGCTGCGCATGACCAAGGCCGCCAAGCCGATCCTGAAGGGCGAGGCGCAGATCAACCTGCGCAAGGACACGATCCGCAAAGCCACCCGGCGCCCCGCCGTCAAGGCTATGGTGGCCGAAGAAGACGCGCCGCTGCTGTCGGCGCTCAAGGCCAAACGCCGCGCGCTGGCAGAATCCCAACGGGTTCCGGCCTATGTCATCTTTCCCGACCGCACCCTCATCGAAATGGCGGAAACCCGCCCGATGACGCTGGACGATATGGCCCGGATCGTGGGTATTGGCGCGAAAAAGCTGGAACGCTATGGCGATACTTTCCTTGAGGTGATCGCGGGTGAGGCCGCCGCCCTGCACCCGGCCCGCCGCAAACTGGCCGGGCGCGATCAGGGCGAGATTTACGACCAGCTTCTGGCCGCACAGAATGACCTGACCCGCGGGCCGGACGGGATCGACAAACCGTTGACATGTTCGGCCTCGCAACTGGCCAAGGTGGCCCAACTGCGGCCCGGCGATCAGCGCGGGCTGGAACAGGTGCTGGGCGACCGTCGTCACGAAAGGTTTGGCGCCGCCTTTCTGGACGTGCTGGAACAGGCGGGCTAAATACGCCCTATCAGGCAAGGAGTAAGGGCGGATATGCTGGTAGTGATTTCCCCGGCCAAGCGGCTGGACTGGGCCGAGCGCGATGTGACGGTCACTCAACCCGATTTTCAGGACGACGCGATCCGGCTGTCGAAAACCGCCCGCAACCTGACGCTGGGCGATCTGAAAAAGCTGATGGACCTCAGTGATGATCTGGCACGCCTGAACCGCGACCGCTATCGCGCCTTTTCTGATGCGCCCGAGGCCGATCTGACCCGCCCCGCAGCGCTTGCCTTTGCCGGTGACACCTATCAGGGGCTTGAAGCCGCATCTTTGGATGCAGATGAAATGGCATGGGCACAGGATCACCTGCGCATTCTGTCGGGGCTTTACGGCGTGCTGCGTCCGCTGGACGCCATTCAGGCCTATCGGCTTGAGATGGGCAGCAAGCTGAAAACCCGGCGCGGCAAGAACCTGTATGAATACTGGCGCGATCAGCTGAGCAAGGCTTTGAACGCGCAGGGCGCGCAGATCGGGTCGGACGTGCTGGTGAACTGCGCCAGTCAGGAATATTTCGGCGCGGTTGATCCCAAAGCGCTTAAACTGCGGGTGATCACTCCTGTGTTCATGGAGGACAAGGCGGGCACCCCCAAGATCGTCAGCTTTTTCGCCAAGAAAGCGCGCGGGGCCATGGCTCGCTATATCATTCAGCACCGCCTAACCGATCCGGCTGGTCTGTTGGATTTCAACACTGGCGGATATTCCTATCGTCCCGACCTTTCGTCTGACGATAAACCGGTCTTTGTGCGCCCCTATTCGTCCTGATTCAGCATTGAAGGATCATAGGCCACCAACTCCACAGTGTTGCCCTCGGGGTCTTCGGTGAAAATCCCTCGCCACCCGATCCAGCCGAACTGCTCAACCCGGTAGGGTTGGCCCATTTTGTCATACCAGCGCATCACGGCCTCTTGCTCCTCGAACGGTAGCGACAGCGCGATGTGGTGCAGCGATGATCCGGCCCCTGTGGCAGGTCGGTCGGCACCGCTGGGGTGCAGCCCCGGTCGTGGGGCGGCAGCATGATGGAACAGGGCCAGCACCTGCGTATGACCTGAAAAGCCTTCGGCAATGCGGAAAAAGGTGATAGCGCTGTTGTGGTCGCCGCTCAGGCGCTGCAGGCCGATGACGTCTTCGTAAAACGCCACCATCGCCGCCATATCAGCGCAGCGGATGGCGATCTCGCCCAAGGCGCGAGGGTGAAAGCCGCGGAGTTCAGTCATTGTGAAAGCCTAGCCCGGCACATGCGCATCGGCAATCAACGGGTGTGTCCCATCAGGTTGGTGGTTTTGGATCATCTGATGAATTTTCCGCTTCTGCAGCGGCTTGGTCAGATAATGGTCCAACCCCGCCGACAGGATACCCTGATCATCTCCTGCCATTGCATGCGCCGTCAGGGCGATGATGGGAACGTGGCGGCCCGTCTCAATCTCTCGTCGTCGGATTTCTGCCGTCGCCTGTTTGCCGTCCATGCCTGGCATAGATATGTCCATGAAAACAAGATCGGGGTCGAAGTCCTGATAAGCCTCAACAGCCTCAGTTCCGTTTTCTGCAAAGCGCAGATCGATGTTCAGATCTTTAACCATTTTTTGCAGGATCAACTGGTTGGTCCTGTTGTCTTCGGCGGCCAGAACCCGCATGAGTCGTTTTTGCGACCAGTTGGACAAGGAAGCCGCTTTGGTTGTAACAGGCGGCACGTCATCCGTTTGCGCTGCGCGGCCCAAAGCGGTCAGTCGCGAATAGAATTCGGCTCTGGGTATGGGTTTCTGCAGAACACCTTCAATAAGATGGCGGGCTGGATTGGCGTGGATCATAGCTGGGTTGGCCGACATCAGGACAATGGGCAGGTCGTCCCATCCCCGATCTTTGAGTATGGTGGCAAGCTCTAATCCATCCATGTCAGGCAGATCGTGATCGCACAGAATTAGTCCCACGCTGTCATCAATCTTCGACAACGCTTCGCTGCCAGAGCTACAAATCGTTACCCGTGCCCCCAGACGACTGAACTGTTTAGCCAGGATGGCACGGTTTACAGCCATATCTTCGACCACGATGACGTGCCTCAGCCCCTCCGCCAGATCAGGCGGTTCGGGCTGGGGGCTTTCAATTGTCGGCAGAGAAATTCGGAACCCGAAGCACGAGCCCTCGCGTGGTTCACTTTCAACCCAGATCGTGCCACCCATCAAAGCGATCAACCGTTTAGTGATGGCCAGACCCAACCCTGTTCCTTCAAACTGCCGGTTGCGTTCATCCTCGACCTGGTTGAATTCGCCAAAAATATGGTCAATTTTTTCGACATCGATGCCTATCCCGGTGTCCTCGATTGCCACATGGATATCGCAGGTGCGCAGATCCGTATTGGGTACTCCTGTTACCCGAATGAGCACGTGACCGTGTGACGTGAACTTGACTGCGTTGCCAACCAGATTGGTCAAAACCTGGCGCACGCGCCCCGGATCCCCCATGAAAAGAGTTGGCAGGAACAGGTCGTAGTCGACCAGCAATGTCAGCCCCTTGTCCCGAACACTGGGCTGCAGCAGCATAGATACTTCCAATATGCATCGCTCAAAATCGAATTGTTCGGGATGCAGGATCAGCTTGTCAGCTTCGATCTTCGAATAGTCCAAAACATCATTGATGATGACCAACAATGCCTCGCCCGAATTGCGGATAGTATTGAGATAGAGCCTTTGTTCTTCATCCAGTGGCGTTTCCGACATCAGTTCGGTCATGCCCACGATACCATTCATCGGGGTTCTGATTTCGTGGCTCATATTTGCCAAAAACGCAGACTTTGCGCGGCTTGCGGCTTCAGCCCTTTCACGTGCGGCTTTCAGCTCGGCCTCGTGCCGGACCGACGCTGAAATTTTCAGCGCCAGGCTGACCACGTCACCCCCGTTGCCGCGCTGGTCAATCAGTTTGAAGTAGTGGCCGTTCCAAAGGCGAATGACTTCAGGCTCGGGGTTCGTTTTCGTCCACCTGGCCTGCATTCGCTGGATCCAATCGCACGCTGCTTCATCGCCAAGATCAATCAAACCCTCGGTCGTGAGAATTTCCAGAATACGGGGATAGGCGATACCGGGCGCAACCTCGTCGATACCTTCGAACACGCTCAGGTAGGCCGTGTTCGCCCCGATCAGGCGATTGTCGCCATCGAAAAACGCAAACCCGTCATGGAAAGTCTGTATCGAATGCCACAGCCGACGCTCGGCCACTTCGATCTTGGCATTCGCCAGCGTCAGATCAGATTTGACCTTTTCGTTCTCATCGCGAACGGTCTCAACCTCGGCCTGCGTTTCACCGATACGTTTGGTCAGGGCCATCGCGTGCAAGCCAAGTTTGCGATTGGCCGCCGACAGTTCGGCCTGTTTCATCTCAAGCAACCGTTCCGCAGCCAGCCGCGCGCGTCTTTCCTGTGCAAGTTTTGTTGCAAGACTCATCCGTGACGATCCCAAAGCATTTCCAAACCAGCATCGCGGCAGAGCGTGAAGAAGTGTTTAAGCCGTCACCTGAGCAACTGGTGGCGGATCACAGATTGGATGAAACCTAAGGCGCTTCATGCCGCGCACAGAACCGTCGGCCCTGTCACTCGACGCTGCCAGAATGCGTAACAGACGGCCAGATCGGTTTGCACAGGATGCATGTCAAATACTCTGATCACCCTGCTGACAGCGAGCAGAACGACGCTCGGTGCTCTGGCCAAACGGGTCCTTGTCGCCAAAGATTTCGGGATCAACGCCGTCCTTCGCGCATCCATCCACCAATCAGGAAACCGCCCGCCAGCAGCACAACCAACCATGGCGGCAACAATCCGGCCTGCGTTACATCCCGCGTTTCATAAGCGTTGCGCGGCGTCAGGCCAATCCAACCACGACCCGAGGCCGGTCGACCGACCCTCACATTGCGGATTGACGGCATCCCATCCTCGATCCGGATGGTGCCACCGCGCAGTCCCACCAGAATAGGGTCCAGCACCTCCGAGGTGGCAATCGTGCGCTCGAATTCTTTTGGCGCGGCCGGGCCAAGGCCGATCACCGCCGAGTGCTCACCCTCCTGCAAACGGTAAAGGCCAATCTCGGGCCCGTAATACTGCGCTTCAAACCGACCGGGCGAGACCTCGTCCAATGTCACCTCAAGCGTTTCGCCATTGGGTTGCGTGACAGTGACCGGGCCAACTTCATCTTCCAAAGTCTGGCGAATAATGCGCATGACCTGGCCGTTGGCTTCGGCCCACAGGGCCTCTTCTTCCAGCTCGGGCTCTTTCATCATCCAATGCGCCAGACGGCGCAACAGTTCTAACTGCGGCCCGCCGCCTTCGAAACCGCGACTCCACAGCCAGGCGTGATCCGAAGCCAGCATGGCCACGCGACCCTCGCCCACCCGGTCCAGCACCAACAATGGCCGGTCTTCCACACCGGTCATCAGCACGTCACCCTTGCGTTGCTTGACGTCGATCTGGCGTAACCACGCCCCCCATTGATCCGAGTCGCCCAAATCGGTCGTCACCGGATGCCTGCGACCCAGATCACTTACCATCGGAACAAACCGCTCCTCGATCACACGCGCAGTCGGCTGTGCGGGAAGTATGGGCGCAAGCGGAGATCGAAAGATACTGTCGGCACTGGCAAAATCCGGCCCCGCGGCGATCAGCACAGCGCCACCTTCGTTGATATAGTTGCTGACATTGTCCAGATAGATCGCCGGAAGAATGCCGCGACGCTTGTAGCGGTCAAAGATGATCAGGTCGAAATCGTTGATCTTCTCGAGAAACAGCTCGCGCGTTGGAAAAGCGATCAGCGAAAGTTCGTCAACCGGTACACCGTCCTGTTTCTCGGGTGGACGCAGAATGGTGAAATGCACCAGATCGACCGAGCTGTCGGATTTCAGCAGGTTCCGCCAAGTCCGCCCGCCGGGGTGCGGCTCGCCTGAGACCAGCAGCACCCGTAACCGGTCGCGCACACCGTTCATTTGGATCAGCGCTGTATTGTTGCGGTCTGTCAGCTCGCCCTCGGCCTGTGGCACCGTGAACTGCAGAACGTTGCGCCCGCCATGGGGTAGCGTGATGGGCAACTCGACATCGACACCGATGGGAATGGTAAATTGCTCTGCCTCGGCGCCATCGACCGAGATTTCTAGCGGGGCGGTTGCCGCACCCGCCGGAGCGGCACCGCTGTCTTCGACCCGCAATGTCAGGGTGACGGGCTCGCCGATAATGGCAAAGGCTGGAGCGTTACGAACGATCAGGCGACGATCCCAATCATCGGCGCGCCCCGTCTGCAATAGGTGCATTGGCGCAGGAAGGTCCGGCGCCTGCTCTGCGTCGTGGATGATACCGTCCGAGACGACCAGAATGCCCGCAATTCTGGCGCGGGGCTCTTCGGCCAGCGCTTCGTTCAGCGCAGCCATGACTTGAGTACCCTCATCGCCCTCGCCGTCGCCAACTTTGATGCGACGCAGTTCGGTATTGTCGCGGGACTCGATCTCGGCGGCCAGATTATCGGCGGTTTGGACCGTTTGTTCAGCCCGGTCCGACAAAGTCTGGCTGGCGCTTTCGTCTTCGATCATCAATACGATGTCGGTCAGCGGAGCGCGATCTTCGACCTGATAAACGGGCCCAGTCAATGCCGCGACCACCACCAGCGCCGCCAAACCACGCAACGCCCAGCCCGACAGCCCACGCCACAGGGCCAACGCCACACCCGCCACGGCAATGGCAGCCACAACAGCCAAAACCGTCCACGGGATCAATGGGTCAAAAAGTACGGTTCCGGTCATTGTCCCAACCTGTCCAGCAGCGCAGGTACATGTACCTGATCCGATTTGTAGTTTCCGGTCAGCACATGCATCACCAGATTGACCCCGAAGCGGTTGGCCAGCTCACGCTGACGTTCCCCGGCATAGCCGCGCCCAACGGGCAAAAGCGCCTGACCATTTCGATCCACGGCCCATGCCCCGGCCCAGTCATTGCCGCCGATCACCACAGGCGTCACATTGTCGTTGAGGTTCCTGAACGGCATCCCGTCGATCTGCTCAGCATCCAGCGGTGCAGACTCGACCCAAACATCCGTGCTTGCATACCGACCGGGAAAATCCTGCAGCAGATAGAAGGTCCGCGTCAGCACATGGTCACGGGGAATAGGTTCGAGCGATGGGATGTTCAGCGGTCCTGCCAGTTGCTGCAACTTGCGGCCATTGGGACTGGCGGCGCCGAACCGCGCCACATCTGAATCGCGCGTGTCAAACAGGATCATCCCGCCCGACCGCAAATAGGCGTTCAGCTTGGAATATGCCTCGGCCGAGGGTTGCGGTTGATCCGGAGTGATCGGCCAGTAGAGCAACGGGAAAAAGGCTAGCTCATCACGTTCCAGATCCACTCCGATTGGGTCGGCCGGTTCGACCGATGTGCGGTAGAACAGCGTCTGCGCCAGCCCGCGCATCCCCGCGCCTGCGATATCGTCAACCTCTGCGTTGCCGGTCAACACATGCGCCAGCACCAGCTCGGTCGTGGCATTCAAGGCAAATTCGGTATCTTCTGGCGTCTGCGCCTGCGCGTCGGGGGCAATCAGCACAGCGCCCAGCGCCACAGCCGCAGCGCGGGCTAATCCCAGACGTCCTGACAGCGCAAGTGACGCTATAACATCCAACGTCAGCAGCAAAAGCGCGAGGCTCAGGAGGATACCGCCGATCGGGGTCTCGGTACTGATCTCTTGCCCCTTGATCGGCACATCGGCTGGCCAGGAAATAGGGGTCAGAGCCGCATCTTCGGTTAGAACGTTCAGCGCCAGCTTTTGTTTACCACTTTCATACAGCCCCGGACGCAGGTCCGGGCCGATCTGGCCCGAGACAAGATCGACACCGTCCACACCGGACAGGTTGCCTGCATCCGTTAGGGTACCAAAGCCGTCCATTACCTGAATCGGCTCCCACGTGGTGCCCTGCAACTGTGACTCTTGCCGTGACTTGGCCGCCGACGCGACCGCCAGACGGTCCAGCATTTCGACGAACAGACCCGACAGCGGCAGGCTGGACCATTCCGCATCTGCAGTCACATGAAACAGCACCACCTGCCCCAGACCCAAAGCCTTGCGTGTCACCAGCGGTGTGCCATCCGAAAGCGAGGCAATCACCCGATCCGCCAGATTAGGGTCGGGTTGGGCCATTACTTGCGTGGTCACCGAAACGTCCGACGGCACCTCGAGCCCGAAAAAGGGCGAATCTTCCGGGAACGGAGCCAGCCCCTTGGCCTCGCCCCAGCTCATCGCACCTCCGACCGAACGGCCCCCGCTGCGCAGGCGCACCGGCAGCAAAGCATCCTCGGCGTCGCGACCCAGATCGCTGGCGGCCGTACGTGGCCCGGCAAAGCGCAACAGCAACCCGCCCTGTTCAACCCATTCGACAACGGTCTCTTGCTCACCCGCGGACAGTTTCGCCACATCAGCCAGAACGATCACGTCCGGGTTGGCGGGCAAAACGTCCAGCAAACCACCCTCGACGAAATCTGCCGTTGGGATCAGCACCTGCGTCAGGTAGTGCAGCGGTGACAGCAGCTCGAGCCCTTCTCGGTTCAAGGTGCCGGCGATCAGGGCAACTTCGCGTCGCCGCAGGCTGTCATCGGTCAGTGTCAAAGCGCCGGCCGAGCGTTGACCCTGGATTTCGAACCGCGTGATGCGGGCGCGCAACTCGGACGGTAAGGAAAGATCGACCTGGGCCTGTGTTTCACCGCTGTCGAACGTCATATCCACCGACTGCAGAACACGCATCGCACCGGCTGGATCGCGGCCCTGTGCCAGAACAGAGATTTCCTCAGCCGGTCCGGCCTCAGACCGTTGCGCGGTCAGTTGTATAAGCCCGTCCTGATAAGACGCCGGCAGGATCGCAAATACAGGCGAGGCAGACTGATACACCGTCACTTCTCCCCGCCGCTGCAACTCTGCAAGGATCGCGTCATACCCGTCATAGTCCAAGCGGTCGCTGAACCAATGCGTATCGAACCCGCCATCTAGCTGGTTCAACGCAGCAGTGGTTTGTTCTATCTGGATCTCGGTTGGCTGCCACGGGGCGGGCGCCAGACCCGGCAACCTGCCGCGCCAGTCTTCGGCAGACTGGAACACCGGCATCTCAGGTTGGGTCAGGCTCAGGATTGCAACGGTCCGCCCAGCGCGCCCAGCCTCGGCCAGTTGCGCATCGATCTGGTCCAGCGTCGACGACCACTGCGTGGCCCCGGCCCAACTGGCATCCAGCACCAACATCAACGGTCCTGACCCGGCTTGATCACGCGAGGGGTTCAGAACCGGACCTGCAAGCCCGATGATGATCGCCGCGGCTGCCAGCATTCGCAACAGCAATAGCCACCAGGGTGTCCGATCCGAGACGCTTTCTTCATCTTTCAAGCCCAGCAGCAACGTCACCGCCGGGAACAACCGACGGATCGGCACAGGTGGCACAGCACGCAGGATCAGCCACAGGATCGGCAAGGTCAGCAAACCCAGCAGCACCCAAGGTGCAGTAAAGCCAATACCCGCCAAAACCGTCATACTGACCCCCGATCCAACGCACGATAGAGCCACAACAGAGCAGCCTGCGCGCTGTCACCCGTGTGATGCAGCCCAAGCTGCCAACCGGTCGCGCGACACAACTGCGTCAGCGCGTCCTTGCGTTTGGCAAGCCGGTCCAGATAGCGGTCGCGCAGCTCTCCGGCTTTCAATGTCTCGTGGCGGGTCGTGCCGCCGACGCTTTCGAATATGGTCCGACCGCGATAGGGAAAACTTTCCTCGTTTGGGTCCAGAACCTGCAACAGAACACCGCGCACGCCCCGGTCGGCGGCCTTGGTCAGGGCCAGTTCGACCTCATCCATCGGTCCGAGGAAATCGGAAATGAACACGGCCCGCGCATGCGGGATCATGGCGCGGTGTTCGGGCGGTGCATAATCGGCCTCGGCATCTTCGGACCAGGCTTGCGCCAGCCGCACAATCTGAGCGTTGCCGCGCCGGGGCGGTAGGGTGGTGCCGGTCAGGCCCACGCGTTCTCCGCCTCGCACCAGTAGAATGGCCGTGGCCAGCCCCAGCAGACGCGCACGGTCGGCCTTAGTCGGATGTTTCTTGTCCGATGCAAATCGCATCGAGGCCCCCTGATCGACCCACAGCATCACCGATTGCGCGATCTGCCATTCGCGTTCGCGTACAAACTGCTGATCCCCGCGCGCCGAGCGGCGATGGTCTATCATCCGACGACTATCCCCGATCTGTGCCGGGCGATATTGCCAAAAATCATCACCCAGCCCCGAGCGCCTACGCCCGTGATCGCCCAGCAGAACGGTTCCGGCCAGATGCTCAGCCCGCGCCAACAGCGGCGGCAGCCGAGACGCCTCGGCCTCGGATCTTTCACGAAGGGTCAGCGCAGCATTCACGCCGCAGCCTCGGTGCGGATCAAGCCGGCAGCGGTGCTTTCGATCAGATCAGCAAGGCTGTCCCCGCGCGCCCGGGCGGCAAAGTTCAGCGCCATCCGGTGGCTGAGCACAGGGCGCGCCATATCCAAGACGTCATCGGCATTCGGGGCCAGCCGTCCCTGCAACATCGCCCGCGCGCGCACTGTCATCATCAGCGCCTGCGCCGCACGTGGACCCGGCCCCCAAGCGACCGTTTCCGCCACCCGTTCGGACACGCCAGCCTCATCCGGGCGGAAGGCGCGAACCAGATCGAGGATCAGCTCAACCACCGAATCTCCGACGGGCATGCGCCGCAACAGAACCTGAGCGGCCAGCAGCTCTTCTTTGGTGAAAATCTCATGCGCGTCATCTTCTTCGACGCCCGTGGTGGCCAGCAGAATGTCACGTTCGGTTTGGCGATCGGGGTATTCCACGTCGATTTGCACAAGGAAGCGGTCCAACTGCGCCTCGGGCAGCGGATAGGTACCTTCCTGCTCAATCGGGTTCTGCGTCGCCAACACGTGAAATGGCGTCCCCAGCGAGCGATCCTCGCCCGCCACCGTCACAGTGCGTTCCTGCATCGCTTGCAGCAGCGCCGATTGCGTCCGGGGGCTGGCGCGGTTGATCTCATCCGCCATCAGCAACTGGCAAAAGATCGGACCAGAAATGAACCGGAAGTGGCGACTGCCATCTTCGGCGGTATCCAGAACCTCGGACCCCAGAATGTCGGCAGGCATCAGGTCCGGCGTGAACTGGATGCGGTTGCCGTGCAGGCCCATTACGGTCGACAGCGTTTCAACCAGTCGCGTCTTACCCAGACCGGGCAGACCGATCAGCAACGCATGCCCGCCGCACAGCAGCGCGGTCAGGGTCAGGTCCACGACCCTTTCCTGTCCGATAAAGCGACGGGTGATCGAGGCCTTCGCCTCTTGCAGTTTCGATTCCAGCGCTTCGATCTCGGACACGAGGTCGGCAGGTTCGGTCATGACTTTCCCTTCCGTGGACTATTATAAGCAGAGTGTATCGCGCTGAGAGGAAATGGCAAAAGCAATGAGCGGACAAAAACCTGTGACCCCGTCACCAGATGGCATTGAAGCATCAGTCAAAGCTGCCAAAACGCGGGGTTCGCCGCCCGTTCACCTTTGGAATCCTCCGTTTTGTGGCGATCTGGACATTAATGTCGCCAAAGATGGCTCTTGGTCTTATCTAGGGTCGCCGATCAACAGGTTCGAGCTTGTGAAGCTGTTTTCGTCAATTCTTAAGAAAGAAGACGGGAAATATTACCTCGTCACCCCGGTCGAGAAGGTGGGAATCACTGTCGAGGACGTGCCTTTCATCGCCGTCGATTTCGAGGTCGAGGGCAGCGGCGAGATGCAAAAGCTGACATTCACCACATATGTGGGCGACACGGCCGTCGCAGGTGCGGACCATCCGCTCCGGATTGTCATTGATACCGAAACAGAGGAGCCTGCCCCCTATATATTGGTACGCGCAAACCTAGAGGCGCGGATCGACCGCAAAAGCTTTTACCGGCTGGTCGACATCGCCGAGCATAGTGGCGATTGGTTCGGGGTCTGGTCAGACGGGCAGTTTTTCCCTCTGATCCGGTCGGATGATCTGCCGGACTAGGCCACCTGTGCCCGACGCTCTTGCGCCAGTATCACGGCCACTGCCACGATCGCCGCGCCCAGCGCGCGGGTCCAGTTCCACTCCTCGCCCAGCACCAGCATGATCAGCATCACGTAAAATGGCGCGATATTGATGTGGAATGAGGCCAACGCAACGCCGATCTTGCCCACGGATGCGATGAAAAACACCTGACTCAACCCCATGGAGATCAACGCATAGATCACCAGCATCCCCGCTTGCTGCATGTCGAGCGTGGTTGTGGGCATCACCTCCATCCCCATCTGCGCGGCACCGGCGAACAACACGGCAGCGGTTCCCAGCCCCCCGACAAAGGTGATGGTGCTGCGCCCTGTCTGGCTGAGATCGGGGAAATCCCGCGCAATCGCCATGCTGGCCCAGCAGAACAGGCCCGTGGACGCAATGGCGCAAACCGCACCCAAGCCCAGCTGCGCCGGGGCCACCGCGCTGGTGGCAATTAAACCACCGACAATCGACACGATCACGCCCAACGCAAAATTCCACCGCAGCCGCCGTGCGCCCGTCACCACTTCTAACACCGTTGCGAACAAGGGCGCGCAGGATGCGATGATCGCCACGGTCACGGGATCGGTCAGCTTCTGCGCGAGAATGATCAGGAACATCGCCACGCCCAGCGTGCCGCCGACCCGCATCGCATGACCCCAACGTGCTCGCAGCACACGGGTCGGGCCGTCAAACAGCACCCAGATCGGCACCATAACCAGCACCGCCAACGCCAGCCGCGCCACCAGCAACGCGACCGGAGGCCAGCTTTGCAGCAGCACCTCAGCCGCCGGAAACCCTGCCGCCCACGTCAACATACTGGCGACCGCCAAGCCATTGCCCGATAAGGCAGAACTGCGCCCGGCAGACACAGAGAGGGCGGTCCCGCGCACGGGGTCAGGGCTCATCGCCATGGTGTCAGACCTTCTGCTGGATCGGCGACTGGAAATGATTCGCCGCATTGTCCCAAATGTCTCTGATCTGTGCCGGGCGTTCTGGCCGATTTTCGACAATCTGTCGTTTTCAGGCCCTTTCACCGCCAAACCCGGCCCGCTAAGGTCCCGCCACCATCAAACCGGGTCCGATCATGCCGAAATTTGCCGCCAATATCTCATTGCTGTTCGCCGAACTGCCCTATCTCGACCGGTTCCAAGCAGCGGCTGAGGCCGGGTTCAAAGCCGTCGAAATTCTGTTTCCTTATGATTTGGCCGCCAAGGAAACCCGCCGCGCCCTACTGGCCAATGGGCTTGAACTTGTGCTGATCAACGCACCACCTCCCAACTATACCGGCGGGCAGCCGGGCTATGCGGCCGTACCAGGCGGCGAAGGGCGATTTCAGTCCGATATCCGCCGGGTGATACGCTATGCGGACGTGCTGAAACCGGGGCTGATCCACATCATGTCCGGCTATGCTTCGGGCCCTGATGCGCTTGAATCGTTTGTGCGCAATCTGCAATGGGCTGCCGACTATGCGCCGAACCAAAAGTTCACGATCGAGCCGCTGAACCCTGTCTCGCAACCGGATTACTTCCTGAACGACTACGCGCTTGCCGCCGAGGTTCTGACCCAGGTAGATCGCCCCAATATCGCCCTGCAATACGACAGCTTTCACGCGCATATGATCCATGGCGACGCGCTGGAAATCTGGAACCGCTATCGCCCACATGTAGTTCATGCTCAGATCGGTGCCGCACCGAAACGGGCTGAACCGGGCAAAGGCCCAACGGACTTCGCGGCCCTGTTCGCGGCAATGGACCAACATGGGTACACAGGTTGGGTCAGTGCCGAATACACCCCGTCCACGCAAAATTCCGCAGACAGTCTTGGTTGGATGACCCCATAACTCTGGATTCTTGACAAAAAATCCAGCAAATGAAGAACGTCTCGACTTCGAAAGCGCCTTCAATGATACCAGCCCGTTTCGCCCACGCCCTTTTCGGTCTGATCATGTCAGGACTGATGTCCTGTATCGTTACAGGTATCGCAACCGTCAAGGCAGTTGGTTTTGGTCCCACCACCCTGGGTGACTGGTTCGGGTCCTGGGCCTTTTGTTGGCCCATCGCATTTCTTGTTATTCTAAGCCTTGGACCTTTCGTCAAACGTATGGTCGAAGGTTGGGTCAAGACGCAGGATTGACCCGCTGCAAAGAGGGCCCGCCGGGCCTGATGAGCAGCGCGCACTTAATGCGCTTCGGCCCAGTTGGCGCCCTGCCCGGCATCGACACACAACTTGACATCCAGTTTAACGGCGGGATCCGATGCTCCCTCCATCACGTCGCGCGCCACACCGATCACCTGATCCACCGCATCCTCGGCCACTTCGAACAGCAATTCGTCATGCACCTGTAGCAGCATCTTGGCAGGCAGCCCATTGATGGCGTCCGGCATCCGCACCATCGCCCGCCGGATCACATCTGCCGCTGTCCCCTGAATCGGTGCGTTGATCGCCGCTCGACGCGAGAACCCGGCATGCGGCCCCTTGGCATTGATCTCGGGCGTGTGGATTTTACGGCCAAACAGCGTCTGCACATACCCATGTTCTTTGGCGAACGCGACGGTGTCGTCCATATAGGCTCTGATACCCGGGAACCGCTCGAAATACCGATCGATGAAACCCTGCGCCTCGGCGCGTGGAATGCGCAGGTTGCGCGCCAAACCAAAGCCTGAAATCCCGTAAATCACGCCAAAGTTTATCGCCTTAGCCTGGCGGCGGATATCAGGCGTCATCTCATCAAGCGGCACGTCAAACATCTCGGAGGCGGTCATGGCGTGAATGTCCAGACCATCGGCAAAGGCCTGTTTCAACGCCGGTATCTCAGCGATATGAGCCAGAATGCGCAGCTCGATCTGGCTGTAGTCGAGGCTGACCATCACATTACCTGGCTCGGCGATAAAGGCCTCGCGGATGCGGCGGCCTTCTTCGGTGCGCACCGGGATGTTCTGCAGGTTCGGATCGGTCGAGGCCAGACGCCCCGTATTCGCCCCCGTGATCGAATAAGATGTATGCACCCGGCCTGTATCCGGGTTGATATGGGTCTGCAGCGCGTCGGTATAGGTCGATTTCAGCTTGGAAAGCTGCCGCCAATCCAACACCCGGCGGGGCAACTCGTGTTCGGTGGCGAGGTCTTCCAGAATGTCCGCCCCGGTCGAATACTTCCCGGTCTTGCCTTTCTTACCGCCCTCAAGCCCCATCTTGTCGAACAGGATCTCACCCAGTTGCGCGGGCGAACCGACATTGAAGTTCTCTCCCGCCAATTCGTGGATTTCAGCCTCTAACCCGGCCATTTTCTGCGCAAAAGCGTTAGACATGCGGCTCAGGACATCGCGGTCCACCTTGATGCCATGCATCTCCATCTCTTTGAGAACCGGCACCAGCGGGCGTTCGAGCGTCTCATAAACCGTCGTCACCTGCACCTGATGCAGTTGCGGTTTGAACAGCTTCCACAGGCGCAGGGTGATATCCGCATCCTCGGCGGCGTAAGCCGTCGCCTCGTCAATCGGCACCTTGTCGAAAGTGATGGCCGATTTGCCGGACCCCAGCAGCGGTTTGATCGGAATCGGCGTGTGATTCAGGTAACGCTCGGACAGCGTATCCATCCCATGCCCGTGCTCACCGCCATGCATCGCATAAGACATCAGCATCGTGTCGTCGATCGGCGCCACTTCTACGCCATAACGCGCGAAAATCTTGGCGTCGTATTTCATGTTCTGCCCGATCTTCAGGATCGAGGCGTCCTGAAGCATCGGTTTGAGCAAAGTTAGAGCCTCATCCAACGGCATCTGCCCCTCGGCCAGTGCATCCGACCCGAAAAGATCATCAGCGGCCCCATCGCGGTGGGTCAGCGGAATGTAACAAGCCTCGCCCGCCGTGACACACAGGGAAATGCCCACCAGATCGGCGATCATTTCGTTCAATCCGGTCGTCTCGGTGTCGACGGCCACCCAGCCGGTTTCATAAGCCCGGTCGATCCACGCCTGCAGCGCCGCCGCGTCGCGCACACATTCGTATTTCGAGGCGTCAAAGGGGATATCCTCAGCCTCGGTCACCACTTCGGGCGCAGGCGCATCGGCGATCACCGGGGCCTCGGCCCCCAGCTTGTCCGCAATGCGTTTGGTGAGGGTGCGGAACTCCATATCCGCAAGGAACCCAAGCAAGGTTTCGGGATCAGGGTCCTGCACCTCCAAATCGTCCAGCGTGAAATCCAGCGGCGTGTTTTCGTCCAACTGCACCAGTTTCTTCGACAGCTCGATCTGGTCGCGCTTTTCGATCAGGGTCTGGCGACGCTTGGGCTGTTTGATCTCTTCAGCGCGATCCAGCAGGGTTTCCAGATCGCCATATTCGTTGATCAGCAAGGCGGCGGTCTTGACCCCAATCCCCGGCGCACCGGGCACGTTATCTACGCTGTCGCCTGCCAGTGCCTGCACATCGACCACGCGTTCAGGCCCGACACCGAACTTCTCGAACACGCCATCCTTGTCGATACGTTTGTTCTTCATCGCGTCCAGCATCTCAACGCCGCCGCCCACAAGCTGCATCAGGTCTTTGTCCGAGCTGACAATAGTAACCCGCCCCCCAGCCTCGCGCGCCTGCACGGCCAGCGTGGCGATGATGTCATCGGCCTCATAGCCCTCCAATTCTTTGCAGGCAATGTTGAAGGCGCGGGTCGCCTCGCGGGTCAGGGGCATCTGCGGACGCAGATCCTCGGGCATGGCCTCGCGGTTGGCCTTGTATAGGTCATAGAGATCGTTGCGGAACGTGTGTGACCCCTTGTCGAAGATCACCGCCACATGGGTCGGCGCATCCGGCCCCGCGTTCCCTTCGACATATTTCTGCAGCATGTTGCAGAAACCTGACACCGCGCCAATTGGCAAACCATCCGACTTACGTGTCAGCGGAGGCAGCGCGTGGTAGGCCCTGAAAATAAAGGCCGATCCGTCGATCAGATGCAGGTGACATCCTTTTCCGAAATTGCTCATGCGCGCTCTCCCTGTCGGTCAGGGGACGTTGTGCCACAGGGCCGCTCAGGTGGCCAGTCAAGAACGCGCGTCAGCCACCGAACAAGCCGCTGATCACGTCGGAAAAACTGTTGAGCAGCGCCATGATAACCAGCACGCCCAAAAAGGCGAAGAAGGCCATGGCAAAAAACTGAAACAGAATCGCACCTACGCCAATCACGGTGCCGGCAATTGCAGGGCGCCTTCTTTCGTGACGCAGCAGCCCAATCACAGATACAACGATTGCCAAGGCCCCAAGCATGGCCACGCCGATCTGTAGAAAGTCATCCAGATCACGGCTGCGCGCGACGGGCTCGGGCTGTTCCAGCCCCGCGGCCGAGCGCAAGGTGGACTTGCCGATCTCGGCGGCCAATTCGCCCAACGAAACGCCCGTCGATTGCTGCGGCGCAAACGGCCCGGCCCAGAACACGAACAACGCGGCAAACAGCGCAAGGGCACCAATACCAAACCCGATCTAGCCGAAAACCGGACTGGCTGTGTCAGTAGATGCTACATCCGTCATCGAACTCATCCCAAAATCTGCAAATCGGCCATAGCATAAAACCACGGCAGTATTTGGGAGAACACTATTGCTTGCAGAAAACGCACCGTAACTGTGCCTGTATGACCATATCTCTTCGATTCAGCGATCCGCCATCAGGCAAGCAGCAAACCAAAGCTATGGGGCGCTGAACGCTCTGGTTGCCGCATCCCATCGCAATCCGGTTTTTACAGCGATTTCGTGCATCTGCTTGTTCAACGACCTGTCATTCAGTCGCCGGCTTAGGCTGCGCAACGGGACCAGATTGCGTTCCCCGTACCCGTCGATCAGCACAAACATCGGCACTGAGTCGCGCGTGCCGTAAACGATATTTTGCGCATGAATATCGCGACCCACGATCTGAAAGTCGAACAGCTTGTGAACAAAATCATTCAGCTTGTTCAGAACCTCGGGGGGCAGCCGGCGCTGCTGGCACAACGACATCAAATCCTGCGCCAGAGAGCCGTCCTCAGATTCCATACGCTCGACCACAATGCCCGGCCCGGCATCCGTTTGCACAACGCCAAAAGACCGGGCCAATGGCATTTTCGCGATATCCGGGCCGCTTTTCAACGCCGCCTTCATCTCGCACTCCAGCTCTTTCAATGCATTGCGATAGACCGAGTCCGGCAGCAAATACCGCACAACGCGCTTGGCAAAGGATCGGTTGGGCCGCGTGCGCGGGCGCGTCACCTTGATCAGAAGATCGGATTGGTCAGGGTAGGCATAGACGTTTCTGTGGCCACCTGTGGCAACAAGATCTTTGTCGGACAGGTGAACCAGTTGCACTGGAAAGATCATTCCGGATCCGCGTGGAAATGACACAAGAATTCTGACGCAGCACGCTACAGCATATCCTGCCCGGCGTCAGCCCTTGTAACAGTATTATATCAGATTGATTGCGCCTCTTCGGCCGCGGACCCTTTGAGAATGTATTTGCAATCGCAATAGGGGCATTCGACCCAACCAGTGTCTTCAGGGATTTGCAGCCAGACACGTGGATGGCCCAGTGCCCCTTCGCCACCGTCACAGGCGACACGGGTGGTTTCCACGATCTTGGTTTCCGGCGCTTCGATGGTCACGGCTGGCGATCCTTCTTCGGTTGTCGGCCTCGCGGGCATGTATTAGGTGCGTTTATGAGCGATGAGCAAACCGGGGGCAAGAGCCACATGAGCGATGCGGCAATCAGGATCGAAGGTCTGCACAAGACCTATCGCGGCAGCAAGGCACAGCCCGAGAAACACGCGCTAAAAGGCGTTGACCTGACGGTCCCGCGCGGGTCGGTCTTTGGATTGCTGGGGCCAAACGGGGCCGGGAAATCGACATTGATCAACATTCTTGCCGGGCTGGTGGTTAAATCGGCCGGAACGGTCTCTATCGGCGGGTTTGATCAGGATAAAAATCCGCGCCAGTCCCGTGCAGCAATTGGCGTAATGCCGCAAGAGCTGAACCTCGATCCGTTCTTCACCCCGCGTGGCGCTTTAGAGGTTCAGGCCGGTCTTTATGGCGTCCCCAAGGCCCAGCGCCGCAGCGACGAGATTCTGGAACTGGTCGGCCTTGGCGACAAGGCCGAAGCATATGCGCGCACTCTGTCTGGGGGTATGCGTAGGCGGCTGCTGTTGGCGAAGGCTCTTGTGCATCATCCCCGCATTCTGGTCCTGGATGAACCCACGGCGGGCGTGGACATCGAACTGCGTCAGATGCTCTGGACCAATGTGCGCAAGCTGAACGAACAGGGCATGACGATCATCCTGACCACGCATTACCTGGAAGAAGCGCAAGAAATGTGTGACGAGATCGCGATCATCAACCACGGAGAAAAGATCGCGCAGGACAGCACCTCCAACCTGCTGAGTCGCATGGACAGCCGGACAATGGTCATTGCTCCGGACAGCCCGGTGACCGAACTGCCAACAACGCAAGGGGTCGAGGCCACTCTGCGTGACGATGGCAGCCTGGTGCTGCAATATCGCAGCGCTGCGACCAGCGCCGAACAAGTTCTGGAATCGGTCCGCACCGCAGGCATCCGTATTCGCGACGTCCGTACCGAAGAGGCAGACCTCGAGGATGTGTTCCTCGCCCTGACATCTGCACGCGGATAAGAATTTGACCGTTAGACTCGATCTACCCGCGCCTGATAACAGTTGTTCCGCGCGGACCGGATGTGGATATAGGCCACATCGGGACGAGCAAAGATATCACTGATCTTTGCGCCGATCCGATCTGTGGGCGTAATCTCTCCGGTGCCATAGGCGATCCGATCATCCAACCCATACCCTTTGATCAGATAGTCGGGAGAGGTGGTCAGAATCTCGGGCATCTCATCCCCTTCATACTGTTCACACGGGGCGGCACACAGAAAGATCGGACCCGTTTCCGCGTAGGGTTGTGTCTCTAAAAAAGGGCGATGCGCCAATATCAGCATCTCTTTTCCTTCCGGAATGTTCTGCAGGCAATGGCGGCATGGATTGCCCGCACCTTCGGAAACGGCGCGCTCGGGCGAGGCGCCATATGCGTCCGGCCCTCCGGCCTGAAGCGCGCGGACTTGGGGGGTGGGCAATGCTGTGATCTTGAACATCTCGGGTCTCCTTTTTCTGCCACCCTGCCCAGAGGGAACACTGCAAGCGACCCGTTTCCTGCGCAAAGGACTCGAAAAAGAACAAAAGGTGAATATAATGTGGAATCGCCATGTATGCCGAATTGTCGATCACATCGAACTTCACCTTTCTCACCGGGGCCTCGCACCCCGAGGAGTATATGCAGCGTGCCGTCACACTTGGTCTGCCCGCCATCGCGATTGCCGATGACAACTCGGTCGCCGGGATCGTGCGTGCCCATACCCAGGCGCGCGAGATCACCCGAAAGGTGCGCGAACGTGTGGAATGGGAAGGGCAGAACACGCCCATCGGCCCGCCCTGCCCCGATCACATCCCCAAACCGCCCTCCTACCCGATCCACGCCGTGCCACGCCTGATCCCGGCAGCCCGGCTAATCTTCACCGACGCGCCCACCGTCACCGCCCTGCCCCTGAACCGGCAGGGCTGGGGCAATCTGTGTCGTATCCTGTCCGCGGGCCGCCTGCGCGCCGAGAAAGGCGATTGCACCCTGCACCTGTCCGACCTGCTGGAGTTTTCCGACGGTCTGCACCTGCTGCTCTGGCCACAGGCAACCCGGTCGCCGGGCGGCGCGGACGCATGGCGGACACAGGCGCAACAGCTGACGCGCCGCTTTGGTGGGCGGATGCATTTGCTGATGCATCCCCGGTATGACGGGGCTGATAACGCCTATTTTTCTTTATTAGAGACTGAATCGCAGCAACTCGGCCTGCCCACCCTCGCCAGTGCTGCGCCACTGATGCATCACGGCGCGCGGCGCAAGCTGGGTGATGTGCTGACCGCCATCCGCCTGCGCCGCAAGGTCGATGATCTGGGCCGGGACGCTCTGGCCAATGGGGAACAGCGCCTGCGGTCCAAGGCCGAGATGTTGCGCATTTTCAAAGGCCATGAAGGGGCCGTCACCCGCGCCCATATGTTCAGCGAACAGCTGACATTCTCGCTGGATGAGCTGCGCTATGAATACCCCAGCGAGGGCAGCGAACAGGAAACCCCGACCCAACGCCTGCACCGTTTGGCGCATGAGGGGCTGAAATGGCGGTATCCGGCAGGAGCCTCGGAAAAAGCCAAAAAGATGCTGGCGCATGAACTGACCCTGATCGGCAAGCTGAAATATGAACCCTATTTCCTGACCGTCCGTGACATCGTCACCTTTGCCCGATCCCGCGATATCCTGTGTCAGGGGCGCGGATCAGCCGCCAATTCCGTCGTCTGCTACTGCCTCGGCATCACCGAGGTCAGCCCCGAACTGGGCACGATGGTGTTCGAACGCTTCGTCTCCGAGGCGCGGGACGAACCGCCCGACATAGACGTGGATTTCGAACATGAACGCCGCGAAGAGGTGATTCAGCACATCTATGACCGCTATGGCCGCCACCGCGCGGGCCTCTGCGCCACCGTGATCCATTATCGCGGCAAGCGCGCCATCCGCGAGGTCGGGCGAGCGATGGGCCTGACCGAAGACACGATCTCGGCGCTCTCATCACAGCTCTGGGGCTTCTTCTCGGCCAAGGGGCTCGAGTCTGAACGAATGCGCGAAATCGGCCTTGATCCCGAAGATCGCCGCCTGAAACAGACTCTATCATTGGTTTATGAGATCGACGGCTTCCCCCGCCACCTGTCGCAACACGTCGGCGGCTTTATCATCACCGAGGGGCGGTTGGACGAACTTGTCCCCATAGAAAACGCCACCATGGAGGACCGTACGGTCATCTGTTGGGACAAGGACGATATCGACAGTCTGGGTATTCTGAAGGTCGATGTGCTCAGCCTTGGCATGCTGACCTGCATCCGCAAGGCGTTTGACCTGATCACCCAGCACCACCAAACTGGCTATACCCTTGCCACCCTGCCGCCCGAGGATCCGGCAGTGTACGATATGCTGTGCAAAGCCGACAGCATCGGCGTTTTTCAGGTGGAATCGCGCGCGCAGATGAACTTTCTGCCCCGGATGCGGCCGCGCAATTTCTATGATCTGGTGATCGAGGTCGCCATCATCCGCCCCGGCCCCATTCAGGGCGACATGGTTCATCCTTATATCCGCCGCCGGAACGGCGAGGAGGAGGTCAGCTTCCCCTCGGACGCGTTGGGTGAGGTGCTGGGCAAAACACTGGGCGTGCCGCTGTTTCAGGAGCAAGCCATGCAGATCGCCATCGTTGGCGCGGGCTTCACCCCCGAACAGGCGGACCGGCTGCGGCGGTCGCTGGCGACGTTCAAGAAACATGGTAATGTCAGCGAATTCCGGTCCTTGTTCCTGCGCGGGATGGAGCGGAACGGCTATGAACAGGATTTCGCCGAACGCTGTTTTTCGCAGATCGAAGGCTTCGGCTCTTACGGTTTCCCCGAAAGTCACGCGGCCAGCTTTGCGCTGCTGGTCTATGCCTCGGCCTGGATCAAATGCCACCATCCGGGGATTTTCGCCTGCGCGCTGCTGAATTCACAGCCCATGGGGTTCTATGCCCCAGCGCAGATCGTGCGCGACGCGCGTGAACATGGGGTTCAGGTGCGCCCCGTCTGTATCAATGCCAGTTTCTGGGACAACGTGATGGAACCCGACGGTCACGGCGGGTTGGCTCTGCGGCTGGGGTTCCGCCAGATCAAGGGCCTGAGCGAGGAAGATGCCAGCTGGCTGACCGCCGCGCGCGGTAATGGCTACCATCAGGTGGATGATGTGTGGCGTCGTGCCGGACTTGGCCCCTCGGTAATCGAACGGTTGGCTGAGGCCGATGCCTTCTCCGCCTGCGATCTGACAAGGCGCGAGGCGTTGTGGCAGGCCAAAGCGATTGCCACCGCGAAGCCCTTGCCGCTGTTCTCGCAGGATCTGGAGGGCGAGGCGCTGGACGAGCCCGCAGCCTATCTGCCACAGATGACGCTAGGCGAGCAGGTAGTCGAAGATTACGTGGCCACCCGCCTCAGCCTCAAGGCGCATCCAGTGGCCCTGATCCGGTATCTGCTGACGCCCGATCCGCGCGACAAAACCACACCTGTTGCGTGACGCCCAAACCGGGTATCGGCCCAGAACAGAGTCGAAAACGGACCAAACATGACCCGCCCCACGCTGTCGCCGCGCTTTCCCGCGACCCCAGATCAGATCAATGCTCAGGTCGCCGCCTTTTACGCCCGCGTGCGCGAGGACGCGGTGCTGGGACCGGTCTTCAACACACATGTCCAAGACTGGCCCACGCATGAGGAAAAGATCGCCGCCTTCTGGCGCAACGCCATCCTGTATGAGCGCAGCTATGACGGCAATCCGCAGCGGGTCCATATCGAACGGCCCGACGTGCAGCCCGACATGTTCGCCCATTGGCTGGACCTTTTCGAAGAGGTCGCCACCCAGACCCTGCCACCCGAGACCGCGATCCCGTGGGTCGCACTGGCCCGCCGGATCGGCGTGGGGATGAAGGCCGGTGTGCAATCTGCACGCCAACCCAAAGACGCACCTCCCATCCTGCGTTGATCCCAGGACATGGCGGTTTTGCCATGTTAGCGGTAAAATAGGGGCTATGCGGGTCGGCCAAATGGGTTTACTCAGGGGTACGACAGCCCCAATGCGCTGCGCCCCTACACCGACACATCACCCGAGGCCGCCTCATGAGCACTCAGAACACCACCCTTCGGGGGCTTGGCTATGCGTTTGCGGGGTTTGCCGTTTTTGCAAGCCACGATGTCCTGATCAAAGTGCTGGGTAGCACCTATTCGGTGATGCAGATCATCTTTTTCGCAACGCTGTTTTCCTTTGTGCCAATGGCGGTGACGATCCTGACCGACCGGACAACGGGCAATTTCCGACCACATCATCCGTGGCTGGTCCTGCTGCGCTCGGCCCTGATGGTGACATCCATGGTCTGCGCCTTCTACGCTTTCTCGGCGCTGCCGCTGGCCGAGGTCTACTCGCTGTTATTCGCCTTCCCTCTGTTCGTCACCGTCCTGTCGATCCCGATCCTGGGGGAAGTCGTGCGCGCACAGCGTTGGGCCGCCGTCGGCTGTGGCCTGATCGGAGTTCTGATCGTCCTGCGCCCCGGTGCCACGGATATCACTCTGGGGCATCTCGCGGCCCTGACTGCGGCGTTTTCCAGCGCGTTAGGGTCTGTTTTGGTACGCAAGATCGGGAATGAGGAACGCTCGGCCGTACTGATCCTTTATCCGATGCTGCTGGCCATTGTGGTCATGAGCTTGATGCAGCCCGCTGTTTACCAACCACCCTCGCTGCTGCATCTGGCGATGATGGCGCTGGTGGGCGTGTTTTCGGTCATCGCCCAACACCTGATCATCCTTGCCTATCGCGCCGCGCCTGCAGGCGTGGTCGCCCCCAGCCAATACAGTCAGATCATCTGGGCTACATTGTTCGGCATGGTCTTTTTCAACGAGCGGCCCGATGGCTGGGTCGCCGTTGGGGCCAGCATCATCATCGCCTCAGGCGTCTATGTGGTCTGGCGCGAAAGCCGGGCGAACACCTCATCGGTCAATACCCCGGTTCTGAGGGTCCGCTCGCCCCGGTCCGACACAGGCGCAAGCCGTCCCGGCAAATAAAAACGGCGCGCCGTTCACAGCGCGCCGTCCTCAAAATCGCAGGTTCAGGGCCTTAGTAGACCACAACCGAGCGGATGCTTTCGCCCTTATGCATCAGGTCGAAACCGTGGTTGATGTCGTCCAGACCCATGGTGTGGGTGATCATCGGGTCGATCTCGATCTTGCCTTCCATGTACCAGTCGACAATTTTCGGCACATCGGTCCGGCCCCGCGCGCCACCAAAGGCCGTCCCGCGCCACGAGCGGCCCGTGACCAGCTGGAACGGACGGGTCGAGATCTCGGCCCCCGCAGGTGCCACGCCGATGATGATCGACTCACCCCAGCCCTTATGCGCCGACTCCAGCGCAGCGCGCATTACGCCCACATTGCCGGTGGCGTCAAAGGTGTAATCGCCGCCGCCTTTGGTCAGGTTGACCAGATAAGGAACCAGATCGCCTTCAACCTCGGCCGGATTCACAAAATCGGTCATACCGAACTTGGTCGCCATCTCGACCTTGGCCGGGTTCAGGTCAACGCCAACAATCTGATCGGCCCCAGCCAGACGCAGGCCCTGAATCACGTTCAGACCAATGCCGCCCAGACCGAATACGATGGCACGGCTGCCGATTTCCACCTTGGCAGTGTTTATGACAGCGCCGATACCGGTGGTCACACCGCAGCCGATATAGCAAATCTTGTCGAAGGGCGCGTCCTCACGCACCTTGGCCAGCGCGATCTCGGGCAGAACCGTGTGGTTGGCGAAGGTCGAGCAGCCCATGTAGTGCAGGATCGGATCGCCATCCAGAGTCGAAAAGCGCGAGGTGCCATCAGGCATCAGGCCCTGTCCCTGCGTTTCACGGATCGCCTGACACAGGTTGGTCTTGGGATGCAGACAGTATTCACACTCGCGGCATTCGGGGGTGTAAAGCGGGATCACGTGGTCGCCTGGCTTCAGGCTGGTGACGCCTGGGCCGACCTCAACCACGACGCCTGCGCCTTCATGGCCCAGAATCGCGGGGAACAGCCCCTCAGGGTCGGCACCCGACAGGGTGAATTCATCGGTGTGGCAGATGCCGGTGGCCTTGATTTCCACCAGAACCTCACCCGCTTTGGGGCCTTCAAGGTTCACATCCATCACTTCCAAAGGTTTGCCCGCCTGAACGGCGACGGCGGCACGGGTACGCATATCGTTGTCTCCCTGTCTTCTTTGCCCCGACCCTGCGGCAATCGCAGGAGGTTTTCAACTGCGCTTTGGTGACAGGTTTGTTAAACATCTGATATTGCAGAAACGACATTGCCGGAAAAAGGAACGCCAATGTACCGTTTTATCCCCACGCTGGCCTTGCTGATCGCCTGCACCCAGACACCCGCGCCCGAGGACGCGCCCCTGTCGCCCGAACCTGCGCCGGTTGATCTGGCGTTTTGTCTGGGTGAGCCCTTTGCCAATTCCATTGGTCAACCTGTCTCGACCATTCAGGCCCAATTGCCTGAACGGTCCCGCGTTCTGGGGCCCGACGGCATTGCTACGCAAGATTACCGGATCGACCGGCTGAATGTGTTTGTAGATGAGACCGGGATCATTCAGCGCCTGACCTGCGGCTAGGCGTGGACTCGGCAGACGATTCTACGGTAAGAACAAAATAAGAACATCTTGATGTCTGCCGATGCCAAAACGCCGAATACTCTCGCTCTGGTTTCCTCGTCTGGGGGCTGAACGGCTGATCCGCGCTGCGCGGGGGCTGCAGGATGGGCCTTTGGCTGTGGTGACCGAGCAGTCGAACATGCAGGTGATCACATCGCTGAACGCCACGGCGCAGACCGTCGGGTTGCGCGTGGGCCAACCAGTGCGCGATGCCCATGCCATGTGCGCCAATCTGGTGACACGCCCCCGCAACGCCCCGGCCGAGGCTGCGTTTCTGACCGCCCTGCGTCGGTGGGTAGGCAAGTTCAGCCCATGGGTTGCCGAAGAAGCCCCCGACGGCCTGATCGTGGATCTGTCAGGCTGCGCGCATCTCTTCGGCGGGGAAGAAGCGTTGTTGAACGTGATCGAAACCGACTGCGCAGATATGGGGCTCAGCGTGCAGATGGGCATCGCCGACACGTTGGGCGCGGCCTGGGCGCTGGCGCGTTATGCGGGGCAAGAGGCCACCTCCGACCGCAATGGCGACGCCATCAGCCAAGAGGCCCGCGCCACCCGCGCCCGTGCCGTCAAACGGCGGCACTGGACCAAGGGCGGGGCCGCGCCGCAGGTGGTCGCCTTGGGCGGCGGCGCGCGGATCGCAGCGCCGGGGCAATCCTATGGCGCGCTCAGCCCCCTGCCCATCGCGGCACTGCGGCTTGAGGATCAGGTGGTCGCACAGCTGAACCGTCTGGGTCTGCGCCGGATCGGCGATCTGTTGGGGCAGCCGCGTGCCTCGCTGGCGCGGCGATTTGGGCGGGGGCTGGTGCTACGGCTGGATCAGGCGATGGGCAGCGCGCCCGAGCCGGTCTCCCCCGCCCGCCCGCCGCATCACTTTGCGGTGCGGATGACCCTACCCAACCCGATCGGCCTGACCGAGGATGTGATGGCCGCCATCGACCGCGTTCTGCCAACGCTCTGCACCAAGCTAGAGGAGAAAGCGCGCGGGGTACGCACCCTACGGCTGGAAGCTCATCGCGCCGATCAGGCCGCCGAGGTTATCGAGGTCGGACTGGCCCGCCCAACCCATGACAAACACCGTATTCGGCCTTTGTTAGAGATGAAAATTGACCAGATCGACGCGGGCTATGGCATCGACATGCTGCGGCTTGAGGCGGTGCAGACGGAACCCCTACACGCCCGTACCATGGCCGGCCATGCCGAGGCGCGCCGCGTCGCCCGCAACCGGTTGGACGGCAACACCGCCGTCGAAGACCTTACGGCCAAGCTGGGCGCGCGGGTCGGGTTGGAGGCGATCACAAGGCGGCACCCGGCGGCCTCGCATATCCCCGAGAAAACCGCACAGGTGCTGGCCGCTGCGTGGTCGGAGCCCGCGTCCGACTGGCCCGCGCCGCCGCGCCCGCGCCCCTTGCAGATGTGGCAGCCCGAGCCGGTAACGGCCCCCGATACCCCGGACGTGCCCAGCACCTTCCGCTGGCGCGGGCGAGACTGGCAGTTGGCGCAGGCGACGGGGCCGGAACGGATCGCACCCGAATGGTGGCTGGATGACCCCAACTGGCGCAGTGGTGTGCGCGATTACTGGGTGGTTGTGACCGAACAGGGCGAACGGCTGTGGCTGTTTTATGGCCACGGAGGCACCATGTCGGCGGGCTGGTTTTGCCACGGTCAGTTTGGATAAATGCCTAATTAGGATCTATTTCCCGCGATATACTAACCAATCCGGCAGGTAATCGATCAGCCGGATCACCCACGAAAACGGCGCGGGAAAATCGGTGCGAAACCGGCGACGCCCCATCGCTTTGGCCACGCGATTTGCTGCATCCTCGGGCGTCATCAGCATGGGCATCTTGAAGCTGTTCTTCTCGGTCAGGCGGGTCTTGATGAAGCCCGGATTGACGATCCGCACAGTCACACCAGTTCCAGCCAAATCATGCCGCATCGTCTCCGCAAGAGACACCAGCGCGGCTTTGCTGGCCCCATAGCCAATTGCAGCAGGCAACCCATGGTATCCGGCCAGAGACCCGATAAGCGTGATCTCACCCTGTCCGGCCTTGACGAAACCGGGCACGGTTTCTCCCAACACCCGCATGGCCCCCAGATAATTCACATCGACCATCCTCAGCGCGGTTTCCGTATCCCAATCGCCACTGCGCATGGGATCATAGGCCCCGGCGTTATAAACCAGACCATCCACCGCGCCCGCCCCGGCCACCGCGGCGCGAACCGAATCCAGATCAGTCACATCCATAGGGATTGCGCGAGCGTTGGGCAAAGTTTCACACATCTCGGCCAGACGGTCGGCATTGCGCGCGGATAAGATCAGATGCGCGCCCTGACGGCTGAGAGCTTGGGCCAAAGCCCGCCCCAGACCTTCGCTGGCACCAATGATCCAATAGGTTTTTCCGTCAAAGCTGCTCATTCCGCGACCGTTTCATATGTTGTGTTTCTTTTACGACCGCGACGGGGCGCTGGATCAAAAGCAGATCCGCCAGGTCTTCTGTAACCCGAGGTCAGAACATAGTGCATTCAAGAAAAACACCTAATCCGATTGATCCACCCCCGCCTATTCTGCGTATCTTATTGTAATACGTTACATAACGAGGCTTGAATGTTCGACGAATCCCGGGGCGGCCGGAAAAAAATCGCAGTCATTGGCGCAGGCATCTCGGGTCTCTCCGCAGCTTACTACCTGTCAGAAAACAACGACGTAACCGTCTTTGAGGCCGAACCCCGACTGGGCGGCCACGCGCGCACGGTTATGGCCGGAAAGAACGGCGATCAACCTGTGGATACCGGGTTCATCGTCTTCAACTATGCGACTTATCCCTACCTGACCGCGCTATTTGACGAATTGAACGTTCCGGTCATCAAGTCGGAAATGAGCTTTGGCGCCACCATTGACAATGGCCGCATCGAATACGGGCTGAACAACCTGCGTACACTGACGGCGCAGAAACGCAACTTGGCCCGTCCCGCCTATTACAAAATGATCGCCGACATCCTGCGGTTCGGAAAAGAGGCCCCAGAGGCCGCCCAAGACGATGACACCACAATCGGAGAGTTGGTGGATCAGCTACGCCTGGGCCATTGGTTCCGCCACAACTATCTGATGCCCATGTGTGGCGCGATCTGGTCGACCCCAGTTGAGTTCGTGGATCAGTTCCCGGCCCGCTCGCTGGTGCAATTCTTCCGAAACCACGCTCTGCTGGCCAGTGGACGCGCGAAGCAGCATCAATGGTATTCCGTCAAAGGCGGTAGCATCGAATATGTGCGTCGCATCGATGCCGCCCTGCGCGCGCGCGGATGTGATATCCGATTGGCTGCACCGGTTGATCACGTGAAACGCGACGATGTGGGTGTTACGGTCCACAGCCAAGGTCACGCGGATCAGTTCGACGAGATTATCCTCGCCACGCATTCCGATCAATCGCTGGCCATTCTGGGCGATGCCGCGACCGAAGCCGAGCGCGCGGCACTTGGCGCAATCCGGTATCAGCCCAATACAGCGATTCTGCATTGCGACGAACGCCAGATGCCACGGCGACGCGCCTGCTGGTCCAGTTGGACCTATCGGTCGCAGGCTGGAAATGTTGGCGTAACCTACTGGATGAACCGGCTTCAGAATATTCCGGACAGTGACCCCCTTTTCGTGTCGCTGAATGCTTCATCAGAAATTCCTGCGGATAAAATCTATGATCAGGTCGAATTTGCCCACCCGGTATTCGACAAAGCAGCCCTGAAAGCACAAGGGCAAATCCGCGAGATGCAGGGACAGAACCGAACCTGGTTTGCCGGCGCCTATAACAGGCACGGCTTTCACGAAGACGGGATTGCCAGCGCGATGCATGTTGTTGCGCAGCTGAACGGCACCCCGCAAACCCTCGGAGCTGAAAATGACACTCTTGCAAAAGGCCCGGCCATCCCTGCCTAAGGGTGGCTTCCGCGCGGCGTTGATTTCGGTGTTGCTGCTGGCCCCTGGCGGGCTTGCAGCCTCACCGGGCCTTAACACGCTGGACAACCCTCAACTGCATGGCACGGCAACCTACCGGTACTTGGGGTTGCCTTTGTATAATGCGCAGCTGTTCACACAGCGCGGTGCGTCGTTTGATTGGGGGCAGGACTTTGCCCTTGAACTTCAATACCGCCGCAACGTGACGAAAAAGGCGCTGATCAATTCGACACTGGATGAGATGGAGCGCATCGGCAGCCCGGCCCCAGTGCGCGATCAGCTTGAAACCTGCTTCAAGGCCGTGAAGAAAGGCGACCGATACCTGGCCGTATCAGATGGACCAGATCGCGTATCTTTCTGGCTGAATGGAGCCAAGACCTGCACGATGTCCTATCTGGGCATCAAGCGCAGTTTCATGTCTGTTTTCTTGGGTGAAAACACGCGCTCAGCCTCCTTCTCGCAGAAGTTGCGGGGACAATAATGCTGTATCCGCGGGTCAGCCTCTATGCGCTGATGCTCGCGGCAGCGGGTATCCCGCTTTATATTCATCTGCCGCGTTTCGCCGCCGTCAATCTTGGTATCGGACTGGGCGTAATCGGTACTGTCCTGCTGGTGATCCGGTTGGTCGATTTGGTGCAGGATCCTTTGATCGGCTGGGCCATCGACCGTTGGCCCAAGGCCCAACTTGTATTTGCAGCAATGGCTGCACTGGGATTGGCCGTTGGCTTTCCGATCCTCTTTAACTTGCCCGAAGGCGCAAGTATCGCAGCATTAGTCTTTGTTCTGGTGTTACTGTTTTCGGCCTACAGCCTCGGCACGATCCTTTTGTATGGCCGCAGCGCCACCCTTGCAAAACAGACAGATCCGAAAGAACTGATGACATTGGCCGCATGGCGCGAAGGCGGCCAATTGTTAGGAGTGGTCGTCGCAGCCAGTGCCCCTGCTCTGTTTCTGGCGTTCGGAGCGGCCGCTCAGGGATATCCAGCTTTCGGCATATTCCTGGGCCTGTTAGCGATGCTGACATGCGCGGTGACGTACCCCATTTGGCTGCGTACGCCGATAACCGGCGACGGGTTATCTTTTGCAGGGCTGGGTCAGGCAGGTGCGCTGCGTCTGTTGGCTTTGGCGCTGGTGAACAGTTTGCCTGTGGCCATCACGTCAACCTTGTTTTTGTTCTTCGTTGAAGATCGTCTGCAATTGGCTGGAAAAGCCGGGCCGTTATTGATCCTGTTTTTCCTCAGCGCCGGGGCAAGCGTTCCGCTTTGGGCACGCCTAAGCAACCGAATTGGCCCGAAACAGACTCTGATAATCGCCATGCCCCTTTCGATCGCAGGCTTCATCGGTGCCGCCACTCTGTCGGCGGGGAACCTGACTGGGTTCGCGGTGATCTGTATTGCATCTGGTGCCGCATTGGGCGCGGATATGGTCGTGTTGCCAGCGATGTTCTCGGTCGTACTGACGCGCGCTGGCCTGAACGCATCCGCGGCGTTTGGCATCTGGTCATTTGCGGGCAAACTGGGCCTTGCATTGGCCGCCTTCTTCACTTTGCCGCTGCTCGAACGCAGCGGATTCGCTCCGGGACAAGCAAACTCGGCCGAGGCTCTGAATACGCTCAACCTCGCCTACGCAGTGCTGCCCTGCATCCTGAAACTCGGCGCGTTCGGAATGGTTCTGACGTTGCCAACGGAGGTCACTTCCAAATGACACTTGTTGCCATCCTTCTTGCCGCCATCCTTTTGGTGATCATTGCAAAGCGGAGGTTCCTGAGCTTTCGCTCACAGGTACCTGCGGACTACGCAAGCACAGGCCCTGCCTTTAACATGAAACAGAACCTAAACGGGGAAATCCTGTCCGAGGGGTTGATCTATGGACCCAACGGCAAGATGACCAACAGCTTTGTTGCCCGTATGGTTGGCGAATGGGACGGAAACACCGGTACACTGGCCGAGTATTTCACCTATTCCAACGGCAAGCAGATGACCCGCAAATGGTATCTGACACTTGGCACTGGCAACACATTTACCGCCACTGCAGATGACATCGTGGGCGAGGGTCAAGGCACGATCTCGGGGTCTACTGTCAAGTTGAAGTACCGGATCATTTTGCCGCAAGATTCAGGCGGGCATACTCTGGACGTGACCGATTGGATGTATCTGACCGAAAACGGTGTGATCATGAACCGATCCGAGATGCGCAAGTTCGGAATAAAGGTTGCCGAACTGGTTGCCACGATGCGCCCTGCGCCCGAGGTCAAGACCGCGCATCTGAACGGGGCGAACGGATATGATGCAGACAGCGACATGAGGCCGCTGCAATGATGATCCGGCGGCTTACTGTCTCAGCTCTGGCGATCGTGGGGATTGTGGCTTTAGCATCTTGTTCGGCCAAGCCGCGCGTTCCAAAGACGTTCCTGTCAGACCGGCAATTGAATCTGGAAGAGTTCTTTGAGGGCGAAACCGTAGCCTATGGGCAGTTCCAAGACGTTCTGGGCAATGTACCGCGACGGTTTACTGTGGATATAGACGGCACATGGGACGGCAAAACGCTGACGCTTGTCGAAGATTTTGTTTATGACGATGGTGCCACGGAACAGCGGATCTGGACTCTGACCAAAACAGGTGAAGATACGTGGACAGGAACCGCTCCGGGTGTGCTTGGCACCGCCTCGGGTGTCGAGCGTGGGGATACGTTCAACTGGAAATACAAAATCGACCTGCCCATAAAAGAAGGCACAATGCGCGTGAACTTCGACGATTGGATGTGGCTGTTGTCGGATGACCGGTTGCTGAACCGCGCTTATGTTTCGCGTTACGGCGTGCGGTTGGGCGAAGTCATTCTGTTCTTTGAAAAGAAATGAAAAAGGGCGGATCTAAGGACCCGCCCAATAGTCTGTATGGTTCAGATCAACTTAGAAGTTGAACTGAGCACCAAAGTCAGCGCGGATGCGGCCGTCTTCGTCACCGTCTTTGATCTCGCCAACAGCGCCACGCAGGGTCGCACCGTTGCCCAGGTCGTAGATGGCACCAACACCGATGTTGCGCGTATCGTCATCCGCATTGCCGTCACCGTAAACGAACTGCAGGGTGGTTGCTGCGCCAACGTTGTAAGATGCCGACAGACCATAGGCAGTGCCGTTTTCGGCATCGTCAGCAACGTCGTCGTCTGCCAGGAACAGGGTGCCGTAGAAATCGCCCAGTTCTGCGCCGATGGTCAGAACGGCCAGGCTTTCTTTTTCAACGCCAGCGCCTTCGTCGGTCTCACCATAGGCCAGCGACGCGGTGATGTTGTTGAATGTGTACGAACCGCTTACGTCCCAGCGATCGCGATCGTCAGTCTGACCCGCGCCCAGGAATTGAGTGTCCTGATCATACGAGGCCGAGAACGCGAAATCACCGACGGTGTAACGGAAGAATACCGCGTTTGCACCGGAACCGGTCGAGCTGTACTCGAGGAACGAGTAGTTAACGCCAACGTACTGGCCAAGGAATTCTTCCAGGCCGGGTTCGTTGCCGAAATAGTCATCCAGGTTGTCGAACGAACCCGAGACGTTGCCCGCGTCAACACGCAAGCCGCCGTAGATGACCGAGAAACGGGCGCCGTTCAGACCAGCTTCGTTCTGTTCACCGGTGGACGAGTCGTCGTCGGCCTGCAAACGAACGCGGCCCTGGAATTCGACACCGCTGTCGGTTTCGACATTGGCGTCGATGTTCAGGCGGAAACGCGACACCAGAATGGTATTGTCGGTCGAAGGATTGTTCACGTTGACGGCGCCGCCGGCGGTCGTGGTTGTGGTTTGTGCAGAACGATCTTCTTCGTAGCCAATACCAAAACGACCGTAGCCGCTGAATTTAACTTCCGCGGCAGCAACGCTTGCGGTTGCGATCAGCGCGGTCGATGCGATGAGGAGTTTTTTCATGGTGTGATTCCATAAATTTCGAGAGGAGGACAGCCGCGCAATTGCGACTTGAGCTTCCATTCTTAGATTTACAGAAATTACGCAATATGTATCTTGCGTTTTTTTGTCAGCGCAATGGAGTCTGTTGCATCTTTGCACTGATCGTTGATCCCGCCGCAGGGGGGTAGCGTTTATTTAAGAACCATTCGGGGATTCACCAGAAACATTACAAAGGTGTGATCAACAAAAGTGGCGGTGGGCCTTGAAACGGGCAAGCGCCGGACTGTCGCATTGAAAATAAAGGTAAATTCAAAACCCAAATTTTTGAGTGCAGATAAAACGATCTGCATGTCCGATGGTGGTCAATTGCTGGTGTAAAAGAACGACAAACTGCGGCTGGTTCCCCCGGGTGGCAGAGGGAAAGGCTCGGCGGCGCGAACTTGCGCGCGGGCAGCGCGGTCGACTTCGGGCGAGCCGGAACTGTCCACCACATCGACAAAGGCCAGTGATCCGTCAGGGTTGATCCGGAAGAAAACCTGCGCAAAGCCGCGCGCCGAGACAAAGACGACCGGGGCGCGGTTCAAATGGACCAGAACCTCGCCCGCGTAGTTGGTGGTGTCCGAATTCCCGGGCCCCCGCCCACCAGACCGAGTGCCACTGTTGCCTCGGGTGAAGTTATCGACCCCGCTGCGCCGATAGGTGGATAAGGGCGACTCGATCTCTTGCGAAGGGAACCTCAGATCACTGAAATCCCGCGCGCCATTACTTGCGCCCTGCCGTCGGGGTATCGGCTTGCGTTCGGGCCGTTGTGGCCGGATCGAGGACTGAACAGCCAGTTCCGAATCCGCCTCGGTCTCTTCCGGCTCGGCGGTTGCTTCGGGCAGAACGGGATCGACCGCTTCATCTTCAAGCGGGACAACCGGCACGACGGAAATTTCGGGCACAGGTTCAGCTTCGGGTTCAGGAAGCGCTGCCAGTTCTTCGACATCAGGTGTCACGGGCGGCGTTTGGGCGGGGGCCTCAAGTTCCTCGGGCAAAACGTCCGGATCGCCTTCGGGTATCTCAACCACCTCTGCTGTTTCCACGGGCGGAGTTTCTTCAATTTCATCGCTCGCGGCTTCTTCGCCTTCAGATGTATCTTCGGTCTCAGCCACATCCGGTTCGACTAGCTCGGTTTCTACGGGCTGCACAACTTCGGCCTCACCAACATCCGGCGAGAAGGTCTGCTGAGGATTTTCCGAGGCGACAAGCGCCTCGCTGACCGGCACTTCAGGTTCCTCTGGCAGTTCTTCGACCACTTCTTCTTCGGCTGGCGGCTCGGGCTCGGGGACAGGCTCCGGCTCTTCCGGTTCTGATGCGGGTTCGGCAAGGTCTTCGAAACTGTTGCCCAGTTCAACCGTATCTTGCGCGTCCGAAGTGCCAGCATCCTGAACCAGATTTGGCGTCGTAAAAGCAAGCCCCATGAAATGCAGAAGCAATGACACCAGCACGGCGACAACCGCGATGAAAATGGACCCCCGGATCATTCCAACGCCTTTTGGGTCACCACGAATACAGATGTTGCCCCAAGACGACGCAATGTCCCCGTAACTTCGACCAGACGCGCGCCCAGCGCCTCGCGATCGGGGACGATCCGCACCGGGCCGGGCTCTCGACCTTGCATATAGGCTTCGGGCTCAATCTCTGTTCCGCGAAAACTCAGGCTGCCGTCACTGTGCATTACCAAAGCATCGGGCGGTTCGCGCCCATCCAATTTGGACGTATCCACAAGCTGAAGATCCGGATCCAGCGGCACCGCAACCGTTCCGGCGATCAGAAAGAAGATCAACATCAGAAAGACGACATTGATCAGAGCGATCGTGGAGTCGCGTTTGCGGCGGGGACGGATTGAGCGGATCATTCCAGCACCAAAACGCTGAGACCTTCGCGCCCCCTGAGCCGGACCAAAAGGTCCACCAACCGCTGCGAGGTGGTCGCCTCGCCCAAACTGATCAGAATCTGGCCGGTTTCGACCTGCGCCGTCAGATCATCAAACGTAATGTCAGCACCGTTCAAAGTCAGCGTCTCGGGCCCGAGTTGAACAAAAAACCGTTCGGTCGGGGTATCAGAGGGAGTGCCGCCGCCGGTCGCGTTACTCAGCTCGATTTCGGCGTATTTCGAAAAGGTCGACGTGAGCATGAAGAACAGCAGCAGAAGAAAGATCACGTCGATGAGCGGCGTCATCGACAGCGGTCGTCTGACAAAGGGCGCCTTGTTACGCATGTCCCGGTGCGGTTTCCATGGGTTGGTCAGTAGCGGCGAGCGGTATCGCTTGCCCAGGCACAAGGATCGTGCGCAGCGCCTTGTCGGCGAATACTCTTTCACGTGCCGTCCGGCTTTCGAACCAAGACAGGACCATTGAGGTCGGCATAGCCACGGCCAACCCTACGGCAGTCGTGATCAGAGCCACCCAAATTCCGCCCGCCAAAAGTGACGGATCAACAGACGAGCCAGCGGATTGCAGGCTTTGAAACGCCTCGATCATACCCAGAACAGTCCCGAACAAACCCAGCAGCGGGGCCAACTGCGCCACCGTGTCCAACAGGCGAAAGCCGCGTTCAAGCCCGGCCAGCGCCAGCCCGGCTTCGGCATCCAGACGTTGGTCCAGCCCTGGTGCATCCGGCGCATCCATGGCCACTTCGACCAGCGGTGCCAGATAGCTGCGGCTTTTGGCCAGCCGCGCGCGCGCCGTCTGCATGTCGCCATCATCCCAGGCGGCCAATGCCTGCGACAACACCCGGTGCCGTCCAACACCTGACACGGTGAACTGCCAGACCTTATAGAGCGTCACCGCAAGGGTCACGACGGACATGGCAATCAGGATCGCAACAACCGGCCCGCCAAGGTTCAGGATTTCGCGCAGCGCGTCAATCGGGCTCATCCCAGAAGCTCCACGTCTGTGCGGGTACTCAGCTTCAGTGCCTCAATGCAGATCGGACTGTCTGCGCCTTCGACCGAGCATTTCTTTGCACCGTTGATCAGCACTTGTCCGATGGACGCGCAGCTTACGTCGCGCAGGTCAAATCGCCGTAACCGAGGGCGATCCACGGGCAGTTCGCGAAAAGGGTACAGCGTCAGGGTGATCAGACTGCCGGATGTGTCGAAGATAACCGTTTCGAAACTGGCGTCTTCTATGTCGACACCGGTTTTGTTTTCGACCAGGAAGTTCATACGACAGCCCTGTTCGACATCCTGCAAGGCATTCAATTCAATCTGCAAATTCCCCGGCCCACTGTCCTGAGACTGCGCGGCAGACGCGAACGGCAAGCTACAGAAGATCAAAGCCACAAGGGCCGGACGGAGAAACGGCATTTACGTGCTCCCGATTGTTCAAAGTGGACATCGAAGACTGACGACACTTGACTGGCGATCCGCTACACATAGCGAACACCGCAAGCCGGTAAAAGAGCAGCAGACGGCTTTGTGAATTTCGTGGCAGACCTGCGCCTATTCGGTTGTAGTGTCACCATTTCTCGACGCCTCATCAGAGGGTCGACGCGTGGCGAATGCACAGGCAACCAACCATTCCATCGCGTTCGCCTTCATGTCATGTTCCGCTGTCACGGCGATACTGCGACTTTCGAAGATCTGATTGTAAATCGGCCAGTCATCCTGGAGAGAAGGGTAAATCGACCCTTGTGTCTTTCTCTGCTCCCATTTGTGCATCTTGCCTCCGGCTACTCCAAAGCTGATCTGGCCGGGAATCGTGGCCGTTCCACGCCGGTCGGTCATCAAAGGGTCCGAAAAATCGCGATGCCCCATACCTTGCACAAAACTGACATTGGCGGGATTGCAGCCCAGCCCGAACCACATGCCTTCCGCAGCCTTGTCTAGCAAATCCTGCGGCACGTCCTCTACCAACGCACCGTACATGGCAAACTGCCCGGCTCTCCAGTTCGAGCCGGGACCAAAACGCATCCAACCCCGGCCCCAAGGGTACGTGGCCGTCGTGTGCAACCCGAAATCCCGCCCCATTCTTTCGCCTTTTAAAGCGCGCGATTTTATCCAGCGACCGATCGCGGAATACACCTTGCTGTTTACGGGCCTGCCTTCTTTGGCGGCCTTCATATATTCGGTATTGCTGTAGGGATAGACACCCAATCGAACGCCGTCCACAGGCGTATCAGCCTGCGGGGCAAACGGGTTATGAGCTTCATACGCGGCGCGCGCCTGTTTGTTACCGGTCGCCCGATACAAAGCCGCCGCGGCAGCGACACGAGCCTCGGCGACCCTGCTTTTCGACAAAACGGCCGTCTCATCAGCTTCGTCCATGTCCGGCACGGGTTGCTGTTCCGCCCAATTCCACGCCAACAGGGCTTCGGCAATGATCGCATCGCCCAGCACCTGGTCTGCGCAGGTGTTCTTGATCACATGCCCCAGCTTGGCTGCGCCGAAGACGAACCGATAAGCGGCCCAGACCTCGGGTCCATAGGCATAGATTTTCTGCACCGGGTTCCATGAAACCGATCCAAATATCCCGCTTCTGGAATACTCGACGCCCCCTATGATCGCACCATCCTCGTGCTGTGTGCGACGCCACAAAGACGCGCCCCAAAGTGCCTCGTGGATCAGATCAGGCAGGACGGTTTGACCATCTCCGATATCCTGCGCGTTCTTTTTGGCCTTCACGGCCGGATGCGCGAAAGGTTTGCCGCTTTCAGGCAGATTCAGGTCCAGAGTTCGACAGTGATCATGAGCCTCGACAAGTTCGGCCATGTGAAAGACCACATCCATGTGCTGCACGCGGCGATCCCAGTCACCCGCGTCATGCCATCCACCCCATGCGCTTGGATTGGTCGACATCGTCGACAGTTCGGGCGCGGCGTCGGTACCTCCTGTCCCCTGCACATACTCGGACAGCAATTCAAAAACGCGCGCTTTTCCGTAGCCCTCGCTTGTAACGCCCAGTTTAACGTCCGTTTGCCATATTCTGAGCCCATCGTCGGGGTGGCCGTCGCGCGGCCGCGATATCCCCTCGCCGAATGGTTCCGCAATTTCACAACCGGATCTCTGGTAATAGTACCAGCGGGCAGCCAGTCGCAGGGCTTTGTCGTAAGGTGCGAGTGATACAGGGAAAGGAAAAGACCGACCCAACCCGTCGACATGAAGATGAAAATCTCCCTCGAGATTCAGGTCAGAAAAGTCAGCCTCATATATATCGCAGCCATTGAAATTAAGGTCTTTCCGATGCGGCTCGGCCCCAGGTTTCACAAGTCGCAAACGACCTGACATCGCTTCGGCCCCGTCTTGGGTGGACGTAAGGCGCCAAACCGTGTCCTCTGATACTGCGCCATCCGTGTTTCCGGCCCGGCCGTTCTGGTCCTGACCCCACCACGCACCGACATATGCCTTCTTTGGCCCGGTCAGAGGATATCCGGCGTGACAAACGTGGATCGCTTCGCTGAACGGGTTTTTTTCTCGGCGGTGTTCGCTCCTTTTTACAGACGGCCCCTTGATGGCAACGACCGCACCTTCGGGAATGTCTTGATCCAGTTCGAAGGTTACAACATGCCTTTTCGTGCTTTCGAAACGTCCGTTTGCGACTGCCATCGTCTGAACAGGTGTAGATTTGCGGTACAGCGCGGTCACCTGCACGGCTGTACCGTCGACGGTCACTTGCCACTGATCGGCCTCATCAGCCAAAGCGTGCTTTTGATGGTCTTCTTTGCCCAGACGAAACCCGCCCAAGCGGCTGCCCTTCTCGACTTTGGCCCAACTTGTGAAAAGTTGAGGCATGGTCGCACTCTCATTCCCCGAGAAGTTCCCTGAACGACCATTCAACTTCCCAACCGAACCGAAATCCTTTGTTGGGTCCGGCGACCATACAACTCGGTCACTAGCGGTCACTTCAACAGATTCAGGTGCTGCCAATTTGGTATCAACAAGAGTGAGCTGGATAGTACTTGCGCCAATAAACCCAACACTATCTTCTGTCACATGCTGTCGCGCCTGAGCACGAACCGGCGCGGCCCCAGCCCAAAAAAGCCCTGCCAAACAGGTGCTTTGCAACAAAAACATACGCCGAGACAAAGCCATTGATCATGCGCCCCCTTCTGATCATTCGCCTATCTTACACCCTTCGATCCAAACTGCGAACGAAGCGCCAGATCAATTTCGGGCGAAACAAGCTGTCCGGGTACATGATCACGCCACATAAGCCTTCGAACAAGGCGACGGGTTTGCGCCCATACAGGTACTGATTTCGGACACCCGACCAAAACGCATCTATGTGCCGCGCACGTAAAAGAAAACGCAAACGCGCGCCGAATTCTTTTTGCATCTCAGGATTAACCGCAATCTTCTTGACGCAAGGCACCTGCTGCACAAACAGCGAACTGCGTGTTTTGAAATTCGCCCCGTTTGCGACCTGACGGTAATACAACAAAGCCGGGCCTCGGATCACGCTGAATTGGCCATGCAGCAAGACACGGCACCAGAATTCCCAATCTTCCCCGGCGGTCAGGTCTTCGTCATATCCTCCGGACAGCCGTGCCACCTCGGTGCGCAGGGCAAGCGCGCCTCCGTTTACGACGAAGTTCTTTTTCAACAAGGCAGGCAGTTGTTCCCCGTCCGGTACCAGCGACCTGTTATCGGCACCGCGCAGATGTTCACCATCGACATTAATACGCTGGACGCCCGCCAGCGCACCGATTGCGTCAGAACCTTCGAGAGCGTCCTTGTAAAACAGCAGCCCATCAGCATGCAGCAGATCATCCGCATCCAGGAATAACACGTAGACACCACGCGCCAGACTTAGACCCAAGTTTCGTGCGGCGCTAACACCCTTGGCCGGCCCGACAACGGGAATGAAACGCGGGTCGCGACCGGCAAACTCTTCGATGATGCCCCGAGTTCCGTCGGACGAGCCGTCGTCAATACAAAGAACCTCGAAATCTGCGAAGGTCTGGGCAATAAGGCTTTGAAACGTTTCTTTGATGAAACGTTCCATGTTGCGTGCGGGAATAACCACCGAAAACACCGGGTTTGCCTGCTGCATGTCAACGCCCCCCTATGCGATCGACCTGAACGGCCGCCGCGCTATATTCGGAAAAGGTTAATCGCGCCATCGCCGCCAGCATTCCCGCACCACGACAGACTTCAAGAACACCCCGATACATCCTTGCTCTGGAGCCGAAACCCAAACACAGGCACAAGGTTGCCCCCCACCCGATGGCCCCGACGCCTTTGACCATCCGTAGAACCACCCCCTGACGCCGGATCAACGCGATGCGCCCCAATGTATTGCCTTTGCGGAACCAACGTCGGCTTAGCCAACGCATGGTGGTCCTGTTTTCCGGGACATCATCCCAAACCAGCGCATCGGCTGCAGACCGGATCATGCCGCCCGTTTGCTTTAACCGCGAAAAGAACTCTTCATCCTCGCCTCCGGTCGTGTTGAAGCGCATGTCGAACCGCAGGCCATGCGCCCGAATGACCGCAGCATCCGCGATCGAGTTGTTCGTTGCAGCAGAAGGTAACTGAGCCCGATGTTCATAAGGCCCCATTTGAAACAGCCCTAGTGCGTCCACCCAATCTGGCGGTTTTTGCCGATATTTGGGCTGGACTGCGCCCTGCACAGCAACCGTCTCGGGTGTTTCAATCACATCAAGCATGCGCGCCAACCAAGTAGGAGAGGCCGTTTCGTCATCGTCCAGAAAGGCGAAATACCTTGCATCATATGGAGCCTCAGCCAGAGTCCGATTGCGCGCCGAAACAATGCCACGCTCGTGCTCGATCACGTAGATCACCGGCCAAAGGCTAAGCCCCTGTATGTCGCCCAACTGGGATTGTGCTGTTTCATCCGGCGCGTTGTCCGCGATGACCAGCGTGATCCGGACATTCCAACCGTCCAGATCCTGCGCATTCAGGCTTTCGATCAGCATTTTCAGCCCATGCGGTCGCCGATAAGTCGCAATGCAAATCGCGACATGCAGAATGGGGTCTTGCTGAACCTTAGCGCACATTTTCAAACGCCCCAACTGGTTGGAAGAACCCCATGACTCACCCTTGGGATTCGGAACGGTCAGCAAACACGTCCCGCCATGTCGGCCACGGCAAGACATCCCGACCAGCTTGTTGGGCCACATATTCCATGTCCGGCGTGAACTGACTTGCCAGGCGCTGCCGCGTTTCCGGCATCGGCGGTGCCACTTTGGTTTTCAGGTGCTGCCTGTTCATCGACAGCGCCTGTTTCAATCCCGGCAATTCCTTCAGGGAACTTACCAGACCCGGCATGCCCAACGAACGGATTGTATCGCCGCCATATCGGAGTGTTTTTTGCACCCCGGGCATCCTATACGTGATGCTTTCATGGTGGCGGGCGCCTAGGGACACGGGGTTGGCCTCGGCCGCGACGCCAAGGTGGTCGCAAACTTTGTCATAGGTGCCACGAGGATCGGCGGAAATATCCTCGGAGAACAGCAACAGCAGCGCATCTCGATCAAAATGGGCAAGCCAACTTTCCAGATTGGCCTTGTAGTGACTTTGAAGCGCATAGGCAGGGTTTTGCGCCCATGCGGTCTCGAACGAAGTTGCCGGATCAATGTGGCCCTTGCGTATTTCGTGCATATGGTTCGAAAACGCCCGCTCGATCGGATCACGCAAAATGCAGATCAGTTTGAGATCTTTGTTGTAGGCCCGTGCCCTCTGAGCTGCGTCGCGACTGAAAAAATAGGTGGGCGAACACTCACCCCTGATACGGCCCTCAGAATTGTCGTCGAAACAGGATTCGTACCACGTGTACCCACGGTCATAGTTTGCAGTGAAAAAGTTCAGCTCTTTCGTTTCGCTGGTTACCACGTCCGGGTGTTCCGCGAGGACATGATGCAACCATGTTGTCGCGGCTTTTTGCGCGCCAATGCCAATAAATCCGACTTTCGCCACTTTAAAACACCTTCCAACTCATCAACAGAACCCGCCCGACGACTTGAAATACGAAATACGCCGGCGGTGTGTGTTATTGCCGTCGCAATCGCCGGGATATGTCTTTTCTCAGAACAATACTCAGCGCGTGCGGAATGGTGTGCACATACCTTTTGATCAGGTATCGCGGACCAGTTGCAATTCGGTGCAACCATTCCAGCCCCGACTTTTGCATCCACAAAGGCGCCCGAGCGTAATCACCAACTATGTAATGATAACACCCGCCACAGGTCACAATCCAAGCGCAGTTTTCCAACTTTGGAGCAATGCGCGCAGCGAAATATTGCTCTTTCGGCTTACCCAACCCAACCCAAAGAATATCCGCGCCGCTCGCATTGATATCTTCGATAATGGCATCTTCTTCGCTTTCATCGAAGTACCCATTGCGCCGTCCGGCAATTTTCAAACCGGGATACAAATCCTTGAGTTTTTCGGTACAGTCGCGGTTTATTTCTTCGACGCCGCCCAACAAATAAAAACTAAGATCATTCTTCACTGCGACTTTTGCCGCCGAATGAATAAAGTCAGTGGTCGCAGTTCGTTCGGGGATTCGGGGTTGGCCCTTAATGAACTTGGAGGCCCAGACAACAATCTGGCCGTCCGCATGGACAATATCGGCAGAGTTCATGACCTTTGTGAACCGTTCATCCGTGGAATACGCGGAAATTGCATGCGCATTAGACGAAAACACCGTCAACGCACGGCCCAGCTGTCCTGACCTACGTTGCTTCACGTCTTCAACCATGGCTGACGTGAGTTCTTCGTCACTTGCAACTGCGACAGGCATTCCACCCACCAAAATATGCGGCAAACGCATTTCGGCATGTTTACTCATAATCAGTCGTCCCTAAAAACAAAGGTAGATACTAGGTACGGCGTAAGGTTAGCAGGCGTAGTGATTCTTACTATTAAATTTGGCTCTGAAACCCGGATTGCGGGCGAATTAACCTAAGTTAAGACTATTCTTATCACGTTATCTCGACTTTTAGCATCAATAGTTAAAATTTTAGTCTATTGTTCGCGCAATTGCAGATTTTTCTGTTGAATGCCCCCCTCTCGGCTTATGTTTCAAGATATAGATATTTAGTTTGTTTGTGAGTTATGACCGATCAGTACCGAAGAAGTTTGGATGCGGAACTATCAGGACTGGGACTGACCTCGGCAGGCGACCCGGAGCTTAGGGTTCTGTCAAACATTGCCTGGGCAATCCGGCGTTCTTTGTTTTGGGTACTATGCTTAGGCTTCATGGCGGCAGTTGTGGCCTATGCCCTGACGTATCTGTCGGTTTCAAAATATACGTCGAACGCCAAGGTAATGATCGAAACCCGCGTTCAGACGGAAACTGAATTCACACCGCAAGTATCCGGTTTGCCCTTGTCGCTAACTTCCCTTGAAAGCGAACTGGTCTTATTGCGCTCGACTGACTTGATAGAAACTGTCGTTGACCGGTTGGAGTTGCAGAACGACCCCGAGTTTTCAGGGCAAGACGAAGCTATTTCGTTGTCTCCGATTGATCTGGCACGGGGGCTGAAAGACCAGCTGGTCGCCTACCTTGTTGGAGAAGACAACGAGCTGGCGACCAGCGGTGACGGTCAGCCAGAACTGGACCTGACGCGGGAAACCACCATAAAAAACCTGCAAGACTCAAGAAGTATTGAACAGATTGGCGATCTTTCGGCGGTTTACGAAATTCGGGTAACCTCGGAATCTCCGCAAAAAGCGGCGTTAATCGCAAACAGTCTGGCCAGTGAATATATGACGCTTTTGACCAGAATGAAGCGCGACGACCTTGTGCAATCGCAGCAATGGCTTGCCACCCGGATCGGTCAAATACGCGAGGACCTGAACACGCTCAGCTCGGATCTCGAGGCGCACTCGATTGATACCCCCTTCACTCCGGACGAATACGCGACAATCAAGGCGCAGAGAATTAAGGCCGAAAAACGAGCAGCTCTGGTTGGTGATGAACTGTTCGAGATCGACGGGAAGTTAAAGACCCTGCGTTTCCTGAAAAGCAATGATCAACTGATTGAGGCGGTCGAGTTCGCGACAGAGACCGGGCTGATGTCCCAAGTTCCGGGCAAAGCCCTCGACTCTAAGGAAAGCGTTGCGGTGCTCGAAGATGCCCAAAATGCTGCAGAACGCAGATCTGACGTTCTGAAAGGGCAACTTGCGGCACTGAATCTCACTATCGAAAACTTCAAGGAACAACAGGTTCGTCAAGTTCAGCACGATTCAGTCACCAAGAGAATTGAAAACGAAATTTTGGTCGCTGAAGCAATCTATCGAGATTTTGTTTCTCAGCTTGGCCGTCGTGCAGAGCAAGGAGAGTACCTGGACGCTGGCGCGCATATTATCGAAACCGCACGGGTTCCCGTTGAGCCTTCCGAACCACGGCGCTCGGTTACTGCGCTTATGGTCATGTTCGTGGTTGTTTTCTTTGGGTTGGCATATGTTGTTATTCGCGAACTTTTCCAAAAACGCCTGAGAACGACTTACGAACTTGAAAACACCACTGGCATCAAGTTGTCGGCGATTGTGCCAGAAATGAAACGGAACCGTCCGTTCGAAACATTTTTTACAAAGAACGGTAAGATCGATTCCCAGCTTCTTCACTACGGGCGCAAACTTTTGGCGAACGCCGATTTTGGCTTACGAACACTTCGCCAGGATGGGGAATTGTCGACGTCTCAAGCTGCTGAGTTTTTTTCGAAGAGTCTGGACATAAAAAGCAACCATCGTACTCCGGAAAACGGGTGCATGATCTTTTCAGGCGCAACCGCGCTGGCGGATGAAGGCAAGACCTCTACGCTTCTACTGCTTGGTGCTGTCGGTGCCCAGGCGGGGTATCGAACATTGATCGTGGATTGCGACACAGTAACATCGACTTATCGAGACCTGTCTCAAGTCACCGAAGAGTCTCTGAAATACGCTGCCAACCACCCGTTATCTCTGCAGGATTTCATAGTTGGAACACCACAGGACGGGTTGGATGTTCTTCCCCTTGTCGGAACGCAAAAGGACACCAAACTGATCAAGTCCGTTGAGGATTTTCTGTGTTCTCAAACTTTCCTGAACCTACTGCATGGGTTGGCGGATTCATACGAGGTCATTCTGTTGGACACGCCACCACTTTTGCAGGCCGTGGAGTCCGCCTATCTTTCTCAGGTGTCGCAGCGTGTCATTCTGTTCACGCGCTGGAACAAGACTGACAGAAACTATGTTATGCAGGCAATGCGTGAGCTGGAAAATGCAGGGGTACGTCCGGCTGCCTTGGTCGCAACTCGCGTGGATATGAAGCAAATTAGAAAATATGGCGATCCGCTAATGGCGTAAGCCGGGTTAGCCGGTGGGTTCAAGCGTGCAGAACGTCTGCCGTCGTGAGTTTGAATGCGACCTGCCGATAAACACAGTTTAGCCAGTTTCGGTTCAGCACAAGGTCGGAAGAGAACGCGATCACTCCGTCAGCGGAGGCTCCGGGGCGATTTCCTGGACCGAGATCTCAAGGCTATCCCCAGGCAACAACTGAGTCAGCTTGTCGACCTCTCGGGATTGCAACTGGCCATCTACCATCCGAAAAACGGTAACGGTGTAGTCGATATCCATAATCAGGCTTTCAGTACCGATTTCATCCGAGGCGCCCGCAAGATACTTCGAAATAGTGTCCATCTGATGCCGCGCGTCGCGAACGTCCAAAGTAGCTGCCCTTCGTTCCTGAAGCAGCCGCAACGATCGCTCTTGTTCGTATTGCTCTTGGTCCCGTATCAGCCGGGTCATGATCAGACTTGTGCCCGCGAGGTCTTCCTCGACATCCAAAAGGCGGGTCGCTGAAAGAACGGTCGTACGCCGCGTATCAGCCAAACGGGACCCAGGAGCCAGACCTTTGTCGACCAGGCTGACGACTCTTGCTTCTTCCTCTTCGTCGGCCTTCAGCGCTTTGGCCAATTCGGTCTTTTGCTCTTCGAGAATCCGAATTCTTTCAGAAGCCTGTTTTTTTGCATTCGTGAAAAATTCGCGTTCACCGGCCTCATTTTCCTGGTTGATTTTCCGGATTCTGATTTGCTCGGCCACCAATTCACTCAGAACTTTAGGTGATACCGAAACCGCAGTTTCCACCGGCGGCAGCAAATCCATGTCCTGAGCAATCTCGGACGAGGCACGCCACGCTGTAACAATACCTTCTGCATGTTTTAGTGCCGCTTGTCCGTAAGCGGTTTGCCATCGCAGCAATTGAATAGGATCAATGGTGATATCGTCAGTCAGCAGGCGGCTTCGGACGCCACCGGCCAAAGCCACGGCCTCGCGCGCGGTTATTGCCACCCGAAAATCGATCTGACCAGTTTGCGCCACATCGCCCCCTACAATGATCGGCCGGTAACCGTTACGCACGATTTCAATCTCATCGCCGTCCAGCTGGATAATGTAAATCTCGCCGTTCTGGTCGTACTGCTTGACGATTTTTCCGGCCGCATCCAGTCGGACGAGTTGTTCAAGTTCATCCGTGGACCTGCCCTGAGCTTGAAACTGTCCCAACCATTTTAGATTGACATCCCCATGCGCATCTATGGTCGCGTCAAAGGACAAATCCTCGAGCCCGGTGAAGGCGACAGTCACTTCGTCCCCAGGCTCAAGATCAAAATCTGCGGCTGCCGTGGTCACCACCAACTGGCTAAGGGACAAGCCCAATATCACTCCGGAGACCAAGCGAATGGCTTTCGCCCGTTGCACGCCGCAGTCACCGTTTCTTTCGTCGCGTTTCATTTCAAAATATCTCTTACCGAAAAACACCGTGACACGTCGCAGTCAGCAGCCGGTACCGTTGCAAACCGCCCCAACGGTTCGAACCAGTATCTTAAGGTCAAACCAAAGGCTGATCTTCCGCGAATAGTCGCTGTCAAAAATCGCGCGATGCGAGAATCCAACGTCGTTGCGTTCGGAAACCTGCCAAAGTCCGGTAATGCCCGGTTTCATCAGATTGTACTCCTTCCCGGGATACATCTTCTGCTGTTCAGGCAGCATGGGACGTGGTCCAACAAGGCTCATGTCACCAATCAAAACATTCCATAGCTGAGGCAGTTCATCCAAGGAGGTCATGCGGATAAATCGCCCGAGTTTCGTCACCCTTGGGTCGTCGTCCAACTTTTGCTTTGTTTCCCATTCAGACGCAAAGTTAGGATTATCGTCTAAATGTTTCTGCAAAAGCTGATCGGCGTTAGGCACCATCGAGCGAAACTTCAAAAAGTCGAATTCCCTGCCACCCAATCCAATGCGCTTTTGCCGGTAGATGACAGACCCCCCCTCAAGCTTGATCATAAGGGCAATTAAACCCATCAGCGGAAGGACAAATGGGGCACCAATCACAACCAGAAAAACATCCAGAATGCGCTTCCCTTTTACGGCATAAAAACTCTTCAAACTGTCTTTGTCACTCTCAAGCTGTACAGAAGCTTGATTATTTTGATAAATTTCAGCGTCTTCTAATTGGAAAGAACCTCGAAGTTGGTTCATGGTAACCCCCAAAACTAGCACTTTCGGACAACGGCCACATCGACGGAGCATTCTTCAAACAAAATGCACCCGAGAAACGCCTAGAACCCAAATGGCTCACGACGTTCCAGTAAACCTAATTTTCGCTCAATAGATTCGAGGTCGCGCGCGATGATGCGCGTTTACCCACCCATTATATTCTCCCGACTCACTAAAAAACGTGGTCAGAATTGTAGCCCCACAAGATGATCGCACTTCTGACGAGGCGAAACAACTTTTTTGTTATTAATTGACAAAGTGGATAGGCTCAGCTGCCTGAATTTTCCGCAAATTCCAGGCGCCGACTGTTCGCAGGACGATGTAGAATTTTTTTGCGCGAAGAGTTCAGATTAGCTCATCTTACAACACGCCGTCAGGCATTGCGACCAGAAGAGTTTTCGGTTTTCATCTGCACTTTACGCGTGAATTTTTCACGCAACTTTACGTTGAACGCAAAATTAAGACCCGCGATCAGAACCGGAGCACAACATCCGATGAACAAGCTGGTCAACGCAGCTGATCCAATGGTCGTTCCGGAAATAAGAAATGCTACAAAACACATTGCGGCGATCAACGGACCTGCCAGTAAGTAGACTGCTAGCATTGTTCTCTAAGCTCTTGCTCTTGGTGTTTCGCGTATTTTACTCTGCCTATCATGCGCCTCAAATGTGCGTTTTTTGGGGCACCCACTCACCAATATAGGTCAGTGAATCCTTTCGTTATGCTTTGACACATAATTTTGAAGCTGGTGTCATAGTACCATCATATCTCTGGAACAACGACTCATCCGGCACAAAAAACCAAAATACGCAGCGTCGTTAGGCAAAATTGTGCCACCCAATATTTTTGGGCTTTGCGGGCATTGGTTAAGAAGCTGTTTATAATACGCTATTTCAAAGAGGGAAATTCGCCGATGTTCAGCCCGCGCCTGATTTTTGCGACGACAACAAGAGCGGCAGTTTGTTTTACGGCCACAAGAGTGGCAAACATCGCCACTGCGGCAAGGGTCAACAAGCCAAGTTGAACCGGCAAGCCCGATGACGAGTTGGCCAATAGCCCCAATGGAACAAAGGCAACGGTCCCGGCAATGGCCTTGTAGATTTCAGGCGCTGGCACAGTGACCGGATCAATTTTGCGACCGAAATACTGATAGGCCATAAAACTCAGGAGGGCGCTCAGTGCAAAGGCAAGAGCGGCGCCTCGCGCGCCCAAGAGCTCGATGATTAAGTAAGACAGGATCACATGCGCTATCAGGGCACAGCAGGTTATGGTCAGTTGCAACCCCGTCCGTTTCGCCCGCGTGAAAGAAAAGCTGATATAGGCACCCTGAAGCCCGAAAATAAACGAACCAAGCGTCAATATCCGAAGGTATTCTGAAGAATTCTCGACAAAATCAGCCTCGAACAGAAGACTGGCCAAGACCTCAGGAGCGCAGATCAGCGCCGCAGCAAGGGGAATCGACACCAGCATCAAGAACGAAAAGTAACGCTCCAGATAAGCGTTCGAGCTTGCGGTGCCATGCTTTTCCTGCATTTCAAAGACAGAGGGTGCGACAACGCGCATTATGGTGCTCATCAGTAGCCCCAAGGTTCGTGTAGCCAGTGCCTGCGCAGCGGCGAAGTATCCGGCAACCTCTAACCCGGCCAACGCAGCCAAAAGTGATTGCGACGACATCGCGAAGAACGTTGAGCTTGACGCAACCACGGCCAGCGGAAAACCGAACCACAGGTAGGTTTTTATTGCGCTGAGCTGTGGCCAGGCGATACCAGACTTCTTTAACGCGATACCCAGCGCATAGGCACCCGTCAGCGCAGCCCCCAGTGACATTCCGATCACCGCACTTTTGTACCCCCCGCCACTCAGCACAAACCCGATCGCGAAGGCTACGCCAAGCGCATGACGCAGCAGGGTGACCGCAGCGAATTTCGGGCCTTCGTGATACAGCCGAAGGCACGTTGTTCCCACTTCGTGCATCGCCAAACTGACGCTGAAGATCGCAGCGTAAAACAGCCCGTCCACCCATGCTCCGGGCAAAATCAAGGAAGCAATTACGGAAACGACCAACATCATGACCGACAAGATCGCGCCCGCGCCCAAGGTCATTGCAATCGTGGTACCTTCGAATTCCTTAGCATGGTGAAATCGGCTGATCGCGATAACCAACCAGAGAAACGTGAACGAGAACAGAATAGTCCCCAGTAACATTGTCAGATTGTACCTGGCAAAATCTGCCGGCCCCAAAACACGGGTAATTACGACTAGGATCGCCACCACAAAAACTGCGGACAGGATTCTGGGAACAAAGAACCAAGTCATCGAGACCGGCACCCTGTGGTCGCCTCTTTGAAACTCATTAGAACCTAACTGCCGTGATCAGGCACTTACACGACTCATAAACAACTGCACTGGAATTGCAGCAAGGATGGAGCCCTCCTTTTGACCTGTCAACTTTCCCCCTGGCTCGAGCAGGCAAAGTGGGCTCTGAACCAGCCTTGAACGAGCGTTCTAGGGACCGACCCGTTTCGATTGAGTTCACGAAGATAGACAAGGCGTGGGGTGGTTAGTACGCTTTCCCAGCCTGAGCCGTCTATTGGAGCTTATAGGCCACTTTTAGTCCGAACCCCGAATCGTGCCTTGACCCTATGAAAGCAACATACCGCACATTTTCGAGCCAGACCCTGGATGGGAGCACATTCCATCAGGTCGTGTTAATGGTGTGCCAGGTTCTGATCGTTCTGACGGGAACTGGGCTTTTGTCCATCGTGCTGTGGCAAAACTCGCTGGCGAATAAAATCGAAATCCTATCTCTGGCGCCGATGCTTGCAATCACGTGCCTCTACTATCGGCATTTGCTCCGGGGGGCCGTCGCATCACCCGAGATCGTGTTGATTGTGATCCTTGCTGCAGCATCAGTGACGTGGAGCACCTATCCCGCCGAGTCTTTGGAACGCAGCATTCCGCTAATCGTAACAACCGCATTCGGCCTGGCCATGGGCAGTATGATGTCGCTGCGAGGGTTGCTTTTATTCATTGCGACATTTTTCGGCTTATCAATGGTGCTGGCAATGGGGGCAATCATTGCGTTCCCGCAAGCAAGGGGTATCCCGCCGTGGGGGGACACTTGGAATGGGATCTATATGCACAAAAATGGGCTTGGGGCAGCGGCCACAGCTGCCTTGTTGTCTTGCACCTATGCAGTGAAAACACTTACGGGAAAACTGAAAACTCTGTTTGTTTTGCTAACATTGCTATCCCTGTTTCTGCTTATTGCATCAGAATCCAGAACCTCTCAGATCTTGGCTGTGGTGACGATGTCTGCACTTTTTTTACGCGGCCTCTTCCCAAATCGCGAAATCATGTGGGCCATCTGCTTCATACTAATCTCGCTGTTTTTGGTGGGCGTGACTGCATTTGTTCTGACATCGACTGTCGCAGAGCCTTTGTTCGCGCTGATCGGGCGCAAGCCAACACTTTCGGACCGTATTCCGCTGTGGGAAATCGTATGGCCTTACGCGATGGACAGGTTTTGGCTGGGATACGGCTATGTCGCGCATTGGTACGAAGACGCACCGTACTTACGCATTTACTTTATCAAACTGGCGTTTCAGCCTTTCTATTCCCACAATGGCCTGATTGAAACTTTCCTGAATGTCGGATTTGTCGGCGTTGTTTTGTTTTTTCTTGCGCTCATGCGGTTCTTCTACGCGATTTTCTACAGCCTGTGGTTCATCCAGAACCGCGACTCGATCGCCTTCACCCTAGTTCTTGGGATGATGTTCGTCTTTGGCAACATAACTGAAAGTTTTATTCTGGAGAGGCTTTCCGCCACTTGGATGTTTTTCGTGGCTTATGCGACCAAGATGAACTTGATCGTTAAAACCGTGCGCACTGGTCAAGCTTCAGCCCAACAATAGAATTCACTCGGCGCGTTTCCGTTATGGAAATAATATTGCATATTTTGCGCAATGTTTCCGAAAACTGCTTCTGCAATCGCGCTTTAATCTTGCGGGAAGATTGACAGCAACCCGCCAAGTGTTGTCGACTTTGAATATTGAAAATTCGAGTCTTTTTCTAATCTTAGGAACTTTTGGGGAGGCCCAATTGAAGACAGCAATATTTGCAGGTGGCAAAGGATCCCGCCTGATCGAAGAAACCCGCATCCGCCCCAAGCCTCTGGTTGAAATCGCCAACCGGCCGATCCTTTGGCATATCATGCAGCACTACTCGACCTATGGGCATCACGATTTTGTCCTGGCTCTTGGGTATATGGGCGATCTGATCAAGCAGTATATATCCGATCTATGCCAGCACGACGGAAACCTCCGAGTGGATTTCGCCAAACGCGAATTGTTCGGCGAGCCCGAATATCACAACAGTGTGCTGGACGCGCAGATGCCGCCCTGGACGGTTGATCTTATTGATACTGGGACCAATACCATGACCGGCGGGCGCCTTGCCCGACTGCAGCCTTATCTGGGCAACGAAACTTTCATGCTGACCTATGGCGACGGCGTGTCCAACGTCGACCTTGATGCGTTGCTGGCCTTCCACAGGTCACATGGCAAGCTGGCCACGATCACCATGGTACGACCCCTTACGACGTTCGGCCATTTGCAGGTCCGCGAAGATGGTTTGGTCGAAGGCTTCATGGAAAAACCCGAAACGGCCGCTGACTGGATCAATGGCGGGTTTTTCGTACTGGAACCCGAAGTGTTCGACGCAGTGGCAGACGTCAATGGCGACGAAATCATGTGGGAAGAAGGCCCTCTGCCCAAGCTGATGGAGCTGGGCCAACTGATGGCCTATCGCCATTCCGGCTTTTGGTATTGCATGGATCACCTTGCCGACAAACGTCGCCTTGAAGATATGTGGAAAAGCGGCAACCGGCCCTGGGCGACCTGGGAAAACGCGAATGGCAACGCGCCCCAGGCCACAGAAGATGGCAACGGAAAACACCGCCCCGGAATAGGCCGAGGCGGCAATCCCGGCGATTGGGTGCGATACAAGTCCCTGTGACACAAACCGCCATTCGGGCCGGGCATAGACCGTCTGTCAGAAAGGCGTTGCGATAAGGCGCGAAGCTTGGGTCAGGTCCAGGCGTGCGTTGTGTGTAAGGAGTAAAAGTGTGACCAGTTCCGCAGTTTCCGCACCGGTGCGACGCGAGGTATTGATATTCTCGCAACGCAAACTCAACGCAAATATCTCTCGGTGCTCGGGCTATGAGTTCGAGGATGTCGTTGCCGAGATCGAGGACGCTAAGGTTCTGACACCGACCCGTACCAGACAACCTCGCATTCCGTTGAATCCCAAGCGATGGTTGTCCAAACGGACGGACCTTTTCCAGCACTGGCCCTCTGGTGTGCTGCAATCTCGCTTGACCAAGGATTACGATCTTTTTCTTTGCAATGTGCAAAGACCTGATGAGCTATTGGTACTGGATGCGGTACCGAACTGGCGCGACCAATGCGACACGGCAGTCTGTGTACTGGAAGAGGTTTGGAGCGGCGATATCGATCTATACACTCCTTTGATCAAGTCCCTCTCGCAATTCGACCTGATCGCCTGCGCCTTTGCCGAAACTTGCGGCATGATTCAGGATCTGACCAACACCCCCGTCATCCAGATGCCCGCCGCTGCGGATATGGTCCGCTTCGCGCCCGACTCGCTGAACGTCGATCGGCCGGTCGACATGTATTCCATGGGCAGACGCCGCGCCGAATTGCACCAGAACCTGCTTGCTGCGATCAAGCAGAGACGGGGCTTTTACATCTACGATTCTGCCACCAAACCCCCGATCACCGGCGATCATACGGTGCATCGCGATTTGCTCGCGAATCTGATTCAGCACTCAAAGCTGTTCATGGTGGATATCGCCAAACTGGGCCATGCAGACCAAAAAGCAGGCAATATCGCCTGGGGCCCGCGACACATTGAGGGCTTTGCAGGCGGTGCGATTCAGGTCGGATACGCCCCGGATATGGAGGACTATCATCGGTTCTTCGACTGGCCCGACTCGGTCATCAGATTGCCCGAAGACCCCGATGAAGCCTTGGAAAGGATCGTGGCCCTTTGGGATGATCCCGCCGAACAGGACCGGATTCGCAGGGTCAATTTTGCGCACGGCCTGCAAAAACACGACTGGATGCATCGTTGGGCGCAGGTGTTGGACCATCTTAACCTGCCCGAGCCCGACGGTATGCTAAAACGTCGTCAGCACCTTTCAGATATCGCGGGGAAACTGGGTGCAACGCAACAGGAACAGACACTTGGTCCGAATGCCTTGGCGGCCACTTGATCCATCCCATTTCTGTGGTGAAGTCGTGGGGCGGCAGGTCGCACTCAGTACCCCCTCAAAACCAGTCAAAAAACCAGAACGTGCTAAAATCAAACTTGCCGCCCACACGAGAAGAATGACATTGTGGCAAAATTGTGTCCACTCCTCGAATGGAAACTGATTGTTAGCTTTTTGGAAACTATCGCTTGAAAACCGATTCGATTGATCGCTTTCAGGAATCGCGTTCGCCTGAGAACACGCTCCGCGTATCAGTCGTTTTCGATCAGCGGCCAGCTTGTGTCCTTGGCTGAAATCTCAGTCACTTCATGCGGCCACATTATACTAAGCGCTGGGTCGTCGTACCGAAACCCGCCCTCATCTTGCGGCGAGTAATACTCGTCAACCATGTAACTGGCGACTGAGTCTGGCTGCAGCGTTTGAAAGCCGTGCGCAAAGCCCTTGGGCACATACATGGCAAGTCCGTTCTGTGCGCTCAATTCAGCGCTGAAACTCTGCAGATAGGTCTTGGAACCGGGGCGAATATCAACAATTACATCGAACAACGCGCCCGCAACACATCGGATCAGCTTGGTCTCTTGCGCCGGGGCGTGTTGGAAATGCAGACCACGCAAAGTCCCTGCGTCACGGCTGAGGCTCATGTTCCCCTGCACGAAATTGGTCACAAGATCATGCGCTGCGAACTCTTGCGCGCAGAACGTCCGGGCAAAGAAGCCGCGATCATCGCCGCGCCGCTCCAACTCGATCAGATAGGCACCGGACAGAGGCGTTTCCTGAAAGATCATCGTTGTCCCCTTTTCCTTCCACTGCCGATGGTTAGGACACCGCAGGCTGCAGACCGATACCTTCGTACCGAGAAACGCTGTCCTTGGGTATCATCCGGCGCCCGTCGATCACCAAAGGCTGTACCGTTTGACCGTTCAACAGCATGGGAAGCTCGGAAAACTCGGGCCAACGCGTGACGATCATGACTGCATCTGCTCCATTTAGAGCCTGTTTCAGATCGTCCTCATAGGTAATCCTGTCCCCGAACAGTGCTTCGGCCTCATGCCGGGCAATTGGATCATAAGCGGTCACAACAGCCTCATCCGCCAACAACTCGCTGATAATGGTCAAAGCAGGGCTTTCGCGGATATCATCCGTACCCGGCTTGAAGGCCACGCCCAGAACAGTGACGCGCCGTCCGGCCAAAGCCGGGATATGCGATCTGAGCCGGTCCATCATCTGATGCGGCTGTTTGGTGTTCGTCTGGATCACCGCATTCAGCAGAGGCATAGGTGCACCTGCGTTTTCGCCATAGGCAATCAACGCTTTTACATCCTTTGGAAAGCAACTTCCGCCAAAGCCGCAACCCGCCGCCAGATAGGTTATGAACCCCGGCCAGACCCTTTCCGCGTTTTCCGGCAGGATCGGCGTGAACCGCTTGTCCAGATGCATCCCCTCCATCGCTTCGACAACGTCGACACCGACCTTGGCACAGAGATTTCCGATTTCATTCGAGAAGGAAATCAACGTCGCCAACAAAGAGTTGGCTGTATATTTGATCATTTCCGCTGTCGCCGGGTTTGTCCGCACAATGTCGACGCCGGGGAAAACAGAATAAAGCTCATCCATCACGGCGATTGCGCGACTGTCATTGCCGCCGATCACGATCCGGTCGGGATGCATGAAATCGGCAATCGCTTCACCCTCTTTCAGAAACTCGGGGTTCATACCGGTGCCGAAATCCCGGCCTGCTTTTTTGCCAGAGGCTTCCTCAAGAATGGGCGTGACCACCGTATCCGTCGTGCCGGGCACCACCGTGCTTTTGACCACCACGACATGGTAGGCGTCTTTGTCTTTTAACACCTCGCCAATCTGACGGGACACGTCGCGGATGTATTTGAGGTCAATTTCACTGCCGTCGAACGGCGTTCCAACCGCGATCAGTGAAATGTCTGAGTTGAGCACCGCTCCGCGCAGGTCTGTTGTTCCGCGCAGGGTCTTGCCAACAGTTTCGCGCAACAGCTCGGCCAGTCCGTCTTCGTGTATGGGCGGGGTACAGGCGTTGATCTGGTCGATTTTTTGCTGAACCGTGTCCACGCAAACCACATCGTGCCCTTTACCCGCAAGACAAGCGCCTGAAACCAGCCCAACATACCCTGTTCCGATAACCGAGACGCGCATCACTTATCCTCCGCCTCTTGATTGCCGCTGTACCAGAGCAGCGCACGCCGCAGGCCCTCATCCACGCCGATCTCGGGGTCATATCCGATTTCGGCGCGGGCCTTGGCGATCACCGGGCACCGGCGGTTTGGGTTGTCGACCAGATAGTCCTTGTCGTCCGAGACCTGAAACACGACCTTGCCGGAATACCCGAATTCATCCTTGGCAATCGCGGTGACACGCTCGGCCAGATTGGCCATCGAAATCTCAGGTTCTTCGATCCCGATATTATAGGCTTCACCCGGTTTTCCGTTCAGCATGATCTTGTAATAGCCACAGACCGCATCGGCGACGTAGCAAAACGTCCGGGTTGGCGCGCCATCGCTGAGCATTACGATATCGCGCCCCGCAAAGATATCGCGGGCGAAATCCGGCAAAACCCGCCGGTCCGAGATCTTAAGCCCCGGCCCATAATTGTTGAAAGGCCGCGCGATCGTGATCGGCAGGTCGTGCTGTTGCGCGAACACGACGCACAGCGTTTCTCCATACCGCTTGGATTCGTCGTAACAGGCGCGTGGGCCGGTGCAGGACACATTGCCCCGATACGTCTCGGGTGTGGGAATGTTTTCGGGGGTCGGATCGCCATAAATCTCGGAGGTTGAGTAGAACAGGAACCCTTTGATCGGCTTGCCCTTTTGAGCCTGGCTCAAAGCATATTCCAACATATACCTCAGGCCACCAACATTCGCGTCCATCGTCTCGAGCGGGTGTTGGCGATAGTAGATCGGTGACGCGATCGAGGCCGCGTGGATGATATAGTCATAATCACCCATATCATCCGGCAGGGGGTTCGTGATGTCATGCGTGGCCAAGGTCAGGTTGGCATCACCTTCGATCGCTTTCAGCCAATCGGGAACGCCCCGGACATAATTGTCGAAAACGGTCAACGAGATCGGCCTATGGCCGGACAGCTTGTTCCAATGCAGGACGGATTGGACAAGGTAAAATCCCAGAAACCCTGCGCCTCCGAGGATCAGAAGATTTTGACCCGACATGGCTTGAAACTCGGGCCCAATCTTGCGGGCGATATAGTCTAAATCAGCAGAAACAACATCTTGAGCAGTTTTCACGAGAGTTTTCTCTTTAAAGTTAAGGACTGGTAACAGGGAACATTTCGTCTTGTTGCTGGCGTAGTTTGACCGTGAGGCTATCGGTTGGCAGATCGACATCGTCATATGTCAGGACGGCATCTTTCGAGATATCGCGCTTTAGCGTTGCGTTCTCGGCCAGACCAATCGGTAGCAGGTTCTGCGACCGCACCACGTCATAGTTTTCGCACATGCCATAGGTCATGTATCCGCCCAGACCATCCAGTTTGGCCCCGGCTTTCAGGTCGGTCTTGGCACAGGTGATTACATCCACGACCGGACCGGCGATAGGCGCGATCACGGTATCCTGGGCCAAAGCCACACGCGCGGCGGACAACGGTACCTCAAAAATCGTCAGGTGGTAAGGCACATAAAAGCTGTAAAGGTCGTTCTGCCCCAGTTTGCCATAGTTCAGATAGTGGCGCTGCATATCGTCCTGCGCCTCGGCAAAGACGTACACGCCGGGGCTGGGCTGACTACCGACCACATACTCAACGATCCCGCCCAATGCGCGGATCTGGTCAAGATCATAGGCCCCGGTCAACTCGTCCACATGACCTTTGTGCTCAATCCCGATCATACCGCGTTGGGCCACTTTGAACCCGGTCGCATTGGCCACAATTGCCTGCTCGAAGCTGATCTTGGTGCCATCCGCGAACGAGGTGACCATGTGCGGGGTTTGCCCCCATTGCTTGGCGAAACCCTCCTGCGTGGTCGGATTGCGGTAACGATCCTGCAAGCCCTTGATGTTGCCGCAAACCCGAGGGATCAGACCGATGCTTTCAACAAATCGCAGTAGGTTGATCTGCACGCCCGGCTGATCGCCATCACATCCGGTCAGAATAACGCCCGCCTGATCTGCCATTTGCTTAAGCAGAGGCCCGACCGTGCTGTCCAACTCGGCATTCATCAGAACCATGTGTTTGCTGTTCTCAATAGCAGCTGTCGTGACCCGAGCGCCGTATTCCACATGGCCAGTTGCTTCGATCAACACATCGACCTGTGACATCGCACAGGCCACCAAAGGGTCTGCGGTGATCACGAACTTGCCCTGTTCGACAGCTATGTCAGCGGCAGCGACAGTTTCAGCTTCGACGATATCACTGGGGGGAACGCCGGCATCCAGCAATGCCTGCCGCGCGGCGGAAACAGTGCGGTTACACAAGACGCCGACATGCATTCCGGGGGTATATCGCACAACCTGATTGACCAGACCGCGCCCCATGAACCCGGCGCCAAATACACCGATCCGGACTGGATTATTCTCGGCAGCACGGTTCTTGAGAAGGGTATCGACAATGATCATTTACATACAACCAATAAAACAACTAACAGTTCGATCTTTGCGCCAGTGGATAGCAAGTGGCAGGCTTTAGTCAGACTGGGCCTTGCGCAAACCAACGCGCTTTGCTCACAAGCACTTGATCAAAGGATAAACTGGAATCGTGATTCACATAAACGATTCGATTTATCTGAGCATTCAGTGGATGATTGAAGACGGCGCATTCCAAAGGATTGTCCAAAGAATAGTCAAAAGTACCGCCGGATTTGTGGTGTGCTTGCTCAAAACCATCCGAACCATGCGTCACTCGCCTCGTGATCAATGGCTCGGTGCGCTCCGCGTCTGTCTGCTCTGTCAATTGGACCCTAGGCCTGCTGCCGACGCCGCTTTGACCTGAGTTTCTTCAAGAATGGACAGGCAGCGTCGACAAAATGTTTCCGACGAATGTTTTGCAAAGCTTTGAATTGGAAACAGGACAGCTTGACTGGGTAAATCAGAGGAAATGCGCTTCATATGCCGCCAGTAGGAAGGGTCGTCGAACTTAAATCCACCTTCGCAAACAAAGATTTCACCTGAAACGTTGTCGATTACCAAGTCATGCGCGAAAAAACCGTGGCCAAGAACATGGTGTAAGTTCCGCGCCATGCCTTCGAATTCCTCAGCCTTTGGGACGACCAGAACGTCGTTCAGGTATTCGACCAAAGCGGGTTCAAGGGGGGTATCTTTGGCATGCACACTAGGGTTCTCTTCCTTCGCGTCGCGGGCCCTTGGATATGAATGAAGGATCGTGTCGTCGATGCAAACGATTCTGACGGTCGTGTAGAACAGTCGGCCGTCGTACTCGATCCGCGTGTCAATGAAGTCAGTAAATATCCGCCGTTCATCCTCAGCAGGTAGTGCCTCGGTTCCCTCTTGAATCTCGGTCGGTAAGGCCGTCCCGAAACGACTTCTGACGAAGCCCCCGGTTTCCCTGAGCGTCGGAACCGGGATACCAGCATCCACAAATGCCTTGTGCGACGCCAGCTTGTCCGCCAACAACTGACCAGCCTCGGCGGTATTGAATGTCGCGATGGCTTTCTTTTCGAGATCCAGCACCTTCGCACTGAAAATATCACTATGGTCTTCACCAAATAGGTGGACCAGAAAAACCGGTACTTCATCGCTCAGAGACGCTTCCAATTCAGCAACATTTGACGCCCATTCGGTTGCGAACCCATTCCTTCGCAAAGTGTCACAGAACGTCGGAAGAAACTCGAATGCCGAAACCTTTCCGTTGGCGAGTGGCCCAGCCTTTGTCAGGGCCGAAAATACGACTTTTGCGCGTTTCTCGGTTGGCTGCGATTCTTTAATTAGCCGATCGAGGATAAAAAGCGGTATCTTCGGAGAAATCTGCAATACTTGTTTGGCGAATTCTTTTAACACAATGGAATTCCAGTCTAAAACAGAGTAACAATCCGAAGTTTCAAAACTGCCGTCTTGCTTCGCTAACAGACACCTAAAGCTTTTTGACCATTAGCTGGACTATCTTTCCCGCTAAAGAACGTAGCTTCGTTGTCGGTAAAACCTTACTCGGAAAACTTGACACATTTGCAGATCTCTCGCAACTCGGCCGTCGTTTGTCGCAAGACGGGTACGAAAATCGAGTTATTCCATCTAAGCGCCTACCCGAAGTCCCGATAGTTTCCAAGCTTCCGCTGCCGAGTGAAAGCGATATGGACTACCCATACCTTAGCTTCGGCCTTTGCCGGGCCGCGTCGCTCTCGTGTCTGAGGTCCTTTCCCAAAAGGATATCGCTTTTCCGGCAAAGCGGTGATCCTTGAAGAGTTCGAAATCTCGGCCCTTTGTTAAGGCGTTCTCGCTGTGGTTCCTTGGGTACAGTTTAATTGGTGTCACTATGCTTCCGTATTGCTTTCGGAAACCAAGTGAGAACGTATGGCCACCTTTGTGCAACCAATCAACAGCTTGTGTTTATTCGAAAAAGTGGTGAGCCGTGCAGGATTCGAACCTGCGACCCACTGATTAAAAGTCTTATTAGCCCATTTTCGATAGCATTATAGCCAATTCGATTGGACAGTATATTCTTTTAAATAACAAATTTTAGCGTGCAGAGGTTTCTATAAGACCATTCCCAACTCTCCGCACTTTGCTTACCCTGTGCTTACCCAAGCCGTCCGAGACCAATATGCCCAACGCCGGATTAGCAAAATCAAGTGTCGATCGCCTTTCAGCAACAAACCGGGACACGATATATTGGGACGACGGTCTGCCGGGTTTTGGACTTCGCGTGAAAACGACCGGAGTCAAAAGCTTCTTAGTTCAATATCGCAACAAACAAACCGGTCGGTCGAAACGCAAGACACTTGGGCGATATGGGCCGACCTTGTCTTTGGGCGCCGCCCGCGAAATAGCACGCGCGCTTCTTGCTGACGTGGTACGTGGCGCAGATCCTGTCGCCGATGCTCAAAGCCTAAGGCATTCACCAACGGTGAACTCACTTGCCACGCAATACATGACCGAACATGCGGAACCGAAGAAACGTCCCAGTAGCGTTCGGAATGATCGGTCAATGCTGGACAGATACATTCTCCCCAAGCTTGGGGATCTTAAAGTCATTGGAGTGACGCATCAGCCTGTTCAGAAGCTTCACAATCAAATGCGTGATACGCCCTATCAAGCCAATCGCACTCTGGCGCTTATGTCGAAAATGTTTGAACTGTCTGTGCGCTGGGGTCAGCGTTCTGACAATCCGGCGCGCGGCATAGAAAAGTTCCCCGAGGAAAAGCGGGACCGCTGGTTGTCAGACGGTGCTTTTGGTGGCTCTGTCAGAGCATCCAAATCAGGTTGCAGCGAAAGCTATTCGCCTGCAGCTCCTGACAGGCGCACGGATCGGCGAAGTGCTGAAGGCGAAATGGGAAGACTTCGATTTGGACCGCGCGGTCTGGACAAAGCCGTCGCACCACACAAAGCAAAAGCGACGAGAGCACCTGCCGATTTCGTCAGCAACCTGTGATTTGCTTGCGGCAATGAAAGCAGGGGCATCTCCTGAAAGTCGTTGGTTGTTTCCGGGACGCTCTCCGGACCAACCGTACAAAGATCTGAAGAAATTTTGGAGCTCGGTCACCACATCAGCAGGCCTTCAAGACTACCGTATCCACGACAATCGGCATACGCATGCGTCGCATCTCGTTTCCAGCGGTCTGAGTCTGCCTATAGTTGGTCGATTGCTTGGACACACGAACCCGTCTACCACGCAACGCTACGCGCATCTCGCAGATGACCCGTTGCGGCAGGCAGCGGATGTGATGGGTAAGAAGATCAGCGGTGGCAGTTCCTGAAACCTGAGAATTTCCTGTGCTGAAGACACGCGAGCGGCAATTAGACTGCAGCTGTCGGCACAGTGTCGATGTTTGGGACAGAAGGGAATGGACGGAGATATAAGATGTCCAAATCTCTACTTCCCGTTGTCACAACGCGCCGTCCGCCTTGGAACAAAGGCAGACTAGTCGGACAGAAGCGGCCATTGCAGTCAAAGCAAGTCTGGGCCATTCGCGCTCGGCTCGAACTTGCAAACAAGCTGAGAGACCTAGCATTGTTCAATCTTGCCATCGATAGCAAGTTGCGCGGGTGCGATCTCGTCCGCCTGAAGGTTAACGATCTCGCCGTCGGCAATTCTGTTCGCGATCGGGTATCCGTTGTTCAACGTAAAACTGCGAAGCCAGTGCAATTTGAAGTGACGGAGAATACACGTGAAGTCGTGTCGCAATGGGTCTCTTCTCTATACATGCATGGACAACGGTATCTGTTTCCAAGTCGTATGCTTGCTTTGCCGCATCTTTCGACCCGGCAATACGCTAGGCTTGTCCGGGAATGGGTGTCAGCGATTGGTCTCGATCCGTCCAGCTACGGTACGCATTCGCTTAGACGCACCAAAGAGGCTTTGATATACAGAAAGACCGGAAACCTACGTGCCGTTCAACTTCTGCTTGGTCTCAGCAAAGTGGATAGTACGGTGCGTTACCTTGGCGTCGAGCTTGAAGACGCGCTTAGTATTGCCGAACGCATCGATCTTTAACCTTTTAGGCGGGCGGGATCGTCCGCTCGCCGCTCCCAAGCAGACTTTCGGAATCTCCCGTTAATATTCCGCTTCGAGCCCAAAGCTGACCGGTTTAATTCCAGCACCAGCGCCTAAACGAATGATTGCCAATCGCCTAGTGCAATTGAGCGTTATGTGAAAATTTCGTAAGAAAAGACCTCTAAGTCTTCCTCAAAACCCCGCAAAGAATGCCGCCCCAATTTTTTCGGCTCTTCAGATACCAAGTTCACAAAATCGCCTGTTGCTAAAAGCCGCGCCTCCAGTTTTCGCGTCAGGCCCTCTAATCTGCTTGCTATCGCGACTGATGGGCCAGTTACCGTAAAGTCCAAGCGCTTTTCAGTACCAACATTCCCGTAGACAGCCGCCCCAGTGTGCAAACCAACCCCAAATTCAGCACGGTCTAATGGATCAAGTTCTTCATTCCTTTGGAACGCTTCACGCGCCGCGGACAGGGCAGCTTCGCACATGTCTTCGGGTAGTCTTCGTTGACCATCAAAAGGAAAGATCGCAAGCAATCCATCGCCAACGAATTTAAGAACCTCTCCGCCGTGATCGTGTACCGCCCCACCGACACAATCGAAGAATTGGTTGACCGTCGCGACATATTTTTCTGATGACAAGCGCTGGCTCAAAGCCGTAGAGCCGCGCATATCGCTGAACAAGAGAGCGCAGTCAATTATGCTGACATCTCCCCGGGCTATTTGACCGTTCAGTACGGATCGACCGGACAACTTGCCTAGATAGACCTCCATCAACTCAGCTGCCAAGAACTGCTCCGACAATACACGCGCTGCACCAAGCAAAGGTAAAGATAGCCGCGACAGACCATCTACCTCACGGTCTGTGAAGCCAGAACGACGCTTTGTAGCAAAAGACACCGACGCGCCCAAAGCCCACTCCATATCTCCGTCAAAGACAACGGTGCGATTGCCGAATGGTGCACTGCATACGACATAGTCGGTGACACCTGCTTCAGCGAGTTTTCGGAAAAGCGGAAATTTGTTACGGGTCGCTTGGTCTGTCAGATTTGCTCGCATGAAAGGAAACTTGATTGTGCCGTTCGCAAGTCCATCCGCCAAGTCCCAAACTTCCTCATTAAAGTGCTGTTTCGCAATCTCATTGGCCAATTTCGAATTCTCTCCGAAGGGTGCTTTGTCGAAGAGATCAGCCGTTACTGAGCTGCGTGGAAGAACAGTCCATTCAATACGATGGTTCGATGCATCCCACGTTGCATCGAGCAATCCAATTACAGGGTGCATCATCAGGCGGCCCAAGGAAACACGCGTGACCGGCACGCCACCATCGATCAGCCTGTTACTTAACTGCTCGACTAGTCCACCAAGATCAGCATCAAAAAAGGCCAGCTTTTGCAGCCAATCTGCAATGCGATCGAAAACATCCGCCATAACTTACACCTCCACCATCATTTTGTTACAGCCGAAGGCTCGTGTCATTCGGTTTGTCTTCGAACGCTCAATTCTCTAGCGATGGGTTTGCAAATTCTCACGCACGTTCGCTCGCGATATTGGCCAAAGCCCGTCAATTTTTCAGCCTTGGAAAAAATGCCAGGCACAACAGTCGATAGAAAAACGTGACTATTCAACTTTAAAGTACTCTTTCCAAGGTCCTGTGCAGCGGTGCAACTAATGACCGCTTTGTCCGCAGAGCGGTCATTAGCGAAAATTCTGCGAACGTCTGCACCGAGCCCTAAGTTCAAATTTCTGCACCTTGCATCGATGCCGGAAGTTAAGAAGAAAACTGTCGTTGAGTGTTCTATTCAAACCGCACCTTCTTCACTTTTTGGGTTGTGCTTTTGCTCCCAAGGGGTGTCTCATACAAATTGTAATGTGATCATTGGATCTTAGCCGTGTTCGACGCGTCGACATACCTCGCGATAACATCGATTGCAGTCATCGGCACTGTTCACGTCTTCTGCGTGTCTTTTTACCGGAGATTCCCCGCCCTAGCAGGCTGGCTTTCTGATTTTTCATCTGGGATCGGACTTGGCTATGCTTTCCTTTTCTTACTGCCAAAAATCGTTGAATTGTCGGCCGATTTGGCTGCAAATGGGAAATGGGAAAACTCGCTGTTCGGTTATTCGCTCCTAGGATTTCTCATTTACTACTTGCTGGAAGCCAGTCGCGACACGGGGGCCGATAACAGGTTGTCGCTTGGCTTGGACACAGTGGCACTTGGAACCTATAATTGCTTGCTTGCCATTACCGTCATGCAAACGACGGGAACATCACCTGAGCTGTACGCTGTTGGAACGTTGGCCTATTCATTGCATTTGTTTGGGGTGAATATCTTTCTCTATAAGACCCACCCCGGACACATGTCTGGATGGCTACGCGCATACTTTGTCGCGTCGCTTGCAGTCGGCATATTGATCGGTCTCAACGCAGACAAAAGTAGCATGATCTATTCAATTGCGACTGGGTTAACAGGGGGTGTGATAATAGCCCTGTCTCTTCGGGTTAAACTACCCAGCCTTTCGGCGGTTAATACAAAAGCTCTCTTGATTGGTGTGGTGTTTGCTGCGGTCGCAGTCGAGGTCACCCGGTACTAACCCGACGACCCTGTTAAGTCTTTCCGTAGTATTAGCCGAGCCATTTGGCTCAGCTTACTATTTTAAGATAATCTGAAATTCATTTACTCAAAGTCTCTGCAATGCCTTTCATCGCAACCATCGAGTCCAGGTACATAGGTGTGTTTTGAACGTCTGGCTGGCTTGATAGCTTCACCATAACTACATTGGCTTTTTGGTTCACGTACAACAGCTGCCCATAGACACCGATACCGTAAAACGCACCTGTTTCTCTATCTTTCACCCAAACTTGATTACGGTAGTGGAAGCCTTCAAACACCTCCGCATATGCGCTTTTCTCATAAGCTGCGATAACGTCATCATTTGCTTTAATCGTGTCAGCTATCCAATCCGGAGGAATAACTTGAGTGTCGTTAACCTTACCGTTGTCCAGCATCATTATGCCAAATCGCAATAGGTCACGAGAGCTGGTAAATAACCCGCCACTCGTTTGCACAATCCTTTTGGGCCCTAGTTCGCTATATGCAGGGTCTTGAGCACCGATGTCCTGCCACAATTCGGCCAGTACATCCAAATAGCTCTCGCCGGTCGCCGACTCGATAACCATACCCAGCAGCGCAGATAGCACTGAACGGTAATTAAAAACTTCACCGTCTTCTACCAAGGTCTCGCGATCACTCAGAGAAATCATGTATTCCTTAACGCCAGACTCTGTATCACAAACTTCTACTTTTTCTGAGAGGTCCTGACCAAACGCACAGAACAGATCACCGGCATCGTCTAAGTAGCCGCTAGACGCATCTTTCCAATCAACAGCAGCGGTCATATCAAGGAGATGTCTAACCGTTGTATTTTTGAATGCTGGGCCTTCCAACTCTGGCAGGTATTCGGTGATCAGCTTTTTCGGATCTAGTTCTCCCGCCTCAACCGCCAGCCCTGCTGCCATACCCAACACTGTCTTGGTGATCGAGTGAATGCGGTGAGGCGTATCAGCTCTCATGCCATTGAAGTACTTTTCAGCGACCAATTTGCCATCGTGATAGATCAAAAAGCTATCGGTATGCGTTTGATGCAACCAGTCGTTGATGTTCTGTTCTTCATTATTGCTAGCTGTGAAAACAAAAGTCTCAAGCTCGGTTGGGTATGCCGCTTTTTTCAAAGTACGTACCCAATCTGACGGTGGAACTCGTGCTAATTCGCCAAAAACATTCGTGCCTTCAAATATCCATGGGCTTCTGTCTAAAGATTCAACGGTTTCATCCCAGAAATAACCAGCCTCTGCGCTTGCTGATTGCGTGGACGCAGTAAGCGCCGCACCGGAGGCCAAAAGAGCGATAGCAATAGCGGAAGTCGCTAACAGCTTGTTTGCACTTCTTTTCATTTTGGGAATCTCCGTCCGACTAGACAATCTCTAAGCAATCCAGCCACGCTTCAGATCTGGTGTCTAGCCCTTTGTGTTTGGGCCAGAGGTTGTCAGACGACTGCGAATTAATCTCTGGTAGGACAGTTTAGTAGTCGCAAGCGACGGACGGCAGATACTGTGCGTTAGTCGCCTTGAACAATGTTCGCTTCGTACGCATCTCGGAGGATGTATAGCTCGAAATGAAGGTCCGCTTCGGTGTGAGACCGGCAATCGGAAAGCGATGAGCATTAGGCGGCTTTGTCCGCAACTCTGCCGTTCAGCAGATTTCAGCGAACGTCCGCTGCCGTTCAATGCAGACCTACAGGCGAATTTTCTCGGAATGACCACCAGCAATGACCGCTATCCGTTCCTATGCCGTCATCTGACGAAAAGACTCAGATGACTGCCTTGAGCCCGAAGCAGACCTTCTCGACCAGTAGACCACGCCGGTGCAGCATTACTTCTCGTAAACCGGAGCGCCGCGGCGCTGATTAAAGACCAACCACTCATGCTTGCTGCGGCGAAATTCGGAGGCACTACGACTCCATCGCGGACAAAACACTCGTTGTCTCTGAGGCCGCTGCATGGACTAAACCCACTCGATCGGATTCGTCTTCAACACCGCAGCGAATAAGCCGTCGTTGCGCGGAACAGCGGCTCACTGTAGACTTCAAACAGGGGAGGTAGATCCATGCGTTGGATTATTACCATCTTTACAACTGCATTCTTTATACTTGGGCCCGCTCAAGCAGGTCAGTTATTCGATGCAGCAAAGCAGGGCGATACAGCGACCGTTAAGGCTCTGCTGGAAAGCGGTACCTCGGTTGATGAGCGGGGGCCGAACAAGGCTACGCCTTTGATCGCTGCTTCGTTGGCTGGAAACACCGAAACCGCTGCGGCTCTGATCGAAGCAGGGGCTGACGTGATGGCGCGTAACCACAGCGGTTTCACTCCACTTCACGCGGCTGCCTTCGGCGGTAAGATTGAGACAGCGCAGCTGCTTCTCGCTAAAGGCGCAGACGTGAATGGACGCATCAACAGGGCCGAAAAGTCACCCATCTTCATGGCGGCCGATGAGGGTCATATCGAGATGATCGAGCTACTGCTCGACAACGGTGCGGATATTGTGACACTCGATAACGATGGCTTTTCGGTTCTAATCCGAACGATGTTCCGTAAACACTATGATATCGTTGGGCTGCTGAAGCAGAACGGAGCCACATGCCCCCCGCCGGATGCCTTCGGCCCGGAATTTCACCGCCTGTGTTTGGAGGCAGGCACATAAGGTAAGGTCAAAAAATGAACATTCGACTTCTGATGAGCGGGCTGGTTATTGCAGGCATGACCACGAGTGCGCTGGCGGATGAGCCCATCAACACTGGGCCTTTCGGCGATGTTGCAATCAAGGGTTATGATACTGTTGCCTATTTCACCGAAAGCCGTGCGGTAAAGGGGTCAAGTGAGTTCGCATATGATTGGCTTGGCACGCCATGGCACTTCAACAGCGCGGAGAACCGCGAACTGTTTAAGTCTGACCCAACCAAATACGCTCCGCAATACGGCGGGTATTGCACATTGGGTGTCGGCCTTGGGGCCAACGCGTCTGAAAATATCGACCCAGTAAATTCCTGGCGGATCATCGATGGGAAGCTTTACTTTATATCGGACCCGACCGGAGCAGAAATGCTTGACCACCCAGAAGGGGAGGCGGTGGTCGCCAAGGCGGATGCGAATTGGGAGAAGACCAAGCCGCTGGCAGCCAAGGATTACTCCAACTGACGCGCACCTCGGATGATGGTCATCCGCCAGGTCTAAAGTGAAACAGAATATGCGGGTTGATGTAGCTGTAAGGCGCGCTCGCCCCGACCTCTTCTTCGGCATTTTTGTAGACCATGCCACAAGCCGGGCGACCAAGCGAAAGACCGGGTTGTTGCAAGCACAATGTGTCATCTTTCACAAATGCCGATCCAGTGACAAACAATGTGGATGCGCGCAAGGCCATACTTCCGTTCTCTGAAATCTGCATCAAGCCGGGTCCGCGGCCTTCGAAGTTTCCCTGCCATACGTTGCCATCGATCAGAGCGGTAACCGCGTCGGCAGATAGCTTTTCGCGCGCGCCAGGTTGAAAGTCGAAGGGCCATTCCTGCACGCCCGCAGTCAACATTGCATCAATGATCCGATCGAGTTCTTCCTGCTTCCGAAAATGCGCAAACAAGACCTTGTAGAGTTGCGCCGAAGTATGCGGAGCAAATTCGGCCACCTCGTCTGCAGTTGCTTGCGCCTTTTGCGTCTGGCCAGCCTCTCCATAGGCGGCAGCGAGGATGTTAAAGTAGTCTTCAATACCTTGAGAATTGCCTTTTATCTCCTCAAGGATTTCGACGGCACGTTGGGGACGCCCTGTCAGAATATAGGACAAGCTTGCGATCTGACGTGCATAGCCCGGCAATAGTGGGTTGAGACGCAGAGCCGTTTCGAAATTCTCGATCGCCTCTTCATGTCGTCCGTAGAATGTTTGCGCAAAGCTCAGCGCAAGATAGGCAGATGCTTCACCGGGGGCCTTCTCGACAGAAAGCTGCGCCGAGCGCATCGCTTCCTCATACCTTCGATCCACAGTCTGCAACTCGCTTAATACTGCAAAAGGCATCGCCGCATCGGGATCAATTTCTAAGGCACGACCGGCATGTTCGTAGGCTCGTTTCCGGGCGACCGGAAAGGGCAGCACATCGTCATAGTTGCGGCGCATGATCAATGCCTCGGTGCGGGCCTGTGCCGCGAATGCCCTGGCAAAAGTCGGGTCGATTGCGGTTGCTTCCGAATAGAGGCTCAACGCTTCGCGCAGCTTGGGCCGAAAGCCGCTGCGAGCGGCTTCTTCGGCTCTGAGAAAGAAGTCATATGCTTCCAGATCCGTTGTAGGTAGGCGTTCGATCCGCTCCTTTTCGGATACACTCACATCCACACCAAGTTGATCAATGATCTCGTTTATCAGGCCAGCCTCCATGGAGAAAATATCGGCTTCGTCTCGCTCCAACCGCTCGGCCCATACTGTCTGCCCGCTGCTCACATCTGTCAGCCGCGCGTTGACCAAAAGCCGAGTTCCAGCTCTGCGCACGCTGCCTTCGAGAACATAGCCCACCCCCAACTCGCGACCGATGGACCTGCTGTCGATTGTCCGGTCCCGATAGGAAAACGCGGTGTTGCTGCCGATCACCATCAGCCCGGCGACTTTCGAGAAATCTGTAATCAGATCGTCCGTGAGCCCATCTGCGATGTAGCGTTCCGCGTCTGGCAGCCCGAGGTTTTCAAAGGGCAACACGACGAGAGAAGGCAGCCCGTCCTCTGCCGCGATGATTTCACTTTCAGCGCCGCCGAAAAGGGCAACTATGCCATCACGCAATATAAAAGCGGCACCTGAAAGAACCGCTATTACGGCCACCGCCGTGACAGCGCCTCGAACTTTGAAGCGAGACAGTGAAGTGTATTTTGAGCCATTCGGGTCCGCCATCCGAAATACCGTGAGAGGCTCAGGTATGTTTTTGACCCGGTGGACACCCGCAGATTCAAATGGCTTACTGACTTTGCCGCGCGTGTGTTCGTAAACCTCGCGCGAGATGCAGATGCCTCCGGGCGTAGCTAGGGGTTCCAGGCGCGCCGCAATGTTAACACCGTCTCCGTAAATGTCGTCGCCATCGATGATTAGATCTCCCAGGTTGATACCAATCCGCAATTCGATACGCTGGTGGGGATCAATGGTGTCGTTTCTGTCCTTAACCGCCTCTTGTATCTGGATCGCAGCCTCGACTGCATCAACAACGCTTGCAAATTCGGCCAGCAGTCCGTCGCCGATAAGCTTGACGATCCGCCCGTTCTTTTCATCTATCAAACGGGTGAGGATGTCATGGCGCACCGTGGTCAAACGTTCGAAAGTGCCCACCTCATCCTCGGCCATCATACGGCTGAAACCGACTACGTCTGCGGCGAATATGGCGGCAAGCCTGCGTTCCAAGGTTTGCCCCTCTCCTCCAAAATGCGGGCAGTACTGCGAAGTTAACACTAAAAAAAACGTGACGGAAACTGCGCTCGCTAAAAATATTTGGCTGGGCGGGTGCTTGGTTTGCAAAGGTACGGTGGCGCAACAAGCCAGTTGTCTCCGCAGCAGCATAAGGCAGCTTGCTCCGCATTTGAAACATTGTATCCGAGCGAAGCGAACGGCCTGATTAAGTTTTGGCCCAAATGCATGATTTGAACGTCCGGTATCGAGAAATCGTGCTGCGCCGTCGCGGGCGATACCGTGACACCTTCGAACAATCGATTTTATTTTCGCTGCGCCAGCATCGGGCGGCTTTGTCCGCAGAGCCGTCATTCGTTGAAAATTACTCGATGTCTCATGTGCGGACAAAGCGGTCTGTGGTTCTCCAATCAAATCGGCCGACCTTGGGTTTACAGTACACGGTTGTGGAGAGTGAGAAGGACTAGTTGTCTTCACTACCGGAAGTATAGTGTCTCAATTGGCACCCTTATTGCATGCTGAGCAGGACGTTATGGCTCACGAGCGTCCAGATACCCTCCGGTTAAGCCCTTTTGAGTGTCAGATGGTATCGTCCCAAAATTAGGTTGTTGGTTGTTCGGGTGCGTCACCTAGAGCCAGCAGCAAAAGAATAGCCAAAAGGGGTGATCCAACCAGACCGATCAGGAACCAGATCAAACCGGATCGGTTGCGCCGCCCTGCCATCGTGATCGGCAGGATATAAAGCCAGATCACGACAACCAGCAAGATGAGCATAAAAATCAACTGGATAACTGGTGCGTCCATGAAATTTTGCCTTTCGTATCTTGACGCCATATTTAAAACGGCTGATCCGGTTAGATAGACAATGGCCCGAAAGCGTTTTCGGTTATTAATTTAGCCCGACATGGGTCCCGAGCGTCCCAACCCTCTCCCTTTGGGTTCCTTGGCTATCAGACAGTGCCGTCCAAATGTTTGGTGTTTTCCGGGTCACAAGGTAGCAAGGTCGGCAAAACGGATGAAGTGGGTGTTCAAGGAACCTTTTAAAGCGCCTTTTCAATGAACTTTGAAAAAAGCTCACCCTGCGAGTTGATCCTAAGTTTCGCGTAAATGTTGCGTCTGTGGATGCGGACTGTGCCTGGAGAGATGCCGAGAATTGTGCCAACAGCTTCTGCCGAATGGCCCTTCAATGTGAACTCAACGACTTCTCGTTCTCGTGGCGTCAGAACGCCATCGCCAAATGCCTGGAATGCTAGATCAACGCGACGACTAACGCCATTCGCTGCGGCGCCGCGGGCCATCGTTGGAAAGTCACTCCAATGTTTGCAACAGGCTGCCCGAACGAGCGGCCATAGAGCGTGCAAATGACGAATTTCCTTGGCGGAAAAAGGCTTCTCTGCTCGCATGAGCGAGACCACAACCATCCCAGCGCCTGGGATATCGATAAAGTAGCCAATCTCCTCTGCTAACCCAGTCCTTTTGTAGTAGCTGCGATAGTATTCGCCCTGATAGAACCTGTCCGGTGCGATATCGCGCATGCGGTACAGACCCGGTGTTATTGGTTTTGTCGCGGCCAAAAAAAATGGATCAAGTACGTAGGGCCCGGCTTGGTAATCCTCAACAAAAATACGCCGTTTGCTTTTGGGGAAATCGTCGTGAAGGTCTATTGGTGCTTCGGTTCCGACATGGCCAAACACCACCGTAAAATCAAATGGTGCGACCTGCCGTAAGCCATCTGCCAAAGCACATGGAAATTCTGGGGTTCCGATCTTCTCCACGACCCTGCCGGCCTCTTCCATCCAATCGTACACACGCCGCTCCAGATTTTCGAAATGCACCTCTATACCCCAATTGTGGTATATACAGTTATTCCGAGTTATTGTTACTTTTTTCTTGTTTGAGTGGTATGCCAACAAATGCCAAAAAATCAAGCAAAAGGAAAACGGCAGTATATGAGCTTTGACATGAGCGTCACCATGCAGACGATTGCGGAACTCCGAGGAGTGACCAAGACCTTCGGGAATGTGGTCGCCGCCAAAGACCTGAATCTTTCCATTGGGAAAGGAGAGTTCCTGTCGTTCTTAGGCCCATCTGGTTGCGGCAAAACCACTGCGCTTAGAATGTTGGCAGGTTTCGAGAAGCCAACCGAAGGTCAGGTGTTGCTCGATGGAGAAGTCGTCAACGACTTAGATGCGCACCATCGCCCGGTCAACATGGTGTTTCAGCACTATGCTCTTTTCCCTCACCTAAGCGTGTTCGACAACATCGCGTACGGCCTGCGCCAACAACGACCACGCGTAGACAAACAAACAATCACGACAAGGGTTGAGCAAGCGCTGGAAACTGTCCGTCTTGGTGGGTTTGGCCCACGTCGCATCTGGGAGATGTCTGGTGGTCAGCAGCAACGCGTCGCTTTGGCGCGTGCGATCGTAAACGAGCCCAAGCTTTTGCTGCTTGATGAACCAATGGCTGCTCTGGATCGAAAGCTTCGAAAAGAAATGCAGTTTGAACTGCAGAACCTGCAACGACAACTGGGAATAACTTTTGTCCTCGTCACGCACGACCAAGAAGAAGCGCTTTCAATGTCTGACCGAATTTGTGTGATGGAAGGCGGCAGTATTGTGCAGGTTGGCAGCCCACGCGAACTCTATGACATGCCCCGCAGCCGATACGTGGCTGGATTTGTAGGTACCTCAAATTTCTTCGATGCAACTGTGACTGACTCAGCAGCCGACCAAATCACTGTGCGTTTAGCGAGTGGCCAAAAGGTGCACGGAACTCCGGAAATTCCAATAGATGCAGGGCAGGAAGTGTGCGTTAGTATCCGTCCTGAACAGATCACGCTGACCCGCGCGCTACCCACAGCTGAAATCGCTCTGCCAGTTACCATTCAAAATCGGATCTTCCTTGGGGAGCACACAGAATACCTTGCGCGCAACGAAGCACTGGGTGACTTCCACGTACTTGTGCCAAGGCAAGCGGAATTGAACGAGGGGACGTTCAATGCAGGAGAGCAGGCCTTTGTTTCATGGGGCGAAGGCGCACTGCTGATCCTGGAAAAATAACAAATCCCGCAATCCAACAACAGAGAGGTTCACAATGACCAAGGATAATGGGACTATTTCCAAGCAAAAGTTCATGGAAGAGCTTCGCCGGTACCAAAAGGGTTCGGTTACACGGCGACATTTCTTAGGCGTGACAGGTCTTGGGATGGCAACGGCCGTTCTGGGCACGGCCATTCCTGGGTTGCGTCCACGCCCGGCATTTGCTGCCGGGGACATTGGCGACCGAGTGATCCTCGCCACATGGCCGAACTACCATGACGAGATGAACTTCGAAGCTTTCACGGAAGCCACTGGCGCCCATGTTCAGGTCAATGTTTTTGGCTCGAACGAAGAGATGTTGGCAAAACTACAGGCTGGAGGGTCTGGCTGGGACGTTTTCGTTCCAACCAACTACACGATCACTACGTATGTGGGTGAAGATCTGATCATCCCGCTCGATACGTCCAAACTGCCAAACTACGACGCAGGTTCATTCGAACAGCGCTTTTCCGACGCCGGTTCTGTCGATGGCCAGCTTTACGCGGTCCCAAAAAACTGGGGCACGACTGGCTTTGCAGTGAACACCAGCAAGCTTGACGGCGCTCCGACTCCAACCACATGGAAAGAGTTCTGGGACCTTACTATGGAAGGTTACTCAGGCCGGACAATGGTGCATGATTACCAACTCACCACCATCGGTAATGCCCTGAAATACTTCGGCTACTCCTTTAACTCGGTCGATGAGAAGGAACTGGCGGATGCCGAGAAATTGTTGCTGGATGCCAAACCGCATCTGTTTGCAATCTCGTCGGATTATCAGCCACCGATGCGTAACGGTGACGCCTGGATGACGATGTGCTGGACAGGTGACGGCAAGCAGATGAATGTCGACATGCCTGAAATCGCCTACGTTCTGGGAACTGAGGGCGGTGAACTCTGGTCCGACTACTACGCTATTCCTAAGGGCGCACCCCATATGGATGCCGCTTATGCGTTGATCGACTTCCTGCTGAACCCGGAAGTTAATGCGAAAGAAGTCCTCGCTCACGGCTATCCATCGGCTGATGCTCGCACCAATGCGTTGCTGCCGAAGGAACTACTGGAAGATCCGATCCTTTATCCGGCAGCTGACCTTCTGAATGCACTCGAGTTCGGCGCGGCGGCTACACTAACCGATCCAAACCGTGCCGAGTTGCTCGCCCGCTTCAAGTCGGCCTAAGCGGCAAGGCCGCCAATATCGGAAAAGACGAGGACAAAATGACCGAACGAGGCAGAAAAGCACTGTTGCTGGCTCCAGCAGGAATATGGCTTTTGGTAATGCTAGCCCTTCCTCTGCTGGTCGTCTTCGTCTTTTCCTTTGGCGAACGGGGTGCCGCCGGAGGCTACGTTCCAGCGTTCACGTTGGAACAATATGCCAACCTTCCTGCGCGATGGACGGCGTTTAAGAACACTTTGATCCTTGCACCTCTGGGGACTATCGCTGCGTTGGTAATTGCCTACCCGCTCGCCTACTTTCTTGCAGTGCGTTGTTCACCAAAGTGGAGAACTTCGCTGTTGATCCTAGTGATCGTGCCGTTCTGGACATCGATCCTGATCCGGTCATACGCTTGGATTTTCATCCTTGGGGGGCGTGGCTTGCCCGCTTTACTAGAGTCGATCGGCATCGATGATATCCGCCTGATAAATACGCCGTTCGCTGTGCTTGTCGGGATTGTCTATGGGTATATACCTCTGATGGTTTTCCCGATTTTTGTAAGCTTAGACAAACTGGATAAACGCCTTCTGGAAGCATCGGCTGATCTCGGCTCTACCCCATGGCGTACGTTCCGTCAGGTGACACTTCCTTTGTCGGTACCTGGTATCGCAACTGGCTGCATGCTGGTCTTCATCTTGCTGATGGGCGAGTTTCTGATCCCAGCGATCTTGGGCGGCGGAAAGGTCTTTTTCGTCGGAAATGCGCTGGTGGACCTGTTCCTGCAGTCTCGGAACTGGGCGTACGGATCGGCGGTCGCAATGACTCTGGTTGTCGTAATGCTTGTCACTGTCTCAATTTACATGAAATTCATCTCGCGCCTGGGTGGCCAGCGCGAAGATGTCTCGCTGATGTGAGGGCCCGATGCGCTTATACGCGATTTGCGTCTACCTTTTTCTCTATATTCCAATCGGCATCATCGCGCTTTTCAGCTTTAATGCCGGACGACACGCAAGTCAGTTCATGGGGTTCTCGACCCAATGGTATGGTAAAGCGCTGAACAACCCATTTGTAATGGACGCGCTCGAGACCAGTCTGCTTGCGGCATTCATAACTGCTTGCCTCGCATCCACTCTCGGAACCATGGCGGCTATCGCTTTACAAGGGGTTAAGGGATGGCTCCGAACTTTGTTTGATGCGATGATTTATATTGCGATAATGATACCCGGTATCGTCATCGGCATCGCGACACTCATTGCCCTGGTCACCGTATTCGGCTGGCTAAACCCGCTTCTTGCAAGCCTATGGCCCGATGGAGCAAATCCCCCGCAACTTTCCATGGGGATGCCCACGCTTGTCGCCGCACACACCATGTTCACAATGGCGCTGGTCATAATCATCGTACGTGCAAGGCTATCGGGTATGGACCGCGCGCTCATGGAAGCTTCTGCTGACCTCTTTGCGACGCCCTGGGGCACCTTTCGACAGGTGACCCTGCCGTTGATAGCACCGGCAATTTTGGCAGGCTTCCTGCTCAGCTTCACTTTCTCATTTGATGATTTCATCATCGCGTTCTTCGTAGCTGGCTCAGAAACAACCCTGCCAATCTACATATTCTCATCCATCCGGCGCGGCGTAACACCCGAGATCAATGCCATCGGCACTATGGTTATGGGCGCGTCGCTCTTGTTGCTCGTAGCAGCGCAGCTGCTTTTGCGCCGAGGCGCCTCAAAATCGAATAGTTAAATAAAGGAGCCAAGTGACATGCGGCTTGCAGGTAAGGTCGCGCTCGTGACGGGCGCGGGATCAGGAATTGGTCGGGCGGGTTCAATGACAATGGCACAAGAGGGTGCGCATGTTGTGGTAACCGATCGCGATGCAACACTTGCTGAAGCCACTGTGGCCGCAATCGTTGCGCAGGGAAATCAAGCATCTGCCATACAGCTTGATGTGACCGATGACGATGCCCTTACCAGAACCATAGACGAAGCAGTTAAAAACTTCGGTCGGCTTGACGTGTTGCACTCTCACGCTGGGTTGCAGATCGAAGGAACGCTGGAAGAAGTGGAACCAGATGGAATGGATGCTTCTTGGGCATTGAATGTCCGCGCTCACTTCATTGCCGCGCGTGCAGCCGTCCCCCATATGAAATCACAAGGTGGAGGCAGCGTGATCGTCACGGCCTCCAATTCTGGGGTTCAATATGACCGGGGTATGATCGCCTATGCGACTACAAAGCACGCTGCTGTTGCGATGGTCCGGCAGATGGCAGCCGACTACGCTGTCAATGCAATCCGTTTCAACGCCCTATGTCCAGGATTTGTAGACACCCCTTTCAATGCAGGCTTCGAAAAGCAGATGGGAGGCCGTGCCAAACTGGAAAGCTACATCGAGCAGGCGATCCCCATGAGTCGATGGGCGACAGTTGAAGAGATTGGCCATGGGATCGTCTATTTAGCTTCAGATGAATCCGCTTTTATGACGGGGCAAGCCCTGGTTATCGATGGCGGTGAATGCATTTAGTGATGGGTTAGACCGCTCAAGAGAATGTCTATCGCCGCAATTCCTTTTGGCGAGCACATTTCAGTCCGCTTTGGGCTCCTTCCGGACTTCAGAGGCCGCGCAGCAACCCCGTGATATGGTGCCTCGTCAGTGTCGGGTTGTCGTTTCGGGAGGGCATGGCGGATCGGAGGATCAGTCATGGAAACACCAAACCTTCCAGCCATTCGCGCACTTCGCCCCGCATGGAACAAGGGCCGCATCGTGGGTCAGAAACGACCGCTGAAGCCTAAGCATGTCTGGGCGATCCGTGTTCGACTTGAATTGGCCGAAAACCACCGCGACCTAGCGCTGTTCAATATGGCGATCGACAGCAAGCTGCGCCGCTGTGACCTGGTGAAGATGAAAGTCGTCGATGCAATGGCATCAGGTCTGATCAAGGAGCGCGCCTCCGTCCTGCAAAGCAAGACGCAGAAACCTGTTCGCTTTGAGATTTCCGAAGACATACGCGCCTCAGTCGAGAAGTGGATGGAAGACGAGCTCATGGTTTGCTCCGAGTACCTTTGCCCTGGCCGCTTCCACGAGCGGCTGCATATCTCGACCCGCCAGTATGCGCGGATCGTCCGCGATTGGGTCAAATCGATCGGTCTTGAGACGAGCGCATACGGTACGCATTCGATGAGGCGGACGAAGATGACCCAGATTTACAAGAAGACAGGCAATCTTCGCGCCGTTCAGCACCTGTTGGGGCATACGAAGATGGACAGCACCGTCAGGTATCTCGGCGTCGAGCTGCAGGATGCGCTAGCAATCGCCGAAGACATTGAAATCTAGCAACTTCGGGTCGCCTTCGGGGGGCGCCCAAAGCGGCCATTTGCGTGAGCCGCAGCGAATGTCTGCTTCGAGCCCAAAGTGGACACTGGTTCGCTACGCAGCATTCATCAATTTGGGCGGAAACTGAACCTTCGCTGCGCATTTCCGTGGTCAGCGAGTTGGACGCCGTTCAATATGCAGACAACGGATTGAGCTACCGACCGTTCAAACCGCTCTTGTCACATACGCTTT